>JBCBCO010000079.1:0-9783 GCA_038630445.1 Pseudomonadota bacterium | reverse complement strand
CGACACGAAATGAACAATTGGCCTATGTCGAGCGCCCTGTAGAACGGATCTATAATCTCGCCCTCGCGGAATTGGATAAAGGTGACTATGCTGATTCAGTCGCCTTGTTCAATGAAGTAGAGCGCCAGCATCCTTATTCAGAGTGGGCTAGACGCTCAGCGCTCATGTCCGCATTTGCGTCTTATCAGGCGCGCGATTACGATCAGGCGATTTCGACCGCACAAAGATTTATCTCGCTTAATCCAGCCGCCGATGATGCCGCCTATGCTTATTATCTCATTGCCGTCAGCTATTTCGATCAGATCGTCGATGTCGGCCGTGACCAGAATACGACGGAACTGTCCAAGGCCGCGCTGACAGATGTCGCCCGCCGCTTTCCCGATAGTGATTATGCCCGCGATGCGAACCTAAAGCTCGACATGGTGCAGGACCAGCTGGCCGGTAAAGAGATGGAGATCGGGCGCTGGTATCTGCGCCGCAATCAGCATCTCGCGGCAGTCAACCGGTTCAAGACGGTTGTGAAAGACTATGAAACAACCGGCCATGCCGCTGAAGCACTGCACCGGTTGGTTGAAACCTATTTATCTCTCGGCTTGCGCCAGGACGCCCTCGCGGCCGGGGCTGTGCTCGGCTACAATTATCCCGATAGCGACTGGTATCAGATGAGTTATCGTCTCTTGAGTGGCGAAGGCATGGATCCTAATCTCGTGGATGAGGCGCAAAAGCGCACTTGGCTACAACGCCTCATACCCGGCGGGCGCTAAGGTTCCGGTATTTGCACGGAAAGAGCTTGTTCTGTTTTTGTTCTTATGCTAAGCGACGACCATGTTGCTTGGTTTATCCATACGATCTTTTCTTTTAATCGACGTCCTCGACCTCGATGCAGACACGGGCTTTACCTCGCTCACGGGTGAGACCGGTGCCGGTAAATCTATTATTCTGGATGCTTTGGGGATCGTACTCGGGGGGCAGACAAATCGGAAACTGGTACGCACGGGATGTGATCAAGCCTGTCTATCCGCAGTGTTCACGCTCGAGGCAGATCATGACGTCTGGTCGCTTCTGAGGGATCTGGGGCTTGAGACGACAAGTGATGAGACGCTGACATTGCGGCGTACGATTTCTTCGACCGGGCCATCGCGTGGCTTTATCAATGATCAGCCGGTTGCGGCTTCAACCCTTTTGCAAGTGGGCGAAAGCCTCGTCGAAATTCACAGCCAGCACGCTGCCTCCAGTTTGTTGCGCCCGTCAAATCATCGGGCATTGCTCGATCGCTTTGGGGGCCTTGATGTACATGTAAGCGCTGTGAAAGCGACATGGAACCAAGCAATGGACGCCCGTTCCCGGCGCGAGGTGCTGGAAAAGGAATTGTCGAGCGCCCGCGAAAAGCGCGAATGGTTGCAGTTTGCAGTGAACGACTTGGAAAAGCTCGCTCCAGAACCTGACGAGGTAAAACGACTTTTGGCTCAGCGGGCAGCTCTGATGCAGGCCGAGCGACTGACTGAAGCTATTTCGGAGTTGGAGACCTCGCTGACCTCCAAAGAAGTCGAAGAGACTCTGTCTAAAGCGGCCCGCGCAGCTGAACGTCTCGCCCGCATGGAAGGCTTAGACTTCATCAATGAAACGCTTGCGCAAAACGCTGCATCGGCGGCTGAAGCGGTTGAGCGCATTTTGATTGAGTTGGCAGAGGCACAGGGTCTGTCTAGTGCCCTGAAGGTGCATGATCTCCATGATGTGGCCGCGCTCGAACGGATTGAGTCGCGACTATTAGCTTTGCGAGCCGTTGCGCGCCGGTTTGATTTGGACCCCGATGGTCTTTATGAGGCACTGGCTGACTACAGGCGCTCACGCGATCTTTGTGACGCTGAAAGCGCGGATCTTGATGAGCTGAAACAGCTGGAGAAAGAGGTCCATGCCGCTTGGCAGAAGAAAGCTAAAAAACTGAGCATTGATCGGCAGAAAGCGGCGTCTAAACTCGAAAAAGCAATTATGTATGAACTCGGAGCGTTACACCTTGAGCGTGTTAGCGTTGCAGTTCGGTTTGATCCAATATCGGAGACTGAGAACGGCGCAGCCGGTCTGGAACGCGCAGAGTTTGAGGTTGAAACCAATCCAGGATCGGGCTTTGGACCACTCCGACAGATTGCATCGGGTGGGGAGCTGGCACGCTTCTCGCTCGCCTTGAAATGCGCCCTGGCTCATGTCGGCTCAGGTCATACCCTCATCTTTGATGAAGCCGATCAAGGCGTTGGCGGCTCCGTTGCCGCAGCCATTGGTGAGCGTCTGGCCCGGTTAGCGGCAGATCGACAGGTCTTCGCAATTACCCATAGCCCGCAAGTCGCTTCTTTTGCTCAGCGACAGTGGCGTGTTCGCAAACAAGACGATGAAACCGGCAAGACTGTAACCAGCGTTACCCAACTTGATGACGGTCAGCGTCTTGAAGAAATTGCTCGAATGTTGTCAGGCTCCAGCATTACCGATGAGGCGCGCGCTGCCGCATCGAAATTGCTGGAGGTGGCATGAGTGGATCGGTTGCTGTCGAAGATCTGAGTGAAGCAGAAGCCCGTCTGGAATTGGCCCGTCTCGCGACGGAGATCAAACTCGCGGACGCGTCCTACTATAACGACGATAATCCGCATCTCAGCGACGCCGAGTACGACGCCCTGCGCAAGCGCAATCTGGCCATCGAATCGCGTTTCCCTGACTTGAAACGCAAGGACAGTCCAACCGATCGTGTCGGTGTACGCCCAAGCGAAGGGTTCGGTAAAATTACGCATGGCGAGCCGATGCTCTCGCTCGACAATGCCTTCAATGACGATGACGTGGCCGATTTTGTTGGGCGCATTCGACGGTTTCTGGGGCTCGAAGAAAGCGATCCTGTCGCGCTAACGGCGGAACCTAAAATCGACGGCCTTTCGCTCAGTCTGACTTATGAGAAAGGCCAATTGGTCAAAGCCGCGACGCGCGGTGACGGCCGCGTCGGCGAAGATGTCACCGTAAATGCCCGCACGCTCGAGGATGTCCCGACCGAGCTGATCGGCAGCGATGTCCCGGACCGGATCGAAGTGCGCGGTGAAGTGTATATGAGCCATGACGCTTTCGAAGCGCTCAATGCGCGTGAGGCTGAGCGCGGCGGTAAGACCTTCGCCAATCCTCGCAACGCCGCTGCGGGTAGTCTTCGCCAACTCGACGTATCCATCACGAAAAGCCGGCCCCTGAAATTTTTCGCCTATGCCTGGGGTGAGGTGTCCGCCCCCTTCGCGCAGACTCAGACTGAGGCGGTTCAAAAGTTCAAAACCTGGGGTTTCGCCACCAATCCTCTTTTCACCCATCATGTGACGATAGAGAGTTTGATCGCGGCCTACCGCGCCATTGCCGAAGGCCGCGCCGATCTCGGCTATGACATTGACGGTGTCGTTTATAAGGTTGACCGCCTCGACTGGCAGGTACGCCTCGGCCAGCAGTCACGTTTTCCGCGCTGGGCCATTGCGCACAAGTTTCCGGCTGAAAAAGCGATTACCCGACTTGAAGCCATCGATATTCAGGTCGGCCGAACAGGGTCGCTCACACCGGTTGCACGGCTGAAACCTGTCACCGTTGGTGGCGTCGTTGTGTCGAATGCAACGCTGCATAATGAAGATGAAATCGCGCGCTTAGATGTGCGCGAGGGCGACCATGTTGAAATCCAACGGGCAGGCGATGTGATCCCTCAGGTTCTTCGCGTAACGGATCCGGATCGCGATGGCCGAAACCCGCCGTTTCAGATGCCGCAAACCTGTCCAGTTTGCGGGTCAAAAGCCGAGCGGGAGATTGACGATAAGGGAGCCGAAGATGTTCGCCGCCGCTGCACAGGAGGACTGACCTGTCCTGCTCAAGCGGTGGAACGATTAAAGCACTTCGTGTCGCGTAAAGCCCTCGATATTGATGGCCTTGGCGCAAAACAGATTGAGCTTTTCTACACACGCGGCGTGATTGGCGCGCCGCAGCACATTTTTAAATTGACTGATCAGATCGCAAAAGCAGAGCAGCCCCCACTGGAGGAGTGGGAGGGCTTTGGCAAAACGTCAGCGCAAAATCTATTCGATGCGATTGAAGCCCGCCGCCGCATTGGCTTCGAGCGGTTTCTCAATGGGCTTGGGATCCGTCATGTCGGACAGACAACATCGGGTCTGTTTGCACGAAGCTTTGTGAAGTGGTCTGAGTTTTGGAGCGCAGTTCAAAACCTGCAGACCAGTGATGACGAGGAAACCATTTCGGCTTTCACATCGCTCGATGGGGTTGGAATGAGTGCAGTGAATGCCTTGCGTAGCTTTATATCTGAGCCTCATAATCAAACCATGATGAATGAACTTCTCAATGAAGTAATCGTCCTTGATGGCGAAGCACCGTCCTCGCAAAGTGCTGTGAGTGGGAAAACTGTCGTCTTCACTGGCACGCTTGAAACCATGACGCGAGACGAGGCAAAGGCACGTGCGACGTCTTTAGGGGCCAAGGTTTCCGGCTCGGTCTCGGCTAAGACGGATATTCTGGTGGCTGGGCCTGGCGCCGGGTCAAAGCTGAAAAAGGCTGAAAGCCTTGGCGTGCAGACGATGAGTGAGGAAGAATGGCTCGCTTTGATTGCAAGCTAAAGAAAAAAGGGCTGCAAAAGCAGCCCAGTTTGATCGGAGTAGAGTGTTTTACGGGACGCACGGGGAAGGGGGGAGAGGAGTTCGATGCGTCTCGCTGTTTATTATTGATAAACAATAATAACTTATCGAAATTCGTCAAGTGCCTTTTTGTGAATTTTCGTCAATTTACGCTGTCGCACACCCCAGTCGGTTATTCTGCCGTTTCCTTGAGTTGACTTTCCGTTCGTGCGTCGTCAATCGGTGCAATAACGGAGTTTGTTTTTGGGAGGTCCGCTTATGTCTGATCCGCGCAAGCACATTATGCCTGTTTATCGCCCGCCGGAAGAGGCGTTTGAGCGCGGGGAAGGCGTTCACCTATTTACCGACACCGGGAATAAATATCTTGATTTTATAAGCGGAATTGCCGTCAATTCCCTTGGGCACTCGCACCCGGCGTGTGTGGAGGCCCTGCGCGAACAGGCCGGAAAACTCTGGCATACGTCAAATATGTTTCGCGTCCCGGCCGGCGAAGAGCTCGCCCGTAAAATCTGCGACAAGACGTTTGCCGATCGTGTCTTCTTCACCAATTCGGGAACCGAAGCAGTCGAATGCGCGATCAAAGCCGCGCGCAAGTATCACTGGGTGAATGGTGATCCTGATCGCTATGAGATCGTAACCTTTACAGGCGCCTTTCACGGTCGGTCACTGGGGGCGATCAACGCAGGGGGTAATCCAAAATATCTCGAAGGGTTTGGCCCGGCTCTGCCCGGTTTTACCCAGGTTGAGTGGGGCGACCCTGACGCGCTTGAGGCCGCAGTGACGGATAAGACCGCAGGCGTGTTCATTGAACCGGTTCAGGGCGAAGGCGGCGTGCGCGCGCTTCCGATTGAGCAACTGACAGCCATGCGCAAGCTCTGCGATGAACGCGGTGCCCTCCTGATGTATGATGGCGTTCAATGCGGCATGGGGCGGACCGGAAAACTGTATTCCCATGATTGGGCCGAAGATGCGGAACCGGACATCATGTCGAGCGCGAAAGGGATCGGGAGTGGGTTCCCGTTCGGCGCGTGTCTGACCACCGAAGCTGTCGGCGTCACGATGCAGCCGGGCAGTCACGGCTCGACCTATGGCGGAAATCCGCTGGCGATGGCAGTCGGCAATGTGGTGTGGGACATCGTGTCCGACGAGGACTTTCTGGCCCAAGTCCGCCGGGTATCTGGCACTGTTGCGCAAGGGCTCAAAAGCCTCGCCGATAGCCATCCGGACAAGGTTGAGGCGGTTACCGGCAAGGGCCTGCTCACTGGGCTTCGCTTGAAAGCTCTGCCAAAGCCGGTTCAAGCGATCTGCCGGGATAAGGGTCTCCTCGTCGGCGTGGCGGGCAATAACGTCCTGCGTCTTGCGCCGCCACTGATTATCGAAGATGCCCATGTGCGCGAAGCGGTGGGTATTATCGATCAAGCGCTCACCGAATGGGACATGGAGATCGCGACTTAAGACACGCGCTTTAGCCCGGACTAGCCCGGACTGGCCGCTGATCCGGCAAGCAATCCGCCGTCCAAGGTTAGCGTTTCGCCAGTCATATAGGTTGCATCATCGCTGGCCAGCATTACGGCCAGCGCCGCAACTTCTTCCGGTTGACCAAAACGCTTTAACGGCGTGTCGGCGACCAGTTTTGCCATTGTTTCCTCGCGTGCTTCACCCTCGCCAAGCATCGGTTCCCAGATGGGGGTCAGGATCGCAGCTGGCGCGATGGCATTGCAGCGGATCGCCCAGCCTTGCTGCGCGCAATAGAGTGCGACTGTTCGCGTATGGTTGATGATTGCGGCCTTTGAGCTTGCATAGGCGGCCGCGCCCGGAATACCGACGAGTCCTGATCGCGATGAGATATTGATAATGCTGCCCGTACCACGCGCTTTCATGGCCTTGATCGCATAGCGACAGCCCAGAAATGTGCCGTCCAGATTCGTTGCATGCACCCGCCGCCAGTCTGCCAGCGCCGCAGTTTCTGGATCTTGTGGAGCAGGGCTCTCCTCGAAACCGGTTATCCCGGCATTGTTGACGAGGATATCGATGTTGGGAAATGCCTCGGTCATTCGCGCCCAGTCCGCTTCGCTGGACACGTCGAGATGATGATAGACCGCGCCGATATCTTTGGCGGTCACCTCGCCAGTCGGATCGTTGATATCGGTCAGGATAACTTGCGCGCCCTTTTCGATAAAGGCTTTGGCGATCGCTGCGCCAATACCGCGTGCGCCCCCTGTGATCAGGGCGGTTTTATTTTGAAGTTTCATGATTGTGCTTTCAGATAGACTGCGCCAACGGCGATATCGCCGCTGCTCTTTGGGATTTAGCTTGAAGCCGGGGGACCGGTGTCGCTAGTTCATCTATCTCAAACGCCTCTCTTCTGAGTGCGCACTTAGCTTTTATGACCCTCATGTCAAATCTTTTCGAGGCTTGGCAGATACAATCGTAACCCGGGTTAAGACCCTAGACGCCGCCGAAAGTCCTCGTATCCAAAATCACTCAATAGTTCGATCCGGCCATCATCATGGCGCACCGCCAGATTGGCGAGCGGGCTGCCATTGAACGTGTTTGTCTTCACGAACGTGTAGTGCATTTGATCGAGCAGGATGAGCCGATCACCCGGCTTTAATGGCGCATCGAAACTGTACTCACCGATGACGTCTCCGGTCATGCAGGTCTTGCCGCCAAGCGTGTACGTGTGCGCCTTTTCGCCGGGCGCGCCAGCATCGATAATGTCCGGTCGATAGGGCACTTCCAGCACATCCGGCATATGGGTCGAGGCGCTTGCGTCCACGATTGCAAGGTCCTTTTCGTTCCAGTGAAGGGCCATAACGCTGGTGTGCAATTCGCCCGTATTCACGACGAGACCTGAGCCCGGTTCCAGCACAACGTTAACGTCAAACTCTTCGCGAAACTTGCGGATCGCGCCAATCAGCGCGTCGACATCGTAGCCCGGCTTGTTGAGGAAATGCCCCCCGCCAAAATTCACCGTTTTGACCTGTCTCAGGTAAGGCGTGAAGTGCTCTGCGACATGCTCAATCAGACCGACTGAGCCCTCATGCAAACTTTCACAGAGCGCATGCACATGGAAAATATCGATGCCTGACCAGTCTACCTGATCAAGCTTTAAGGCGACTTCGCCAAACCGGCTGCCGGGGGCACATGGATTATAGAGATCGCCGCCAATTGTGGCGTTTGAATAGCTCGGATTGACTCGCAGTCCGATCTCACAGCCTGCCTCGCACGCGATATCGCCCCACTGATCCAATTGCTGGGCGGTATTGAAATAAACGTGCTGAGCGATTTTCGTCACAGCGTGCAATTCCGCTTCTGAATAGGCGGGCGAATAGACATGCACTTCCTTGCCGAACGCTTCCGCGCCCATAATCGCTTCATATTCGCCACTCGCCGTAGTGCCATCGAGATAGCCTCGCATCATCGGAAACACAGCGGGCAGGGCAAACGCCTTCGTCGCGAGTAGGATCTTACAGCCTGCTTCCTCGCGAATGCGTTGGGCTGTCTCGAGATTCATACGCAAGCGGGCCATATCGAGCACGAAGCAGGGCGTCGGAAGGGTCTGTTCTGTTACCATTTTCGCCACTTAAGCGCGGCGGCGCGCTTTAGCAAATCCGGCGTTCATAACCCGGGTCTGATGGAATGTAGCCGAGGTCTTCGAGGTTTAGCGCAAATTCATCCCACCGGTTACAGGGCTGCTCATTACCGCGCATGCTGGCCTGAGACACTAACTCCCCGGTCACTGGATTGGTCATCGTAATGAACGGGCTCCATACGCGGCGCCCACCGCGTTCCCGCGCCATTTTCAACACGCCAAGATCTTGTGAGAGCTGCTCGCCAGAGGCTGAACGCGAGTTGATACGTAGTAAGAGCACTTCAAGATCATGACCTTCATTAGAAAGACCAGCCCGTTGCGTTGGCGATAAGGCCCACCGGGAAAAACGATCCGTCAGCCAAGGATTAGCTGGGTTAAACTCGCGCGACTCCAGAAAGCGACAGCCTGGGCATTCATCAAAACCCCAAATGATCATGAGCGGCTTGTTTTCAGATTTTGCGCGTAAAAGCGCCGCCTCATAAAGCTTCCGGGCATCATAACAGCTTTTATACAGCGCACCCGAACGGTCCCGTCGACACGATGCAAATCGATGCTGCTGCGAATAGTCAACAGCCAATTCGAAAAGAGGCTTGGCTTTAATCGTATCCGCCTGAGCGGATATCAGGACCTGCAGTATTGCAAAGATGAGAAGCGCACGGAGCATGGACGGTCCTATTCAGCAACCGAGTTTTAGTCGCCTATGTCATAGACCCTGAAAAAGGGCGAGGATGAGGCGCAGCTGCGCATGCAAGTCGTGAAGTCAGTTCAGATCTAGTAATATCTATAAAACTAGATATATAGATATATATGCTCAATGACACGACAGCCGCCCTTTCTTTTGCATCCATGGGGCACCCCCATAGGGTCTCGATCTTGCGCCGCTTGGTTCAAGCTGGGCAGACTGGCTTAAACGTTTCGCAAATGCGGGAGGCACTGGGCCTGCCAGCAACGACGTTCGGCCATCACTTGAAAGCGCTCGCTGAAGCAGGGCTCGTTCGTCAGGAGAAACGCGGGCGCGAGTTGATCTCATATGCCGATTACTGCGCTATTCAGCGCCTTACAGCCTTCCTTATGGAGGATTGCTGCAAAGGTGCATTCGCCACGTCATCATCCCCTACACACGCATTGGAGACATCATGAAACGCCTACACCTGCATATCACGTCATCTGATTTAGAGGCATCGAAAGACTTCTATAGCGCGTTGTTCAATCAAGCCCCTACGGTGGAAAAACCGGATTATATAAAGTGGATGCTGGACGATCCGTTCGTAAACATCGCGATCAGTCAGCGCTCTGGCAATGCCAACGGCATTGATCATGTCGGTATGCAAGTCGATAGTGACGAGGCCTTGGAGGCGCTTAACTCAGCGCTGCAAGAGGCGGAGCAGTCTACTGTTGCGGAACCCGGCGCTAATTGCTGCTACGCACATTCGAACAAGCATTGGGCGCGCGACCCACAGGGTGTGATCTGGGAGATGTTTCACTCCATGGAGACAATCCCAACCTATTATCAGGCAGCGTCTATAGATGAAGAGACCCCCG
>JBCBCO010000078.1:0-9814 GCA_038630445.1 Pseudomonadota bacterium | reverse complement strand
AAGCGAGATGCTCTACCAACTGAGCTAACCACCCCACAGACGCGCATATGCGGGAAGCTTGCGCATTTGACAAGCCTGTCTGCTGCCGTTTGGCAGGTTAATTATCATCCGGGCGCTGTGGCCGTTCAAATCGGCGGCCCTCTTGTCTACGTGGACTTCGCCGGCCTGTTCGATCGAGCCCCCGCAGAATTGTTGCGCGTTCCTCGGCGCTGAGACGCTCAAACTGTTGTGCCAGTTCATTATGCAACTCGGTCTGGGCGGCAGCTTCCGCCAGACGGACAGCCTCAAAAGCCTTTGTGACATCAATTGCGTCATAAGGGTCAGCCGCAAGAGCGATGCGTAGCTCGCGCCGGGCTTCTCGCAGCTTTTGACGCTCGCCCCGCGTTTGTTGGAACGCTTCGCGCAGGGCGCCTCGAACGGCAGACCGGTCCTCCTCTGCGACACTACGCTCCAAGCCGCGTACAAGGGCACGCTCACCACGATCGGGCGCTGGAGGCGGCTGATCCTGTCGCAGACCGCCCCCGATCAGGAGACCGACAAGCAACCCATTCAGAACCAGAGAGACAATCAGGATGACCGGTAAAATGCGGTTTGGTGTTTCACTCATAGGCCGCCCTCCGGGTCGCCAAGCCAATCATCGAAACTGGCATCAAGCGTGTCCGTGTAAGTCACATCGCTCTCGAGATAAGCGTCAAATCCCGTGTCGCCTGCATAGGAATAGCCTGCCATAAGGCCGATGCCGAGGCTGGCAATGGCTGCACCGGTTGGTAGGCGTAGCCCCATTGGAAAGAGACTGCGCAGCCAGCTTTGACGCTGCGCGGATTTTTGAGCGACTGGAGCACCCTCTATAATTGTAGTCGCAAGATGAGCGGGCGGCTCGGGCACTTGGTCGTCTTGCATCAGCATTTGATCAAGCTCGACGGCCTCCTGCAGCGCGGGCTCGAAAGCCTCAGGCTTCGCAATAAGGAGCGCCTCTGCCGCCTCGCGCTCGTGATCGGGCCAAGCCGCAGGATGGGCTCCATATGCGGCTATCAGGTCGAGCACGCGCTCTATTGTGATCGCAGATTTGGTCATTGTTTCTCGTCCTTGCTTATATCAGCGCGTAGCACACTTTTGAGCGTTCGGCGTGCGCGCCCTAAAAGGCCTTCCAGAGCGTGAACTGTAATACCCATTGCAGCAGCAGTCTCTTTGTTCCCTAATCCTTCGAGTGCAGATAGCGTCAGCGCTTCCCTTTGGCGGTCCGGCAAAGCTGCAATCTGGGCGTGTATTCCCGATACAGCTTGCTTAGAGGCGAGCTGCTCTTCCGGCCTAAGCGCAGCATCTGTCGTCTCAGGGGGCGTTTCCATGAGGACTGGCTTGGCTTTGCGCAATCTGTCGCGACAGAGATTGATCGCGACCGTACAGGCCCAGGTCGAGAATTTTGCCTTGGGCTGCCAATCAGGCAGCGCTTTCCAGGCACGCAAGAAGGTCTCCTGTGTCACGTCTTCGGCCTCCGCCTCTTCCCGCAGCATCCGATAGGCCACCCGGTAGATGATGGGCATATGCCTGTGGACCAGAGCAGCTTGTGCCGACTTATCGCCGGCTGCTGCTTTTGTAATCTGATCAAGTTCGCTGATACCGGACACCGTTTGAGCCTAGTGCAGAAAAGCGCGGCGGCGAAGGGGGGAAGGCTTCGCCGCCGCCTCGGAAGGGGCTTGCCTATTATTCGCCGCCCCGAAATCCGCGTCCGCGGCGCGAACCGCGACGTTTCTGCATCTTGGCTTTTGCAGCTTCGCGTTCGGCCTCAGAGATCACGCCATCACCGTCAGTATCGACGCGGGCAAAACGGCGTTCCATCCGTTCATCGCCAGACGCAGCATGTTCTTCTGCGGTTACAAAGCCATCCCCGTTGGCGTCGAGACGCTCAAAACGACGCTGGCGACGTTCAGCTTCGCGCAGAGCTTTTTCAGCGTCAATGTGCGCTTCAAATTCTGCAAATGACATGAGGTTGTCGCCATTCGCGTCAGCATTAGAAAAGCGTTCCGCTTTTTGGGCTTCCAATTCAGCCATCGAAATATTGCCATCACCGTCGGTATCGACGCGCTCGAGTCGTTCAGCCCCCCGATCACCACGCTGGGCCGTTGCAGTGACAGCCAAACCGCCAACTAGAGAAGCGGCACATATAGAAGCAATCAGTGTTTTCTTCATGTCGTCAGGTCCTTTCCTTTGAAACCTGACAGTTAAACGGATGGCGAATTAAAATCCGTCGGCAGCATGCCGATTTTTTCTGCAAAAAGATTCGATACAGTCGAGCAATACTCCTCAAGATGATGTTTTAATTGAGAAAAAGTTTTGCAGCCTGTTGCACGACAGAGGCGGTTCGTGAGGCCCTGAGACAAGGTATCGCCGTCCATGTGCGCCCCAATCGCAACGCGTTGAACCTGCTGTAGCGCACTTAGGAATCTGTGAGCCTCAAGCAGCACTTCTTCTTGCGTCGTGTCCAGATAGCCTGATATCCCTAATATCTGAATAGCGCCCCTAAGAGGCACAGGCAGTTTCAGTTCGGTGACACTCGTCAGCAGCCCGTGCTGAATTATAAATTCGAGATCAACTAGACCACCACTCCGCATTTTGAGGTCCCACTTGCCCTGAGAGGGTTTTTCGCGATGCAATCGCTCGCGCATATCACGGATATCCGTCGTGCGCGCATGCGCCTTATCAGTGCCGCGAATGTGATGAGCAGCGGCCGTTTCGACTTTTAATCCAAGTGCTTTGTGACCCGCGACCACGCGCATACGGGTCAGCGCCATGTGCTCCCAAGTCCACGCGCTTTCAGAATGATAACGATTGAATGAGGTATATGACGTGGCGACGGGTCCAGCCCGGCCTGACGGACGTAACCGCATGTCGACATCATAAAGAGCCCCCTCACCCGTCTCAGCCGATAGCGCGGTAATCAAACGCTGTGTGAAGCGTGTGAACCAAGTCTGGGCTTCCGGGGGATCAGTTGCATCGTAAATCACAAGCAGGTCGAGATCCGAGCCTGCCGTCATCTCCTGACCGCCAAATTTACCGAGGCCAGCAATACACCATAGACCCGGAGCCGCACCATATCGGCGCACGGTTTCGCGCTCAGCTGCTTTCGACATAAGCTTAACGGTCGTATCCGCTAGGACGCTCCAATCAGCGGCGGCTTCACGCGCTGCGATCTTTCCGTGAAGCAACCGATGGCCAATTATAAAAGACCGCTCACCATGCCATTTGCGCACAAGATCCATAGCGCTTTCAAAATCAATATCCGCATCGATGATCGGGACGGTCTGAATGTCCGTCACTGATAAAAGTGTTTCGAGCAGCCCGGGCCGGCGCGACAATTCCCCACTAATGCGAGGCGCTAAAGCCAATGTTGTGACAAGGTCTTCCATAAGCTCGGGCTCAACAAGCAACATGGACAAAGTCTGAACACCAGAGCGCAGTCCTTCAAAAAAGCGGGAGAACCTGCTGAACGCCTGATCAGGATGACCCGTCTTGCCCATAAAAGTCAGCAAATCGGGCAAAAGGGCCGTTAGCAATTCACGCCCTCTGGCGGTGCGAGTGGCTGGCGTACGGCCGCGGTGCCACCGGCGTACGGCTTCAATCACCTTATCCGGATCTGAAAATCCCATATGAGATAGGGTCTCCAAGGTACCAGGATCGTTATCCACGCCGGTAAAGACCAGATTACCCTCAAAAGCGGCTTCACGTTTGCGAGCTTCATTAGCGAAAAGAGCGCTATAGTGGTGGTGCACAAGGCGACGTGTTTCGAGGATCGCCTTATCGAATGCATTAAGGTTGCTAAAGCCGGATAGAGCCGCGACGCTCGCGCGCTGGGCTTCAAAGCTGGGCAGCGTGTGGGTCTGCTCATCATTCAGCATTTGGATGCGGTGCTCAACGCGCCGGAGCATTTCATACGATGCAGTGAGGTCATTTGCTGTTTCACGCGCCACAACATCGAGCTCAACCAGAGCCTCTAACCCCTCAAGCGTACCACGCACCCGCAATGATGGATTGCGCCCTCCAAGGATAATCTGCTGGGTTTGGACAAAGAACTCGATCTCGCGGATTCCACCGGGGCCGAGCTTCAGATCGGGGGCATGGTTGGCGAGGTCAGCGTCGCCTGCCCGCGCATTGATCATGCCTTTGATGGCCTGCACGTCTGCGATGGCCCAGTAATCGAGATGCTTTCGCCAGACGAAAGGTTCTAGTGTTTTCAGGAAGGTTTCACCGACATGCATATCGCCGGCGGCGGGTCGCCCTTTGATCCAGACCATACGTTCCCAGTTCTGACCGACGCTCTCATAATAGAGATCAGCACGCCGGGTTGAGACAGCAAGCGGTGTTGAGGAGGGATCGGGGCGCAGGCGAAGATCGGTGCGAAACACATAACCGTCAGCTGTTCGCTCAGACAGAATACGCATCGCTTCGCGTATAGAACGGCTCGCCGCATCGCCGGGATCACGCGCACCACCGTCGAACTTATCGCCGTCATAGAAAGCCGCCATATCAATGTCGCTGGAATAGTTGAGTTCATGGGCGCCCATTTTTCCGAGTGCGAAGAGTGTTAGACCATTATAGCTGCACTGGTCTTTTGCCAGTGCATGCCGGAGCGCAATTTCACAGCAGCGATCGGCAAATTGGGTCAGATGGATTGTGATGTCGTCGAGTGTGAACCTGCCCGCGAGGTCCAGAAGTGCAAGAGCTAAATGTATCTTGGCCTTATCCTTACGAAGACGCGTCATCAGATCAGACGTGGAAAGATCCATTGGCAGCGGCGCGAGACACGTTTGTATCGTGTCTACAAGGTCTCCAAATTCATAGCTCGAAATGACCTCTGAATCGATCAAACGCGATAAGTATGGCGCGTTTTCTTTTGCGAGAGTGAGAGCTCTACCCATGTCCATCCCGGAGCCTAAGCTCGCTTAAGCGTGAGTGAGGCTTTTAATCCACTTCCCTCGAGCGCACTTTCACCGAGGTCGAGTTGACCACCGTGCAGGTTAGCGACCGCTTCAACAAGAGCGAGCCCTAAACCTGAACCAGCTTGGGTACGCGCATCATCGAGGCGAACGAACCTGTCTTTGACGCGCCGACGGTCATTCTCCGGGATACCGGGGCCTGTGTCACTCACAGCAATCAAGATATCGCTGCTGGCCGCGTCAACATCCAAAGCGATCGCACCGCCACGCGGTGTATACTTGATGGCGTTATCAATGAGGTTGGAAAGCGCCTGAGCCAGTAGGGCCTGATCTGCTTTTGCGTGCAGGTCAGGCTTGATCATAGCGTTAAATGATAGTCCGGCCTCCTCACAGGCTGGCTCAAAGAGATCTGCTACATCGGCGCAAAGCTCACTAATGTTCAGTTTTTGAAGATGTTCTTCACCCGTAGAGCGAACGCGGGACAGATTCAAAATCGCATTGAATGTTGCGAGCACTTGGTCAACCTCTTCGACCGTCTCACCGAGTGTATCGCGGGCCGTCATTTCATCCATTGGACCGCGCAAAGACTCTTCGAGCCGATTGCGCAGTCGTGAGAGCGGAGACCGCAGATCATGCGCGATGGCATCTCCGGCATGTCGAGTAGCGGACATCAGGGTTTCAATCTTCGTGAGCATCGCGTTCACAGTGCTCGCCAGACGATCAAACTCGTCATTTGAGCCGATCACGGGAACACGTTGAGACAAGTCACCTGCCATAACGGCCACTGATGTCTCCGACAGGGCCTCGGCTCGGCGTGCTGCATAGCGGGATGTGAAGAAGCCCCCAATCAGAGCCAAAAGCATTCCAATGGGCGCGGCAATTATGATGGCCTGATTGATCTTGCCGACCACAGAAAGACGGTCACTCATTTCGATTCCGACAAGCAAAACACTCTGATTAGACAGACGAACGATACGGCCTTCGATTGGAATGATCGAGATTTCTCCTGTCGGACGTCGCCCCTCAATCTCAAACGTCACAGCATCGACATCGCCCGGATCAGCCGGCGGGGTTACGGGCATCTCTGCCATATCGCCAACGATCTTGCGTCCTGCACCTGTTTCAAACTGGTAGGTGAAGTTCCGGACCCGCACGAGTGATCGCTCGCGCAGCGCCGTCTCAAGTCGCGTTTGCCCACCGGTATTGTATGCTACGGCCAATGCCCGAAGCTCCGCTTCCAATTGGGACTTTGCTTCTGTGCGGAGACTACCAACCGTCGCTTGAAACAAATACCCCATCAGGCCTGCCGAGAAGACAGCAAACAAGAGGGCGTAGATCAGGGCGAGCCTGAAACTGGTTGTTCGCAAAAAGGCAAAAGGCCCCGACGTCATGCGGTCAGGCAGTAACCCGCACCACGCACTGTCTGCAAGAGCTGCTTATCAAACTCTTTATCAATCTTGGCTCTCAGCCTTGAGATATGGACATCAATCACGTTCGTCTGAGGATCAAAATGATAGTTCCAGACCCCTTCAAGCAGCATCGTGCGTGTAACGGTTTGGCCCGCATGACGCATGAGGTATTCGAGCAATTTGAACTCTCGCGGCTGAAGATCAATTTTCGTTTCTCCGCGCATGACCTTTCTCGATAACAGGTCCATCTCCAAATCGCCGACTTTTAGTTTGGTCACTGGTGGTTCATTGGAAACTTGGCGTCGACCAAGAGCCTCAACGCGAGCGATAAGTTCTTCCGGTGCGAATGGCTTAGCAAGATAGTCATCTGCACCCGCCTGAAGACCTTCGACACGATTATCGACATCAGACAGAGCTGACAAAAACAGCGCTGGCGTGGTTCCACCACTGTCGCGGAATTCCTGAACAAGTTTAAGTCCGGGCTTTCGCGGAAGCATACGGTCAACAACGAGAGCATCAAAGTAGCTTCCGCGGGCTTCCTCTAGCCCGGCTTCACCGTTCTCGGCTGTGACAACATCGTGCCCTGCGCCTGTGAGAACATTCTTTATGAAACCGGACTGCTCAAGATCATCTTCAATAACGAGGACACGCATAGACATTCACCTGTATTAGTTATCGGATATGTCGACAGTGACAAACAGCGTGCGCCCGTTTGAGTGAACCGCCATTAAAACATTGTCCCGGCCACGGCGCTTGGTGGCATTGATCTCATTCTCCAGGGTTTCAACCGAGGTTAGAGGCTGACCGTTGACGTCGAGAATGACCATGCCGGGCCGCAAACCAATCTCGCGAAGTGGACTGTCTGTTGAGAGATCAACGATCACCATACCCGGCTCGTCGGCTTCCATATCCATATCCTCACGGGTGTCGGCGTCGAGCGCACTAAGAGTTAGACCAAGAGGCCCTTCCTCCGTTTCTGCATCATTGTCCGGACGTTCGTCCTCGCTCGGATCGAAGCTCGCATTGATATTCTCAGGGCGCTCACCGACTGTAACGGGTACATTCACGCGTGCTCCATTTCGCAGAACGACGAACGTATTGTTCGAGCCCGCGAGAAGAGAGCCGACAACGCGCGTAGTTGTCGTCGCGTCTGTCACTTTCGTTCCGTTCACCTCAACAATGATATCACCGCGCCGGATCCCGGACTTTTTGGCCGGACCGTCGGACACAATGTCGGCAACAATTGCACCATCCGCATCTGCTAATCCACGCGCATCAGCAATATCGTCAGTGACATCTTGGATCGTCACACCGAGCCAACCGCGCGTGACTTTGCCGTCTTTCGTGAGCATATCCGTCACAGTTTTCGCCTGATTGGATGTAATCGCAAACCCGATACCCACAGAACCGCCTGTTGGAGAATAAATCGCTGTATTTACCCCAACGACGTTTCCATAAAGGTCAAAGGTTGGGCCGCCAGAGTTCCCTCTGTTAATCGCAGCGTCAATCTGTAAGTAGTCAATATAGGTACTGGATCTGCGCCGATCTCCAGGCTTAGCGATGGCTGAAACGATTCCGGCCGTCGCCGTACCGCCGAGACCGAATGGGTTCCCGACCGCCACGACCCAATCTCCGCGGCGAAGTTGGGACGAATTCCCGAATTGGACGTGTGCAAAGTTGGAGCCTTCTGTAACGCGCAAGACGGCCAGATCTGTCTCTGCATCCGCGCCGACCAGTTCAGCATCGAGTTCACGACCATCTTCCAGGACGACTTCAATCTGAGTCGCGCCTTCAATGACGTGATTGTTTGTAACGATCAGCCCGTCACTCGAAATAAAGAACCCTGACCCTAGAGAACGTGCCTCGCGTGTCGGTCCATCCTCCTCTTCATTCTCATCTGGCTGCGGCCCATTACGAAACCGGTCAAAAAATCGCTCCAGTTCAGAGAGATCGCTTGCTTCGCGTTCAGACACGACATTGACGGAGACGACAGCTGGGCTGACCTGCTCAATCAAATCTGCAAGACTCACAGGCGCACCAACGGGAGCCTGAATTGTGATGGGTCGGGCATCCGCATTCTGAAACTGCGGCCCCAAAAGGAAGCCAGCGCTCGCGCCAGCTCCAACAAAGCCGGCAATTAAGGCAGTGCGTGATAATCCCAATATTTTCATTTTTCTCTTATCCTGAAGTGACATTTTCTTCGCTTGTGTATTGTACATGTGTAAACATTATTACGGCGCGAACAGGGCAATAGTCATTAAACATCATTAAGCTGAGACAGGAGCAAGTCTAGTTTCGATGTTGACCTCCGCTTCCAATGTTCGGTGAACCGGGCATTTATCAGCAATTTCAAGCAAGCGTTGCCGCTGCGCCTCGTCCAGATCGCCTTCAATGAAAATGCTTCGGGTGAACGTATCAATACGGTCGCGCGGGCCGCAATCAACGCAGTCTTTTGGATGGGTCTTCTCGTGAGAGAGATTTACGGTTACGCGCTCAAGCGGCCATCCTTTGCGATCTGCGTACATCCGCAAGGTCATTGAAGTACAAGCGCCTAGGCCTGCTGTCACAAGCTCATATGGGTCAGGACCCGTACCACCGCCACCAACGCTTTCCGGCTCATCAGCAAGAAACCGACGCTGTCCAATGCGAATTTCATTCTGGAAAGGTCCTGCCGCGCGCGTCTCGCGTACGATGATATCGTCTTGGCCTGTTTCAAGAAGATATTTCTGCTTTTCGTGCGGCGCGAGATAGCGCCCTGCCCAACCAGCAATAACAGAAGCGACATATTCCGCGTCCTGTTTGCCGGTCAGCAGATGATCGGCCTTATCGAGGCTGACAAAGCTCTTGGGATGCTTGGCGGCCAGGAATAAACCTGTCGCGTTTTCGATACTCACGGTTTGATCAATCGGAGAGTGCATCACCAGAAGGGGTTTCTTTAGGGTCGCCGCGGCCTCGCTGACCCGCGCGCCTCGCACATCTACGAGGAAGCTCTTGCGGACAACGAATAGGCGCCCGGCTAGCAGCACCTCTTTCTCGCCCTTGGCTTCAATCTCAGGGACGTCAGCACTGAATTGGTCGATAACATGTTCTGCATCTGACGGGGCACCCACCGTTGCAACAGCGCGCACGTCAGGCAGCTTGCTGGCAGCAACGACACTGGCTGCACCGCCGAGCGAATGTCCGATCATCAGAGTGACGCTGCGCGCCTGGCTATCCATCCAGCGCACCGCGTCGATGAGGTCTTGCACATTCGTAGAGAACCCCGTCCCGGCAAAATCACCATCGCTTTCCCCAAGACCGGTAAAGTCAAAGCGTAGCACGCCGATCCCATGATCTGTGAGGTAACGCGCAATCCGGCTCGCCGCGAGGCCTGTCTTGGAACAGGTAAAGCAATGCGCGAAGATCGCCCACGCTTTCACCGGACCAGACGGGACTTCCACAACGCCCGATAAGGCGTTGCCTTCTGAATTTGTA
>JBCBCO010000077.1:0-9886 GCA_038630445.1 Pseudomonadota bacterium | reverse complement strand
GAGACCATTGCCGACCTTGCGGAGGCAGATGCCGGGGATGCCTCGTGAGATGTTTTCGGCGTCGCGACGTATTGATGGGTCTACCTTGCGCACTTGGAGGATGCACGATGGCACAGGGTGAATTTGGTCCTGTCACAGATGATCCAGGCGATTGGATTGGTGCAACGCACTATATCGATAAGGATCATCTGCGCGTGCAGGCGGTCGCTCTGGACCTGTCATCTGGGCACAGCAGCGATCGCGACAAAGTCCTCGCCATTTTTCAATTTGTTCGTGATCGGATCAAATTCGGATTCACACGCGGGTTTTGGGACAATAAAGCGAGCGACGTACTGGCGTCGCGTACCGGCTATTGTAATACGAAGTCGACTTTGTTTGTAGCGCTCTTGAGAGCTGTGGATATTCCGGCACGACAGGTTTTTGTCGATATCGATCGGCAAGTGCTGTACGGGCTTCTTGATCCCGGAACGCCCTATGTCGATCATTCTTACGTTGAGATCTATGTGGACGGCGCATGGGTGGCGACCGATTCCTATATTGTTGATGCGGACCTCTTTGCCCCGGCGCAGGCGCGTGTGCAGGCGGAAGGTCATCTGATGGGGTATGGTGTGCACGCGACGGGGACACTGGACTGGGACGGCCGGTCGCCGGCTTTTTCGCAATTCAATACGCTCGACCCGCGCCCGATCGGCACCCGGCATTGGGGTGTTTATCAGGATGTGGGTGACTTCTATCGGCGTGCGGACAGGCCTTGGAACCGTCTCAACCCGCTCTTGAGGGCGAGCGTGGGGGCGTTTGGGGTCTCGATTAATCAGCGCGCGGATCGCATTCGGGCATCGGGTTAAATTCAACGATGTGAGCGTGTTTGAGTGTGGGACTTGACTCATGCTCTAATACGTAATTAAGTAATTACATGATTACTCATGAGGATATGGATCTGGTGTTTCACGCTTTGGCGCATAAGACGCGTCGGGCGATCCTTGATCTTGTTCGTGATCGTCCCGGCCAAGGCGTCGGGGAGCTTGCGAAAGGGTTTGATGTCAGCCGCATCGCCATCATGAACCATTTGAAGGTTCTGGAAGAGGCGGGGCTGATCATCAGCCGCAAGGATGGGCGCACGCGGCGTCTGTTTCTGAACGCGATGCCGATCCAGGAAATCCATGAGCGCTGGATCACGGGATACAGCGCGTACTGGACTGACCGAATGAGTTTCATCAAGCAGGCCGCGGAGAGGGCGGCTTCATCAACCCAAACGCCAGAGGGGGAGTAACCATGGCAGACACACCAAACTATGCAGAAAAATCCATTCACAGGACCTTTATCGAGGCGCCGGTTGAGACCGTTTGGTCCATTCTAGTGGCAACCGATAAGCCTTTGCCGTTCTTCTTTGGCAGCATTTGTGACACGCAAGATGGTCTGAAACCCGGTGCGAAGATGCGGATGCTGCACCCGAACAGGAAGATCGCCATGGTGGTCGGAGAGGTGCTCGCGTTTGAACCGCCGCATCGCTACGCGCATACGTTCAAGATGACCAATCTGGAGGACCCGGCCTGTAAGGTGACTTATGAGCTACGCGAAAAGGATGGCGGGACGGAGTTCGATCTGATCATCGAAGAAGCCATCGAGGGCAGCAAGCTGCACAAGGAAATGATCGGAGCTCAGGGCTTTATTGCCGGCAATCTCAAAGCGCTGGCGGAAACTGGAAAGCCGGCTTTTACCGGTAAAATGGTCGGTCTGATGGGGCCGCTCATGGCGCTGTTCGCGAAGAAGCAGCAACGGATTGAGAACTGGCCGCTTTGAATCGATGCCTAAATCGACCTTTGGGCGTCCCGTGCATTCGGGGCGCCTTTCTGTTTTTGGATCGGTCTTGTCAAATCCCTGAGTTTGGTTAGCTTTTGAGATCTGAATATGAGGTGGGACTATGATCAGAGTGTTGTTCAGCGCTATTTCATCGCTTTTTATAGTCGCTGCGGCTTCGGCTCAGAGTGTTGAGCCATCTCCGCAACAGGGCGCTAAGGCTGACCCAAAGAGCTTCATCGCCTCGGCGCCCGATTGGGTGGATGTTCAAGAGGCGGTTAGCCCGGCAGATGCTCAATTCCCAGCCTATCGTGGAAAGCGGCGTTTGCTTCTTGATACGCAAGCTCATGCTGATGGTGAAAACTCCGCGACCTATTACAGGCGTGTTGATGAGCTTTTATCGCCGCGTGCTGTGAGGGACGCCGGGTCGATGAGATTGCGTTATGATCCAGTCTACCAAAGCGTTCGCGTGCATGCCTTCAATATCATTCGAGATGGCAAGACGATTGACGCGCTCGACGAGGCTTACATTGAAGATATGCGGGATGAGAAACGCCTTTCTAGCAATATCTTCGAGGGCCGCAGGGTGCTTTATGTCCGTATCGAAGATTTGCGCCAAGGCGATATTGTCGACTATTCTTACAGCTTCATTGGGGAAAACCCGGCCTGGCCAGATACGTTTTCATTCCGTCACTCAGTAAATTATACCCATCCTGTTGAGCGTATTCATGTCAAAGCGGAGTGGCCATCTGAGATACCGGTTCGGCTGCGGCTGGGTAACGAAGCGCAGACGACTGAGTACGAGGCTGGACGAACATCCTTCACATTTGGACCAAAAGCGATGCCAAGGCAACGGGCGGAAATGGGCGCACCGAGGGGATATTCGGCTTATAAAAAGCTAGAGATCGGCAGTTTTGAAGACTGGGGAGCGGTCAATGATATTGCGCGCCCGTATTTTGAGGCGCCTGAGAATAGCGTGGCATTCGACGCACTCGCTGAAAAAATAATGCAGGAGCATGCCACATTCGAGGATCGCATGATGGCGGCAATCCATTTTGTACAGGATGATATTCGCTATCAGGCGATCACGCTCGGTCTAGGGGGATGGGTGCCCAATGATCCGGAGACAATTCTGTCACGTCGGTTTGGGGACTGTAAGGATAAATCGCTTCTGTTGACGCGACTGGCGCGTGCTTTCGGGGCGGATGAAGCGCATGTCGCTTTGGTGAACACGCGGTCTGGATCGTATTTAAAGACCGTGATGCCGAGTCCGTCGCGTTTCAATCACGCCATCACCTATATCAAGCATGAGGGAGTGGATTACTGGGTCGATGGGACACAAAGCCTGATGGGTGGGACGTGGGGCGAATTGGTCTCACCAAATTATAAGTACGCGCTGATTCTGGCACCCGGTCAGACTGCGCTGTCGCCTATGCCAATTCCGATGCCTGAAACACCGAGTATGGAGGTTCAGTCCGTCTACGATGCGTCAAGGGGATCTGATTACGGTGTTCTTGTTACGGGGACAGCAACATTTCGCTCGTCATATGCAAACGGTGCCCGCTCAGGGATCCTGCCGAGGGGAGAGGACTTCATTGCAGAGTCGATCCATAAGTCCATGGAGAATGAGTTTGGCGAAGTCGAGGATGTTGTCATCATCAACCTTCGCGATGATCGCGAGGCCAATGTCATTTCGTATGATTGGTCTACAGAACTGCTAGATCCGTTCGAGCTTTCATTAGAGGCGGATGAGGATAATGTGCTTGAGTTTACGTATAAGCTCTCTCCGCCGCTGAGAATTGCAAGTAACTGGTCGCGTCGGAACAGAGCGTTACCGCTCGATATCTACGAAGGCCTCAATTATCGGGTTAAACGAACGGTTATTCTGCCAAAGGGCAGTGATATCGAGTTGGATGCCGTCAGTGCTGATCCGGTGACAATTCGGAGCGGTGCTCTTGATTATGACCGGTCAGTGTCCATCGAAGATAATAGAGTCGTCAGCGAGATTCACATCCGTACCAAGGCTGATTATGTCGCTGCAGACGATGCAAAGCCTGTTTTCAGGAATATCCGAAAAATAGAGCGTGTGTCTGATCTGACGTTGAATATGCCGAATGACTTGCCTGATACGGCTAAATTTGAGGCCACCTCATCGGGCTGAGGCGCGCTTTGCTAAAATGGATTACTGCTGCACGCGTTCCCGCTGGCGGCGTTCGGCGTCTGCGCGTTCTTGCAGGATCGCCTCGCCTAAGCGGTCGCGTCTGGTGCGGCGCTCTTTCGGGGCTTTCAGGTCAGCGAGTTGTAAAAGGCCTGTGTCTTCGTTGACGTAGTCTGCGTGCAGGCCTTCGATCACAGCGGTGAATTCTGCCAAGTCGACGCGGCGATCGAGATTGGGGTCGAACCGGGTCGGGTTGGCGAGACTGTCATCGCGGGTCGGGAGGGATTTGGCCCAGTCCTGCTGCTCCAGCGCACTGAGATTGCCGTCCTCGTTGGCGTCGGCCGCGGCGAAGGCAGTTGGGATGGCGGCGCGGACTTCCTCAAGTGTGATCGTGCCGTCTGTATCTTCGTCAAAGCTGACGAACAGGCCGCCGCCGGGTTTGAGCCGGTCAGCGCCTGCGCGCTCGCGGTCGGCGCGTTCGCGCAGCTCGCCCTGACCGGGCAAGAGGACGAGGCCGTCAGGGTCATCAGCGATCGCGCTGCCGAGGGGCAGTGCTGAGACCAAAGTGGCGATAGCGAGGGTGCGGATCATGGGCGTTGCCTTTCACTCTACGTTTACCCTTATAATGGGTTGTTGCATGAATGCCACATAACGATTCTGTAAGGGATTTTTAGAGTCTTTGTTTTGCCACTGCGCTGACACGCTTCGCGTGACGCAGTGGAAGCGGGTTCCGCGCTGCGGCTTTGCCTTGCGCATGAACCAGGCCGCGGGCGCTCTCTCTTAATGAAGTGCATTATTAGCCCGCATGGTGAGCGGAGACGAACCATCGGGCGGGATTAGAAGTGCCTAGTTTGAAATCGGCGTCCCGCGTGGTTCGTCTCCGCTCACCATGCGGGACTAACTTGCCAACGAAGCCAGTAATACACTTTGACAATCCCACTCTTAAGCGCACATAGAGCGGAGAGAAAAACAGGAGGCCAGCATGGCGACAGGGCGTGAATTTGATGTGATTGTGTATGGAGCGACGGGCTATACAGGCCGACTGGTCGCGGAATACCTCGCGCAGACCTATGGCGTTGGCGGCGATGTGAGCTGGGCGATGGCCGGGCGCAGCGCTGACAAGCTGGCTGCCGTGCGTGATGAGATTGGTGCGCCTGCAGACACGCCTTTGGTGGTCGCGGATGCCAATGATGAGGCGAGCCTGACATCTATGGTCGAGCGCGCGGGCTGTGTCGCTACGACGGTTGGCCCTTACCAGCTGTATGGGGAGCCTCTCGTCGCCGCATGTGCCGAGGCTGGCACGGACTATGTCGATCTGTGCGGTGAGCCCGGCTGGATGCATGCCATGATCGGCAAGTATGAAGGCAAGGCGCAGGAAAGCGGCGCGCGGATCGTGTTTTCGTGCGGGTTTGACTCGATCCCGTTCGATCTGGGCGTCTGGTTCACTCAGGAAGCGGCGAAAGAAAAGCTCGGTGGGCCTGTGCCGCGCATCAAGGGCCGTGTGCGCAAGATGGAAGGCACATTCTCAGGCGGCACGTTTGCGAGCTTTAAGGAGACGATGGCTGCGGTGCAGCGGGATCCTAGCCTGATCGCGGTCCTGCAGAACCCGTTCGCGCTGACCATGGGCTTTGACGGGCCGGAGCAGCCGCACGGTATGGCCCCGGTTGAAGATGAAGACATTGGCAGCTGGTCTGCGCCGTTCATTATGGCCTCAATCAATACGAAGAATGTGCACCGCTCTAACGCGCTGATGGGGCATGCCTATGGTAAGGATTTCGTCTATGACGAGATGATGCTGACGGGCCCGGGCGAACAGGGCAAAGCGATGGCCGAGGGTATTGCCAGCACGAATATGATGGGCGGCGACGGTCCCGCCCCGGGCGAAGGTCCAACCAAGGAAGAGCGCGAGAATGGCTTCTATGACGTGCTCTTCTACGGCGTGGCGGCCGATGGCAGTGTGGTGAAAACTGGCGTCACGGGTGACAAGGATCCGGGTTATGGCTCAACGTCGAAAATGTTGGCCGAGAGCGCGCTGTGTTTGGTGAAGGATGACACGGGAACACCGGGCGGTATCTGGACCCCTGCCCCAGCCATGGGCGGGCATTTGGTGAAGCGCCTGACGGAAAAAGCCGGGCTTACGTTTAAGGTGGAGTCGTAGGCACCTCACTAAACTGAAGCACTCACCCAACCTCCATCACGCCTTGCACGGCTTGACCGTGCAATCCATCACCGGGCCTATCGGCTGGGCTTATGCGATGAAGGCCCCTTTTTCTGGAGGCAGCAGCGGGAGATGGACCCCACGGTCAAGCCGTGGGGAGCGTAGGTGAGGGTCATGCGCCCACAAGAGGGCACTTCTCTATCAATCCATTTCGCTCTAAGCCTCTCAAATGACTGAATTTGTTGAGATTGCGGGAACGGGTCTGCGGTATTTGGGGTATGCGCTCTCGCCGCTGGTTTTGCTGCCATTTGCTGTGCTGGTGTTGCCGGGCGTGTTTGGTGGGGTTGGGAAAGCCGTATCGGGCGTAATCGACCGCGTCAGCGGCGCAGCGATGGGGCTTGCCGTGTTTGCTGCGTTTGCGATCATTCTGATCCAGCTCACGGCGGTGATCCTGCGCTATGTGTTTGGGCTGAGTTTTAGCTGGCTGAATGACAGCGTGATTTTTAGTTTTGCGATGATTTTTATGCTCGGTGCGGCTGGCACGCTGCGCGATGATGGGCATGTGCGCGTCGACATTTTGCGCCAGCGGTTTAGCGCGCGCACGCGGGCGGTGATTGAGATAATCGGGTCGCTCGTCTTCATCGTGCCGATTGGCGTTCTGGTCCTGTATGCGGGATCGAGTTTTATGGCGCGGACCTGGGCGGGGCTGGAGCCGTTTAATGAGAGTGACGGGCTTCCGGTCAAATATCTCTTCAAGACGCTGATCCCACTGTTTGCGGTTCTGATGATTGGTCAGGCGGTGAGCCAAGCGACCAAGGCTGCGCTGTCTTTGCGCGGGTTGCGCGGGTTCGAAGGCGGTGAGCATGAGCATGGGGGGGCCGTCTGATGGAGCTCGAACTCATTCTGTCCATCGGCATGTTTTTGGCCGCGATTTTTGCGCTGCTGGGTGGGTATTCGGTGGCGATGACACTGGGCGGTGTCGCGCTGCTGTTCGGGCTGACGCCGCTCGTGGTCGACGAAGTGTTGTGGCAGCTGGGGTATGAGCCGCTTTACCTGATCGAGCTGCGCGATTTGCGCAATATTTTCAGCCGGATACTGGGCTCGATGGAGAACCAGGTCCTGATCGCGGTGCCGCTTTTTGTCTTGATGGGCGTGATCCTTGAGCGCTCCAAAGTAGCGGATGACCTGTTGCACACGGCCAGTCGCTTGTTGGCGAAAGTGCGTGGCGGATTGGGCTATGCCGTCGTGCTGGTTGGAGCGCTTCTGGCAGCCTCGACCGGCATTGTCGGCGCGACTGTGATCACGATGACTCTGATCGCACTGCCGACCATGTTGAAGCAGGGCTATGATCCTAAATTGGCGACAGGGACGATTGCAGCGTCTGGAACGCTGGGCCAGATTATTCCGCCGAGTATCGTGTTGATCCTGCTGGCCGATGCAGTCTCAAATGCGAACCAGTCCGCCGCACAGGCGACGGGGCAGGGGGCTGGCGTTGTCTCTGTCGGGGACCTGTTTGCGGGGGCTTTGATCCCCGGGATCATGCTGGTCGGGCTGTATCTACTCTATCTCGTCGCGACGGCGATTTTCAGGCCTGATGCGAGTCCTGCGGTACAGGTTGAAGAGGATGCTGCGCCGCTGACCGCGTGGGATGTGACGCGCAGTTTGGGGGCTCCGCTGCTGCTGATTTTTGCCGTGCTTGGGTCGATTTTGGGTGGCTTAGCCTCGCCGACGGAAGCGTCCGCTATTGGGGCGGGGGGAGCGCTGCTGCTGGCTGGGCTGCGGCTGTCCCGTGAGCACGGGCGCGCCGGTGATCCGTACGCGATTGGAGGCGCGTTTGTGAGCCTCGTTGTGCTTCTGGTGCTTAGCAATGTGATGGATTTGCGTCTTAGCCGGGAGGCGATCCCGACAGGCGACTGGATCGGGATCGGGCTGGCAATCGCGCTCTGTTTAACCTTCCTCGGTGGCCTGTTGTCCTCCGCGCGGGTTTTGATGCGGGCGAGCCAGTTTACGCCCGCGCTGAAATCCGGCGTGCAGATCACCAGCATGGTTTTCCTGATCCTAATCGGTGCGAGCCTGTTCGCGCTCGTATTTCGTGCCTATGGCGGGGAGCATTATGTTGAGGCGCTGCTGACAAGTATGCCGGGCGGCATGTGGGGCGCGTTGGCGGTGACGATGTTGGTGATGTTCATCCTCGGCTTCTTCCTCGACTTTATCGAGATCGTTTTTGTGGTTGTGCCAATTGTTGTCCCGCCGCTGATTATTCTGGGGGCGGACCCGGTCTGGTTGGCGATCCTGATGGCGTTGAACTTACAGACCTCATTCTTGACGCCACCGTTTGGGTTCGCGCTCTTCTATCTGCGTGGTGCTGCGCCGGAGGGGGTTGAGACGATGGATATCTGGAAAGGGGCTGTGCCGTTTATCGGTCTGCAGCTTGTTATGATTGCTCTGGTCGCGGCGATCCCGGCGCTGGCGACTTGGTTGCCGACATTTGTGAGGTGATGGGATGAGTGATGTCCTTCTGATCGAAGAACGAGGCGACGTTGACTGGGTGACGATGAACCGTCCGGACAGTCTGAATGCGCTGAATCCCGAGCTTGTTGAGGCGTTGGCGTCCTATTTTGAAGGGCTGTATCGCCGCCATGATCGGCGTGTCGTCGTGTTGCGCGGGGCGGGGCGTGGGTTTTGTTCCGGCCTGGATCTAGGGCATGGTCCGACGGATCCGGAATTTGCCAAGCGCGCGCCTCTGCAGGCAGGCATGGCCACGCAAAGACGGATTGGCGATATTTATCGTGCGATGCGACGGTGTCCGCAGCCGGTCATATCGCTGATCCAAGGGGCGGCGGCGGGCGGTGGGTTTTCGCTCGCGCTGGCCTCCGACATTCGGATTGCAGGTCCGAAAGCAAAGATGAATTGCGCTTATATCCGCATCGGCCTGACGGGCGCGGATATGGGGTCGAGCTATTTCCTGCCGCGTATTGTAGGCATGAGTATGGCTTCAGAACTGTTGCTAACGGGGCGGTTTGTGCATGCCGAGGAGGCGTTGCGGATTGGACTGGTTAGCCATGTGGTCGAAGAGGATCAGTTAGAGGTCACCGCGGATGGCCTTATCGAACACATGCTGACCACAGCACCATTCAGCCTGCGTCTGACGAAAGAAGCTTTGGGGTATGCCGTGGACGCGCCAAGCCTCGACGCGGCCATGGCCATGGAAGACCGCCAACAAATTCTAACCAGTCAAAGCGTCGACCATGTCGAGGCGATGCGCGCGTTTCTGGAAAAGCGCGAGCCTAAGTTTGAGGATCGGTAGGGCTTAGCTAATTGGCAGGCACTTACTGATTAGGTTATAAAAGCCGCTACTGGGGCATCTCTTCAATCTGAATGATCACATCCTCAGATAACATCAGTCGATATTTATGCCCGCTATCTAAATCATTGCGAATATTCGGAAGCAATGTAAAACTCCCATGAAGTGATCCCGGCACATCATACTGCACCCCTCCGAAGGAAAGTGTTGTTTCAGGGAATGTTGTCCAGGCAACTTCTCGGTCTGGTTGTTGACCGTCATAAATAGCCTCTAATGTTACAAATTCCCCAGACAATAATACTTCTTTCTGCTCTTGCAGTGGATGTGCGGTCATTAAGAAATGAGGTACTGCGATAAGACTTACAAATAAAAATGACGCTACACCGTTCCAGCGCCCTCGCTTTGGCAAGAGCGAAAAAGTTGAGAAAGGCCAAATGCGCGAGCTCTTAGGAAAAATTATCAAAATTAG
>JBCBCO010000076.1:0-10330 GCA_038630445.1 Pseudomonadota bacterium | reverse complement strand
CGGCAGGAAATGAAGGCTCTGACCAGCTTCGCTCTCAATCCAGTGAAGTGGTCATTCTTGCGCACAATGATGCAGCACTTGCTAAATTTGAGCGAGATGATCGGTGGAAAGAGCTCGTTGCAGATGGCGGTCGTGCGTGGACGGATGACTACTCAAACGTGATCGGCGCAATTTGGGATCATACGTTTTAACTCGTTATCATAGCCACAGTCCCTGAGTCTGACAGGACGTTTTCTCGGATTTTCTGTGACCAATAAAATGTGTTTACGCCATATGGCGTATGCGTCTGCGCTGATTGCGCCCTAAATCTCTGCTTTTATTTAGGGAGAAATTCAGATGCGAACATTTTTACGATGGACCATTACAGCGCTGAGTGCCGGGGTCATTGCGGCCACAGCGGCCGCCGACACGTTTCTGACTTTTAAAGTTGAGTCAGTGGAAGAAACCCGTCAACCGGCCTTCATTTGTGCTGGCGATGAACGCGATCCTGTGCGGTTTGGTGGTATGATGACGGATGATAAAGGAATGGCGGCGATCCTGATTCCAGCGAAATCAGATGCCAATGATTTTATTCACAATGTCATTGTCACGGCCTATGATCGCACCGGCAGTGTACGTGAAACGGTTGATCTGGCGGCGCGCCATGCAAACGGTACTCTTCTACGAGAGCGGCGGCGCAAAGACAGTTTGAATGCAATTACTACTCTGAAGCTGGATCCTGAGCGCCGTTTTGATTGTGGCAATGTGAAGCCAATTTCGAGTGAAGAAGTTGCTGAACAGTATCAAACTGTGATGATGGCTCTGAAAGACGACGTCATGGCAGAACTTGAGGAACAAGGGTCTGAGGCGACTGAAGACGTCGTCCTTAAGCTAATCAATCAAAACGTTGAATTCATTGCACGCTATGAGAATAGCGGTGTCATCCTCCCAGCGGGGCACAGAGCTGCGGTTCAAGAAGTTCTAGAAGAGATGGCTGCTGAGCAACGTCGGCGTGAGCGCAGTGAAAAGTTGAAGCAATTTATCAAAGACTTTGCGGCGGCCGCGCGCGCTTTAGCGGATGAACGCGAAGCGGCGCGTGAACAAGCGCGTTTAGAGCAAGAGCGTAAAGAGGCCGAAGAAAAAGCAGCCGCAGAAGAAGAGGAAGAACGCAAAGGCAAGTTAGAGGTTTGCTTCGGAGCCTTAGGACCGGGCTGCGGGGTTTGGGGCGGCCAGCTGGGGATTACACTTTGCGGTCCAAGCCCTAATCAGAGTATTTCCAATGGGAAATATCTTTTAAGCTGTACCGTGAACTCTGGCAGTTGGGGGCATGATGAATGCTGTGCAGATGATGAGAACGGGCATTGGTGCTTCGGTCCTGGAACAGCAACAAATAGTTGCCGGACTGATTTCGACCGTGGGGTTGCGCGTCTTGTCAGCCCATTCAGTTGGGAACGCCATGATGTCGATCCATTCCGGACGAACGATACTGGAATTGTCGAGCACGATCTCTATTGCGCTAAGCCCGGCACCCCGGTTTGGGATATCGAAACAGGATATTGCTGCGGAAAAACAGGACGAAACTTCAATGGCTGGGAAGCGGCTGGTTTCACCTTTGCTAATGGCGCATGGGCCTTTGCAATTCCACGGGCCCGTATCTGCCAATAATTAAACGGGCTACGTATCCGCTTAACAGTGCCGATGTCCATCAATGGTTGGAAGCCCCCGTGGCGGTTTGGAAACCGCGCGAGGGGTTTCTTAACATTGAGCTAAGCCGCATCCTTTGCGCGTTCGATCCAGTCGGCGACTTCGCCTTCCTCAAGCGTGTTTTCCGCGCCCCAGAGGACACGCGACCCGCCGGGTGTGCCGAGGAAGGTCGTCGCGGCTTGGAAGACGGTTGCAGCAGACGCTTTCTGTAAGGCTTCCAAGCTGCGCACCCCGGCACCGACGAGGATTTGCGCATCTAAGACACGAAGCCCCGGAACGCCGAGCATCAGGCGGGTCTGATCCTGCCATTCATAGAAGGTCTTCAGCGTGATATAGCCGACATCCAGTGTTTTCACTGTCTCTGTCGGGTTGGCGTCGAGGAGGTCACCAATTGTGAGAATGCCAAGTGGCGCAAGGCGCTTGGCGGTCTTTGGCCCGATAGATGGGGCATCGACGACCGGTGAAGCAAGTGTGAGGCGGCTGCCTTCTGTGTCTTCAGCTGGTACGGGGTCTGTCGAGACCGGCTGTGGTTCTGGTTCAATTTCCGCGACCACTTCAGGTTCTGGAGTGATTTCCGGTTCGGACTCGTCCGCCTCGATCGTAACCTCATCGGAAAGTGCCTCGGTTTGCGGTTCAACCGATATGGTCTCAGGGGTGACGTCCTCTTCGAAAAGCTCTGTATCTGTCTCTTCGACGATCTGGGTGTCTTCTGCGACCACAGCGATTTCGGGCGTGTCCTCGGCCAAATCGACTTTGATTGGCTCCGCAACGGTTTCATCTTCAATCGGGTCCTGAACAACGGGTTCGACCGAAGGTGTGGCCGCGACAGGGACGATTCTCATCACGTAATTGACCGGGTTGGACCGGTCTTCCTCAGCCACGTGTTTCGAGCCGACGGGGTTGAGCGGCTGAGCGTCCAGATGCTCAACGGGGACACGCAGGACTTGCTCTGCATGCGCCTCGCGGATCACTTTGTTTTCTTTGGGTAGCGTTTTGAGGACTTTTCCGGTTTCTTCAAACTCCGCCAGCATGGCTTCAAGCTGTCGGCCTTGCCACGCATTATCGACGCGGCGGATCAGCTTGCGGGCTGGAATGTCGAGCGCTGCAAGGTAGCCCGGCAGATCGAGATCGACTTTTGGCGGCGAGACGGCGGCTTCTGCGAAGGCGCGCTCAAACAAATGTGCGATCCCTGCTGTCGCGTAAGCGAGCAAGTCCGCCATCAGGTCAAGGAGCGTGTTATCGAGGCCTTCTTCAGGCTTTTTCGCGCCGATCCTGATATCGTAATGGTCGATGCAGGTCTGATAGTGCGGGTTTGAGTGTTTCGCTGCCTCCAGCACCATGTCTGCGACAAAGCCGGTATGCGGGCCGCCCTCGACACGGGGATAGCCTTTCGCATCGATGCGCGCTTTCCACGCGCTACGGGACTTGGTGACAGACCATTCAAAGGCTCTGTGGATGACGCCTTCTTCCTCGGTCTGGCCCGTGTGGAGGGGTTGAACGACGTCAGAGTAATAATGGCTCATGACGCCAAGCGCGTAAGCGGCTTTGCCCCATTTGTGCGCGCGCAAGGCCTCTACGGCTTTACCGTACCACTGCATCGCGGCGTCACGTGCACCGCCCCACTCACCTTCCTGAACGTGCAGGACATGGTTTTGGAAGTCTTTGAAATCATTGTCCGGCGCTTTGGAGCCTTTAATCAGGTCCATGTGACGCTTCAGAAGTAGATTCTTCCAATCGCCAGCATCCTCACAGGAGAGCAGCTGGAGCGCGTCAAACGCGATGTAGTGATGCGTTGAGCGGCAGCGATGCGCCAGAATTACGATCTCAAGCAAGGTCATGATCAGCCCCGGGTTTGGCTTAACCGCCGGGCTTTTCTTTCAGCGCAGGATGTCCACGCAGCCCGTTGATTTGGTTAAGACTTTCCCAAGGTTTCGACCGAAATGCTTAACAGCGCATTAAGCTTTCGGTTTTGGTTTCATAGGGCGCATCAGGCCTTCTTGCGCAACACTGGCGACCAATTGGCCGTCGCGGGTGTAGACGCTGCCACGATTGAAGCTGCGGGCGCCGCCCGAGTATGGACTGTCCATCGTGTAGAGGTGCCAGTCGTCAAACTTGATCGGGGCGTGGAACCACATGGCGTGATCGAGGCTGGCCGACATAAGCTGACCGCTCATCCAGCTGATCCCGTGCGGGCGATTACCTGTGCCGAGAAGGGCCATGTCAGAGGCGTAGGCCATCAGGCATTGGTGTAGCCAGGGCGTTTCATCAATCGGGCGGGCGACGCGAAACCAGAGGTGTTGAACATCGCTTGTCTTCTCAGGCGTGACAGGGTCGAGCGGATCGACTTCACGGATTTCAACCGCGCGGGCTCTGAGCCAGTCTTTCCGGAAACGCTCCGGAATGCGCTCAGCGATACGCTTGCGATGCTCAATGCGGTTCTCAAGGTCTTCCGGCGATGGGACGTCCGGCATTGTGTGCTGATGGTGCCAACCCTCTTCGGCTTTGTGAAAAGAGGCGGCCAGATTGAAAATCTGTTTGCCGTGCTGGATCGCAACGATGCGACGGGTCGTGAAGCTGCCGCCATCGCGGGAGCGGTCCACTTCATAGATGATTGGAATAGACGGATCACCGGGCCGGATGAAATAAGCGTGCATGGAGTGAATAGAGCGGGTCTCCAGATCGACGGTGCGATGCGCAGCGACGAGGCTTTGCGCAATGACTTGCCCGCCAAAGACGCGTTGATTGGTTTCGTTTTCCGGACTCTGACCACGGAAGAGATCAACTTCCAGGCGTTCTAGGTCCATGAGGTCTATTAGATCACCGACAGGATCGCTCATTGTTCGCTGCTTTCACTTTTATTTTAATTGCGCGTCGTATAACCCGATTGAAATAACTGGAAAGCGTCGTCTGTGCACGCTAGGTATGATTTTAACGATAAGAGGGCGGGAAACGAAAGGTGTTGGCATAAATGGGACTTTTTCAGACGATTGGTCGCGAGTTCACAACAATCCGGACCCTTAAGCGGTTCGAAAAATGGGTCGGTGATATTTCGCCCGACAGCGCACAACTGGTGCCGGACGACTTTGAAGACGTCGTAGACAAGTATCCGAACAATGTTGCCTGGCGGTTCAACGGGGAGATTACAACCTATGCCGAGATGGATGCGAAAGCGAACCGTGTTGCGCATTGGGCGCTGTCACAAGGCCTGAAGGCGGGCGATACGGTTGCGCTGTTCATGGAGAACCGTCCGGACTATGTCTCCATCTGGTATGGGCTTTCAAAAGTCGGCATCGTTGTGGGTCTGATCAACCATAACCTGACCGACAAAGCTCTGGCGCACTGTGTAAATATTGCTGATGCGAAAATGCTGATCACCGGTGCGGACGTGGATGAGAATATCCGCTCTGCTGAAGGGCTGCTTGAGGGGAATATTCCGGTCTGGACGCTTGGCGGTCAGGAAGGTCAGGATTTGGCACCCGCGCTGGAAGCCGCGCCTGACACACGCCCTGACAAAGAGCATCGCGATCACCTGCGTGGGAAGGATCTGGCGCTTTATGTTTATACCTCCGGTACGACCGGCCTGCCGAAAGCGGCGAAGCTGACCCATGCGCGTACGCAAGGCATGATGCGTAGCTTTATCGCGCCGTGCCAGATCACAGCGCGCGATCGCGTCTACATAACGCTGCCGCTTTACCACGGGACGGGCGGCATTTGTGGCGTTGGTCAAGCTTTGATGACGGGTGCTAGCATTGTTCTGCGTAAGAAATTCTCGGCCAGCCAATTTTGGGAAGATGCCAGCGATCAGGGTGTGACCGCGATTGTCTATATCGGGGAGCTCTGCCGCTATCTGATCAACACGCCGGAGCATCCCAAGGAGCGCGATCACAAAATCCGTACAGGATTTGGCAATGGCCTGCGTCCCGATATCTGGCAGGACTTTATGGACCGGTTCAATATTCCGCATCTGGCTGAATTCTACGGCTCGACAGAGGGCAATGTCAGCTTTGTAAACGTTGATGGAAAGGTCGGATCCGTGGGACGGATTCCGAGCTATCTTGAGAAATCAACTTATGGTCACATCGCCTTTGTGAAGTTCGATATTGTTGAGGAAGAGCCCATTCGCGGCGAGGATGGTTTCTGCATTCGCACGGATCCGAATGAGCCCGGTGAAGCGATTGGTAAAGTCGGTGAGGACAGCCGGACGCGGTTTGAAGGGTATAATGACGAGACCGCGACCAAGAAGAAAATCCTGCGCAATGTGTTTGAAGAAGGCGACATGTGGTTTCGCACCGGTGACCTGATGAAGAAAGACGACACGGGCTACATTTATTTCGTTGATCGGATCGGGGACACGTTCCGCTGGAAAGGCGAGAATGTTTCCACCAATGAGGTGGCCGAATGCGTCTCGAAAGCGCCGGGCATAGCCACGGCAAATGTCTATGGTGTTTCTGTTCCGGGTACGGATGGCCGTGCAGGCATGGCGGCGATTACGACAGATGGGGAGGTCGACTTTGACGGGCTCTATGCCTGGCTGGATGAGCGTCTGCCGAAATATGCGATCCCGCTTTTCATCCGTGTGCAGAAAGAAGCTGAGACGACGGGAACCTTCAAATACCGCAAGGTTGAACTGGTCAAGGAAGGCTTTGACCCCGAACAGGTTGGGGGTGAGCCGGTTTGGTATTTCGATCCGCAACAGGGCAAGTATGTTTCTCTAACGAGCGATGCCTTTGAAACGCTCAAGTCCGGCGCTGTGAAGTTCTGATGCGGGTCAGCTGTATTGCGCTTGCGGTCGCTGCGCTTTCTGCCTGTCAGACCCCGGTCAGCTCGACTGATCAACTTTCAATCGACGAGAGTGAAACGAGCGTTGCCGATGCTTGGTTTGAGAACCTGTCTGATCTTTGTGGGCAGGGAGCTTTTGCTGGAATCCTGGTCTCAACAGATGAGGCGGATGCAGGTTTTCGTGACGCTAAATTGATCGTCGGACCTGCGGTTTGTGGTGAGGATCAGATCAGACTGCCGCTTGCAGTGGGTGATGATCGCTCAAGGACATGGGTGATTTCGAAGCTCGTTGATGGCTATCAACTCAAACATGACCATCGTCATAAGGACGGTACTGAGGACGCCCTGACGCAATATGGTGGCACGGCTTATGGGGTTGGGCGGACGGATTGGCAGCAATTCCCGGTCGATGAAGAAACCCGCGCGCTGTTCACACGTGAGCAAATTGAGGTCTCCAATCTGAATACTTGGGGCATGCAAATCCAGCCGGGCGCGATGTTTGCCTATCAGATGTGGCGTCCGGAACGGAATTTCAGGATCGAGTTTGATCTGACTGAGGCGGTCGATGCGCCTCCACCGCCTTGGGGTGTGGAGCCTGTCGAGTGAGGGATTCAGATGAATCCAGCGCAAAAGGTCGTGTACTGATCATCGCTGGATCCGACAGTGGTGGCGGTGCGGGTATTCAGGCCGACATCAAGGCTGTGACCATGCTTGGCGGCTATGCGATGACAGCGATCACAGCGATTACCGTACAAGACACAACCGGTGTGCACGGGGTCTATCCGGTTGAGATGAAAGCGGTCGGCGAGCAGATGCGGGTTTGCCTGAACGATATCGGTGCAGATGCGATCAAGACTGGCATGTTGGGCACTGCGCCTTTGGTTGAACGGGTCGCCGAAGAGCTGGACGCGCGTGCACGCGATGTGCCTCGTGTGATTGATCCGGTCATGGTGGCGACATCGGGTGATCGGCTCGTCGATGATAAAGCCGTTAGCGCGATTGCGTCTCTTCTTGTTCGGGGCGCAGGGCTCGTTACGCCAAATGCGCCTGAGGCTGAAGTTCTGACAGGCAAAGCCGTCGATGGGATTAACGGGCAGCGCCGCGCGGCAGAGGCTTTGCTGGAACGGGGTGCTAAAGCGGCGTTGGTCAAAGGCGGTCACATTCCGGGTAGTCCGCTGATCGACGTGTTACAGACGGAGCGTGGAGAGTGGATTTTCGAGAGCGAGCGTATCGAAACGCGCTCGACCCACGGAACAGGCTGTACACTTGCCAGTGCGTCAGCGGCGCTGATCGGGCAGGGGCTTGATGTGCCGGATGCCGTTGAGAAAGCGCGAGCCTACCTCTTCGGAGCGATTAAGCATGCGCCCGATCTTGGGCACGGGCACGGCCCTGTCGCGCACAATTGGGTGCTGCAGCACGGGCAAGATGCTTAGCGGCGCTTACTGACTGAGCTTGCTGTACAGATCCGGTCTTCGGTCGCGGAAAAACCCCCAGGCGGCACGGTCGCGCTCAATCTCATCCAGATCGAACGTGGCGCTAATTGCGCCTTCTTGACTGCGGTCCATTTCGGCGACGATCTCGCCAGTATGATCTGTGATGAAGCTTGTGCCATAGAAGAGCTGACTGTCTTCATTGCCGACGCGATTGGCCGCCAGGATAGGGATCACATTGCTGACCGCATGACCCTGCATCGCTCGGCGCCATCGCGCCGCGGTGTCGAGTGTCTCATCTTGGGGTTCTGAGCCGATGGCGGTCGGATAGAGCAGTATGTCAGCGCCCATGAGCGCCATGGCGCGTGCGGCTTCGGGGAACCATTGGTCCCAGCAAATCCCGACGCCAATCTTGCCTTTTTGGGTCTCCCACACACGAAATCCGGTATCACCGGGTCGGAAGTAGAATTTCTCCTGATAGCCCGGCCCGTCAGGGATATGGGACTTACGATAGACCCCTAGCAGGCTGCCGTCGGCGTCCACCACGACGACGGAATTATAATATTCCGGCCCGTCTTTTTCAAAAATCGAAACAGGGATAACGACGTCAAGCTCTTCCGCAAGCCGGGCCATCGCCGTCACTGCGGGATGGGTCTGCCACGGATAGGCGGTTGCGAAATGGTGCTCTTCCTGGGTTTTGCAGAAATAGTGATCGCTGAAGAGTTCGGGCGGCAAAATCACATTAGCGCCTGCGGATGCGGCGTGTCTGACTTGTTCGGTGACGCGGGTGATATTGGCCTGCATGTCGCCTTTGACGAAAGAGAGCTGCAGAGCGGCGACGGTTATCTTGCGGACCATGGGATCAGACCTTCGGAACTTGCTGTGTCATGCAGTGGAACGCGCCGCCACCGGATAGGATATGGCGCGCAGGCAGGGGAATAATCGTGGTGTCTGGCAATACTTGATCGAAGATCGAGATCGCCTCGGCGCTATACTTGTCTTCAAAAACTGGCAGGAACAGGTGATCATTCGACATCAGAAAGTTCATATGGCTCGCGGGGAGGGGTTTGCCGCTTTCATCAGTGATTAGGCCCGGTGATGGGACGGTTACAAGATCAAGACCCGCACGACGCAGATCCGCCTCAACGGTCTTCAGGATATCCGCATTTGGATCATCGGGACCGGATGGCGTCTGGCATATCACTCTGCCGGGAGAGATGAAGCGCGTAATATTGTCGATATGACCGTCCGTGTGGTCGTGGTTCAGGCCTTGATCAAGCCAAATGATGTCAGTCACGCCGAGCATATCGCGCAAAGCGGCTTCGGCATTTGCTTGCGCCCAGCCCGGATTGCGATTGGGATTGAGGAGGCATTGGCGTGTGGTGATCAGGCGACCGTCGCCATCGATCTCAATTGCACCGCCTTCGAGGATGAAGTCATGTTGTGTGCGCTGGACCAATTCTGCGCTTGAGATTCCACCTGCCGTCATGTCGTCGCCAGGCATTATATATTTGCCACCCCAGCCATTAAAACGGAAGAGGTTGGCGACCAGCTGGTTCTGTTTGGTCCCAAAAATCGGGCCTGTGTCACGCACCCAGATGTCGCCGCTGAGCACGGTATGCAGCGAGATATTTGCATGGTCGCCGAAGCGGGCATGCGCATCGCCATAGGCTGCCCTTGAACCGCAAGTGATCTTAACGGGGGTGACGAGTGCGAGGGTTTTCAGGAAGCTTTCAATCTCATCTTTCGCGCCTTCATAGGCGCTACTCCATTCCTCCGGTAGACGTGGCCAACCCGCCCAGACCGCCGCCTGTGGAGCCCATTCGGGTGGAATATGTGGAGGTACGCTCTGCATCTGCGCGCCATGCCACAGGACGGACATCAACACAAAGAAAAAGGGCGGCCTGCAAAGACCGCCCTTTTGAATTTTGAATTAAGCGCTTGGCTTAGAATTCGTACTTCACACCGAATTGGATCTGCCAGACAGACTGGCTGAGGACTTCCAAGTTCTCAATGCTGCTCTCGCTATTCAGATCGAAGTACTCATACTGACCGTTGACGATTCTCGCTGAGACGACGTCACGCTCATACTCGTAGCGTGTCCGTTCGACACGACCCCAATCATCATTCAGCAGGTTACCGAGGTTCTCGATATCCATGAAGAGATTAACCTTGTGTCCTTCGAAGTTCCCAAAATTGACTGGGATCTCTTGCTGGAGACGAAGGTCAATGATGTTGTAGAAGTCAGAGCTATCGCCATTGCGTTCTGTGATGCCACCAGCGTACTGAGACAGCTCAGAATTGTTGATGTAATCGAAGAAGGCTTGCTGTTCTGCCACGTCACCACCGAAGGATGTTGCTGCAAATAGCGGATCATTCGGGCCAGATGGGACATAAAGCAGGTGGCCTGCATCATCCACGCGGCTCTCACGAGCACA
>JBCBCO010000075.1:0-10633 GCA_038630445.1 Pseudomonadota bacterium | reverse complement strand
CTCTTTCGCAGCGGCTTCAGCCAGCTTGATGATCGCATCGATTACAGGCTGCATCGCGTCGTGGCCAGCCATAACAGCGCCGAGCATGACGTCTTCGCTGAGTTCTTTAGCTTCAGATTCGACCATCATTACGGCATCAGATGTGCCCGCGACGACAAGATCAAGTTCAGACTCTTCCAGTTCATCGACGGTTGGGTTGATGATATAGTTGCCATCCTTAAAGCCAACGCGCGCCGCGCCGATGGGGCCCATGAACGGCGCACCGGACAGGACGAGCGCAGCAGATGCGCCGATCATACCGAGAATGTCAGGATCGTTTTCGAGATCGTAAGAGATCGCGGTCAGGACGACTTGGACTTCGTGTTTAAACCCGTCGACGAAAAGTGGACGGATTGGACGGTCGATCAGGCGGGACGTCAGTGTCTCTTTTTCCGTCGGGCGGCCTTCACGCTTGAAGAAGCCACCGGGAATGCGCCCTGATGCGTAGTATTTTTCCATGTAGTTGACGGTTAGCGGGAAGAAGTCCTGTCCGGGCTTGGCTTCCTTGGCATAGACAGCCGTTGCGAGAACCGTTGTGTCGCCATAGGTGACCATAACGGCCCCGTCGGCTTGGCGGGCCACCTGGCCCGTTTCGATTTTCAGTGTCCGGCCGGCCCATTCCAGCGAGACAGATTGCTTATCAAACATACGTTTTGTCTTTCTTTCATACATACGAAAAGCCCGCTTTGGCCGAATGCCGAAGCGGGCTGTTTGGCGCTATCGACGAATCTTGAGCGCCTTGATGAGCGATTGATACCGCTCTTCATCTTTCCTCTTCACGTAGTCGAGGAGTTTCCGGCGCGTGGCCACCATGGCCAATAGTCCGCGACGGGAGTGATTATCTTTCTTATTATCCTTGAAGTGGTCAGTCAGATTGTTGATCCGTTCGGTCAGGATCGCGACCTGGACTTCAGGGGAACCCGTATCACCGTCGGTGCGGGCGAATTTTTTGATCAGTTTTGCTTTTTTGTCTGCAGTGATCGACATCGGCATAGACTTTCGTGTTTGCGCCATGAGGCGGCTTGAGTGATGGCCTTGAGGGCCGTTAATCTGGGGAGGGAGCGTGCCATTCAGCCGTGCCGGGATGTCGTCCAGTCGGGCTAGGTGGCAAACATATCTCACCAAGCGCGCATATGGCATCTTTGCCACGCCTTGAAAACCCCCGTGATCAGCGCAGTTTTATGGTCTGCTTTCACCGATAAGTAACAGGTTTTATTTTAGGTTTATGACATGGGGACGTATCAGCTCATCCACTTGAACGTGGTTCGACCGCTTGGCGCTTTTTCGGCAGATGTGCCGGAGGCGCAATATTTCTTTCAGCAGCTACCCATTGTCTTCGGCGACGCTGACCAAGCTGATGGCTTGCGCTGGCACAATCATGGCATACGCCTGCCGGACAATAGCTATCTGGATTTGCCGCAGATTTTTGGCCTGAAGACGGAGTGGCCGAATAATCCCCACGTCTTGACGATGGCAGGATGGGACAGTGCGAAAGCGCTTCATAGCTTTACCTATCGACTGCGGTCGCATGCCGATGGCATGAAACGTCTTCGTGATTGGGTCGACCGTTCAGAAGGCCCGACTATGGTGATGTTCTGGGCTGAGCGCACACGCAGGGTGACGCTCGAAGAAGGTTGGGAGCGTTTAGGGCGCTTGCGTCGTGACGGGCCAAGCGAATACGCGTTTACACTGCAGCAGCGCTATGATGCACCGGACGCTGGCGATGAGCAGGCGGTTGCCTAGCTAGCCCCGCTCAAACGGATCGCGCATCAGGATGACGTCTTCGCGTTCCGGCGATGTGGAGACAAGTGCGCAGGGTTTACCGACGAGCTCTTCAAGACGGCGGACATATTTGACAGCCTGAGCGGGCAGATCATTCCAGCTGCGTGCGCCACGGGTTGAGCCGGACCAGCCCTGCATGGTCTCAAAGATGGGTTTGACGCGGGCCTGTGCTGCGGCCGTGGCGGGCAGATAATCGAGCGTTTGTCCGTCTAATTCGTAAGCCGTGCAGACTTTGATCTCGTCCATGCCGTCGAGGACGTCGAGCTTGGTGAGCGCTAAGCCGTCCACGCCGGAGACTGCGCAAGCTTGGCGGACCATGACGGCATCAAACCAGCCGCAGCGACGTGCACGGCCTGTGACTGTACCGAACTCATGGCCGCGCTCGCCGAGGCCTTGGCCGACCTCATCGAACAGCTCTGTCGGGAAAGGGCCTGCGCCAACGCGAGTGGTGTAGGCTTTTGCGAGGCCAAGAACATAGCTGACCGCACGCGGGCCGAGTCCCGTTCCAGCAGCGGCCTGGCCTGAGACCACATTTGATGAGGTTACGAATGGATAAGTGCCGTGATCGACGTCGAGCATGACGCCTTGGGCGCCTTCAAACAGGATGCGGCGTCCGAGCTTTTCGCTTTCGCCGAGCATTTTCCAGGCTGGGCCTGCATAGGCGAGAATTCGGGGGGCGATTTTCAGGAGATCGGCTTTAAGGGCTGCGGCATCGGGTGCGTCTAGGCCGAGGCCTGTTCTGAGCGGCGTATGATGCGCAATCAGGCGTTCGAGTTTTTGGTCGAGCGCGGCTTCATCGGCGAGGTCTGCAACGCGGATGGCGCGGCGACCGACTTTATCTTCATAGGCGGGACCGATGCCGCGCTTTGTGGTGCCGATTTTAGCCCCGTCACTGGCCGCACCTTCGCGTGCGCCGTCCAGATCTTTGTGCCAAGGCAGTATCAGGCAGGCGGTTTCGGCGAGCAGGAGGTCATCGGGGGTGAGCTGGATGCCGCCAGTGGCCATGTTGTCGATTTCAGACAGAAGCTGCCATGGATCAACAACGACGCCATTGCCGATGACTGAGAGCTTGCCGCCGCGAACAACGCCTGAGGGGAGCAGGTTTAGCTTATACGTCTGCCCGTCGATGACGAGTGTGTGGCCGGCATTATGGCCGCCCTGAAAGCGGGCGATGACATCTGCGCGGTGCGACAGCCAATCGACAATCTTGCCTTTTCCCTCATCGCCCCATTGAGCGCCGACAACGACAACACCTGACATATTTGCTTCCTCGCTTCGCCGCGAGTTTCAGACCTTAATTGGGATGGTTTTGCAAGGGGGAGGTGAGCGTTGATGGAAGAGAGTTTATGCGACTTGGCCCGAACATGAGCCATCGGGCTGAGGATTACAGCTGGACGTGGCTGAAAGGAGATATGGTCCCGTCATGAGGGCCAGTGCGAAAACGAGGCCTTTAATGTAGCGTACGCGCATGCTCTTAAATGGCATGGGACGGCAGGCTTCCCAGCTTCTGCGCCACCGCACGAGTGTGTAGACGCACAGGACAAACCCAAGGCCGCTGATCGTCCATAAAAGCCAGTCTGGATATACTAGAAACATGATCTCACGCGCTTTACCCTAAAGCGTTATAGCAAAGCGGCGTCATCCATTGCTTTCGCGCTCGTGGTGAATTTGCGAGGTGGAGTTTGTGATTTGTAAAGGCTGTCGGCTAGAGCGGCTTAGCCATGATGATGTCGTCGAACACCTGGTCGCCGACCTGGAACTGGCGTGTGCCGATCTTTTCGTAGCCTTCGCGGTGATAGAAAGCGATGGCGCGCTTATTGTCCTCATAAGTGCCGAGCAGGATGCGGCGGCAATTCAAGCTGCGGGCGTGGGCGTCCACGAGGTCGTTAAGCGCCTTGGCCGCGCCTGATCCGTGAAAACGAGAGAAGACATAGATCCGTTTGAGTTCGATTTCGGTGTCGGCGGTCTCCATAGGAAGATCAGGCGGGCAGGTCAGCGCATAGCCGATGGGTGCGCCGGTCTTGGCGTAAGACGCGATCCAGCAGGCGTAGCGAGGATCGGACTTGGAGAGATAGTCGCGGTAGGCCTCAATGCTGTGCTGGGTTTGGCAATGCTTGATAAGGTCCGGGCCGGGAATGTCCTCGATAAAGCTTTCAAGGAAGGTCGCAGAGCCAATCGTACTTAATGCCTCGGCATCGTTTGATTTAGCGCGTTGAATAGAAAATAGAGATGTCATCGTCTGCGCAGGGTTTGGACCAGTTTACGTACAGACGCATGCGTCATACGAGCATGACTGGCAATGTCTTGCGATAAGAGGTGGCGTTCTTCTTTAGTTGTCGCACATTCAAATAGGTCCAGAGCGAAGCTCAGGGCGCGTCTTTCGCTTTCGGTTGGGGGATTTCTAGGGGCTTGGGCTGTCCCTCCCCACCGTTTGTCTCTGAAAGACGGAGTGACCTTATCCTGCGTATTCGCGAGGTCGAGAATGAAGCCTGCGTGGACGGATACATTACGGATCGTGGCATCTGGTATCAAGTCGAGCCAGTCCTGATGCTGCTGCCAGCGCCATGTCTTTGGGCTGGTTTTTCCTTCAGGCAGCAAGCCGATCAGCATGAGACGGCGTTGAACGGCATTCCAGTCGGTTCTGGCTTCACGCGCCATTCGGTGCAGAATTTCGCAAAGCGTTTTCATAGTCCCGCCATAGGCGACAAAATCGACCATGGCCAAGGGCGCTGAGGCCTTTGATATTTGTTCAGGATGCACACCCTCATGGCGAAAATATTCGCTAAGTCCTTCAAATGCGTGCGGATCGATGGCTTTGACGCCGCCTGCACCCGGCCACCGCATTGAAAATTGTAGCAAATGCAGGTTTGGCGCTTCAGACAGGGTGTGAAAGCTGCCGCTGAGATAGTCGAAAAAGTTTTCCGGTGTGCGCCCGATGAAAGCGAGATTGGACCCTTCGCTGGTTGCGAGAATATCTGCCGCTGTCGTGCGGATCACATTGAGCAACCAGTCATCAAGCTTGGGGCGCTTGATCAGCTCTCGTGTCCAGCTGCCGATCTGTTCGCGTTTCGATAAGTCCCAGCGGAACGGGATGGCCATTATTCTCAAGGCTCTCCAGATTTGGCTGCTGCTCAGTGCACCCCAAGCAGCAGCTTTTCGAGTTTTAACCCGCAGACATGGCCTTTTCGAAGTTTTCGCCGACGGCGTTGAGGAAGCCTTCTGTTGTCAGCCAGTCTTGATCCGGACCGATCAGGAGGGCGAGGTCTTTCGTCATCTGGCCGCTTTCGACGGTTTTGATGACGGTATCTTCGAGTTTTTGAGCGAAGGCTGTGACTTCCGGCGTGTTGTCCATGCGGCCACGGTGTCCGATGCCGCGTGTCCATGCGAAGATGGAGGCGATAGAGTTGGTAGACGTCGCTTCGCCTTTCTGGTGGTTACGGTAGTGGCGTGTGACTGTGCCGTGTGCGGCTTCGGCCTCAACCGTTTTGCCGTCCGGCGTCATCAGAACAGACGTCATTAGGCCGAGTGAGCCGTAGCCTTGCGCAACAGTGTCTGACTGAACGTCGCCGTCATAGTTCTTACACGCCCAGACATAGCCGCCGGACCATTTCATGGCGGCTGCAACCATGTCGTCGATCAGGCGGTGCTCATACGTGCCGCCGAACTCGTCAAACGCGTCTTTAAATTCTGCGTCGAAGACTTCCTGGAAAATGTCTTTGAAGCGACCGTCATACTTTTTCAGGATCGTGTTCTTGGTTGACATGTAGACCGGCCATTTGCGCTGCAGGCCATAATTGAAGCTGGCGCGGGCAAAGTCGCGGATCGACTGGTCGAGGTTGTACATGCCCATCAGGATTCCGCTGTCCGGGAAGTCGAAGATTTCGTGCTCAATCGTCTGACCGTCTTCACCGACCCATTTGATCGTCGCTTTGCCTTTGCCGGGGATCAGGAAGTCTGTGGCTTTATACTGGTCACCGAACGCGTGACGGCCGACGACGACAGGCTGTGTCCAGCCGGGGACGAGGCGCGGGACGTTGTCGATCACGATTGGCTCACGGAAGACAACACCACCGAGAATGTTGCGGATCGTGCCGTTCGGGCTGCGCCACATTTTCTTCAGGCCGAACTCTTCAACGCGGGCTTCGTCCGGCGTGATGGTTGCGCATTTGACGGCAACGCCATGCTCTTTCGTGGCGTGAGCCGCATCATGTGTGATCTGGTCATCGGTCTCATCGCGGCTTTCGATCGACAGGTCGTAATATTTCAGGTCCACATCGAGGTAAGGGTGGATGAGCTGGTCTTTGATCATCTGCCAGATGATGCGGGTCATCTCATCGCCGTCCATTTCGACGATTGGGTTTTCGACCTTGATCTTAGCCATGGGAGGTGTTCCTTTTGAGGTTGGTATTCAATTTCAGCGCTGCCTATAGCAGGTGTAGAGGCGGCGTCAAAAGGAGCATGTTGTGAGAGGTTTTTCCCTACTGCTTTTAACGGTCCTCATAATGAGCTTTACGTTCGGATCGTTTGCGCAGTCGGACGTAGACTATGGCGGCGATGATAAGACGCCGGAGGATATTTTGGGGCAGTATCGTATTGTTGCGGTTTGTGAAAAGAGTGTCGGCAGTGAAGATCCGCCCCTCTTCAAGGCTCAATTTGAGGCCATAGAAACCGATTGGCAGGGGCATGTTGAGCGCGACGTTGCTGTGTTCTGGATGAGTCAGGATTTTATTTTGAGTTGGCGGCTGCAGCCGAGCCAGTCGGTTGAAAAGGATGTTCTACTCCTAACTGGCGGCCAAGTGGATGGCATTGCGTCTCTTCAAAACAAGTTTGACTGTAATGAGGACGCGCTAGAGCGCGGTGAGGTTATGCTGATCGGCAAAGATGAGACGGTGAAATTGCGGCGCAGCGAACCTGTGTCCATTTCTGAATTGTTTTCCCTCATCGACGCGATGCCGATGCGTTTGCAGGAAATGCAGGATCAGTGAGCGTTGATCCGGCGCGGTGCTGCCCCTTCAATCATCGCTTGGGTGATCCCGAACCGCTGAACCAGCGCCTCGTCTTGAGGCAGTTTCACGCCAGCATCTTTGAGGCACCAAAGGGCTTCGCTGAGCGCTTCACGGGATGTTGCACCGGGAATACTCCAGCGCCGTGCGCCAACGCCCTGAATAATGATGCCGTCACGTTCGATGTCGTGACCCAGCTGACACTGCCAGGCACAGATATACGGAACCGCACTGGCAACCCGGCCTGCTTTCACATCATAGAGCGCGCGTTTGCGAAACATAATACGGCGGTGGAAGTAATAGCCGACCATTAAGGCGCCGCCGCTGGCAAACATGAGAGCGATCGTGAAGAGCGCCGGTTCGGCCCATGTGAAGACTGCAAAAGCCAGCAAAGTAAAGAACGTAAACATCCCTGTTCCGGCGATCAGCCAGGCTAGAGATGGGCGAATTTCGCCATGTCTGCGTCGATAAAGGCGCGCCGTTGATACATTTGCGGCGTACATCGCGAGGAATGTTATTGCGGAGAGAATAACGGGGCTCATGGGAGGCTCTACAAGTTTGATCTTATGTCCTGCTTACGGCTGTCATGAGTAACTGGTTCAAACTTACGCGCGTTGACGGGGCGAAGGTCATACGCCAAGAGGCGGCCATGACTGCCCCGATTATCATTCTGCACACGCCGCAAATGGGCGAGAATATTGGTTCTGCGGCTCGGGTGATGCTGAACTTCGGGCTGAGCGAGCTGCGCCTGATTGCGCCGCGCGATGGTTGGCCGAATTTAGCGGCGAAACCGCTGGCAGCGGGGGCGTTTCGTGAAGGTGTTTCGGTGGAGGTGTTTGAGACCGCTGAAGCCGCGATTGCCGATCTCTCAACCGTTCTGGCGACGACGGCGCGGCCGCGCGGCATGGAGAAGCCGGTTTTCGGGGTGTCTGATGGGGTATCGTTCATTCAGGAGCGCGGCTTGAAGAGCGGCGTCATGTTTGGAGGTGAAGCGCATGGGCTTCCGAGCGATGCGGTGACGCTGGCCGATGCGATCCTGACCTATCCGGTGAATCCGGCTTTTGCCTCTCTCAATCTGGCGCAGGCTGTCGCGGTCTTTTGTGCGGGATGGGGGGCTGCGAGTGAACAAGTCGGGCGATGGGATGGTGAGAAGGCCGGCGTTGAGCCGCCTGCGCCTCGCGAGGATCTGATCCGACTGTTTGAGCATTTGGAGGATGAGCTGGAGCGTGCGGGCTATTTCCATCCGCCTGAGAAAAAGCCGCTCATGCAATCAAATATCCGAAATGGATTCATTCGCGGGGACTGGACATTGCAGGAAGTGCGCACGTTCAGAGGCGCGATCAAGGCGCTGGCGGAGGGACGCGGGAAGGCGCGTGTGAAGCGGGAGGACTAACCTCTACTCCGTTTCAGCGACGGTTTCTGGTTCTGCCCCGCGCGAGAGGGTTTTCATCACGCCATCTTCTTCAGCAGGCTCAGATTTGCGCGTATAGGAGCGGCGGCGTTTTGGCTTTTCAGCCTCTGCTTCTGCAGCAACAGGTTCATCGCTACTCTCATCGCCATCGATGACTTTCATCGCGTCTGAACTGTCTTCATCGCGTCGACTGCTGCGACGGCGACTGCGGCGAGGTTTGTCTTCGCCCTCTTCTGAGTTGGCTTCAGCGTCTTCAGAAACGGTTTCGGCGTCATCCTCATCGGTTTCGCCGCGCGCGGCTCTCTCAGCGGCGCGTTCGGCATCGCGTTGGGCGCGCTCTTCAGCACGTTTCGCGTCGCGCTCTTCACGCTCAGCGCGTTCTTTTTCTTTGATTTTTTCAAATTCAGCGACGATACGGGCATAGTGTTCGGCGTGCTGGAACAGGCCTTCAGCCTTGATCCGGTCACCAGAGGTCTGCGCGTCGCGAGCATACTGTAGGTATTTATCGAGGATTTGCTGGGCCGATCCGCGAATACGAACGTCGGGACCGTTGCTCTCAAAATGGCGGTTTGGATTGTTATTGTTGTTATTATTGTTTCCGCCTGAGCGGCGACGGCGCTTGCGCTGCATTGCCATTGGCAAAGTTCCTGATCTGTCTTGGTCCGTTTTACAGGACGGTTCACGCGCGAATAGAGTCGTGGCTAATCTGATCGTTTCGCGCAGATTGGAAGATGGATGCAGCCCGCATCGCTGATCTTCAAAGCCGACATAGCGTGAGGAAACGGATTCGCCAATAGGTAATCTGCCAAGAGTTGAGTCCGAGGGTTTATAGGCAATTGCATGTGTCACAGCGCTGGACGTGGAGCCCGCGCTATATATGTCAGCCTAAGAGCGTTGAGAGGCCCGGAACATGGCGACAGTTTTATCTTATGGTTTTTATCTGGCGCTGGCGGCGCTTGTCGTTGTTTTGGTCTTGGGGCTGATTAATATTACGCGCACCGATGAGGGGCAGGCGAGCCGATCTAACCAGCTGATGCGGTTGCGGGTCATGGTTCAGTTTGTTGTGATCGCTATTCTCGTCTTGCTGGGCATCGTGCTCGGCTCAATTTCGCTGTTTTAGGAGAAAATCATGGTCAAACTTGATAAGATTTACACCAAAGCGGGCGATAAAGGGAAAACGCGGCTCTCGACAGGCGAACCTGTGAATAAATGGCACCCCCGGGTCACGGCGTATGGCACAGTTGATGAGGTGAACTCTGCGCTTGGCATTGCGGCACTACATGCTGAGGGTGAGATGCTGGGCGCGATCCGTCGGATCCAGAATGACCTGTTTGATCTGGGCGCGGACCTGTCAACGCCGGACCGCGGCAAAGCGCTGTCCTGGGAGCCGCTGCGGATCATTGAAGCGCAGGTGAAGCGTTTGGAAGCCGAGATTGACGTGATGAATGCGGATATTGCGCCGCTGGACAGTTTTATCCTGCCGGGCGGATCGCAGCTGGCGACACATCTACATGTTGCGCGGACCCTGACGCGCCGCGCTGAGCGTGAAATTGCGCATGCGGCTTCTTTTGAGGACGAGATTATCAGTGCGGAAGCGCTGTCTTATGCTAACCGACTGTCGGATTGGCTGTTTGTGGCCGGGCGTGCTGCCAACAATAATGGTGCCGATGATGTAAAATGGGTGCCCGGGGCGAACCGCTAGGCGCTCTGCGCTGAGCTCACTCTTTCACGGCTCAGCGCGGTCCACACCAAATACAGACCACCGGCCCACATCGGGATGGAGAGCAGCTGGCCCATCGTGATCCAGTCGGGCAGCCATGTTACGAAACTGTCCGGCTCGCGGAACTGTTCTGCGATGCTTCGGCCGATTCCGTACATCAGGAGGAAAAGCCCGCCGATCAGGCCGGGGCGCTGGAGTGCCTTGAATCGCCAGACCAGCAGCGATGTCACGATGATAGGGATCAGGCCTTCAAGGACGGCCTCGTAGAGCTGGCTGGGGTAACGCGCCACTTCCGCGCCGCTATAGACCCACTCACCCGTCTCCCAGTTATACGATGGCGGAGTTGAGCCCGGTACGAAGCCTTGCGGGAAAATCATGCCCCAGCTTTCCTGACCCTCAGAGACAGGTCGCCCATAAAGCTCGGCATTGATAAAATTGGTGATGCGCACGAAAAAGATGCCGAACCCCGCTGTGACACCGCCAATATCGGCGATGGAGCGCAATGGCAGTTTATACTTACGCGAGACGTAGGTGATGGCGAGCGCAACGCCGAGCATGCCACCGTGAAAGCTCATCCCCCCCTGCCAGATGCGGAGCGCACGTAGGGGATCGTTCTGGAACTGACTAAAATTATTCGGCAGGTCATAGAAGAAGAGATAGCCGAGCCGTCCACCTAAA
>JBCBCO010000074.1:0-10719 GCA_038630445.1 Pseudomonadota bacterium | reverse complement strand
CCGACGCTGGGCGCGAAGACACTCGCTTGAGGCGGCCATTCTTCATGCAATGGGCCATTCCTTCCATAGGATTGGGACTCTGATCGGCTTCACAGGCCACACGGTTCAAAAGCATCTCAGAAAAGATCGACTGCTCGCACGGATGGATCTTGTGGAACTTCAATCGCTCGCAGAGGAATTGAAGCGATTGAAAGCGTTTGAAGCTTTGGCGCTCGCGCCTTCAGGCTCTGCCGATATGAAGCGGATTGGGGAGATGATCGAGAAGTCCAGCTCGCTTACGAAAAGCGAAACGGAGGCCCGCGATAGGGGCATGATCTCGATCAATGACGTGAATGAGATGAGCGATGACGAGCTTACAGCCTATGTGGCGTCTATGGTTCCAGGATTGGAAACGAGTTCCATGGCAGAACCTGACACGTGAACAGGCTGCGTTTCTGGCACATTACCCGTTTTTGCTGACTGCACATTCGGCGCAGCGACCGGATTTGAGGCTGACTGGTTGGCGGAACTGGCTTTTTCTTGGCGGGCGCGGTGCTGGAAAGACGCGGGCGGGTGCTGAATGGATTCGTTATGCGGTGACGCAGTGCGGGGTGAAACGTATCGCGCTGGTCGCGCCGACACTGCATGATGCACGGACGGTGATGATTGAGGGAGAGTCCGGGCTTTGTAATTTGGGACAAACCTCGGAGTTTCAGCCAGTTTATCATAGTTCTAAGCGCGAGTTGGAATGGCCGAATGGGGCGGTTGCCCATGTCTTTTCAGCAGAAGAGCCTGATCGTCTAAGGGGGCCACAGTTTGAGTTGGCTTGGTGTGATGAGATTGCGGCCTGGAAAGACGGGGAGACTGTCTGGGATACGCTTCAGATGGGGCTGCGGCTGGGCGCTCATCCGCAATGTGTTGCGACGACGACGCCTCGGCCTGTTCCACTGGTGAACCGGCTTGTGAAGGGTGAAGCCATCGTGACACGTGCGGGGACAGCTGCAAATGAAGCGAATCTAGCCGACAGTTTCCTTGCCGAGATGCAACGAACCTACGGTGGCACAGTGTTGGCCCGTCAGGAACTAGACGGTGAGCTCCTGGAAGATCCCGAACATGCGATGTGGACGCGCGGGATTATTGAGAGCAATCGCGTTGTGCGACCGCCTGAGCGATTTGAGGATGTGATTGTGGCGGTTGATCCGCCGGCGACGAGTGGCGCAGACGCTGATGCGTGTGGAATTATCGCGGCTGGGGTCGCCGAGGCTAACGGTTTTGGTAGGCGGTGCTTCATTCTGGGAGATGCATCGGTGCGTGGATTGCGCCCGCTGGATTGGGGGGCGCGTGTTGCCGCTCTTGTTCGTAGTGTCGGTGCACGCGCTGTTGTTGCAGAATCCAATCAAGGTGGTGAGATGGTGCGTGCGGTTCTTGAAAGCGCGGGCTGCGATGTGCCTGTGGAGCTACGTCATGCGAGATTTGGCAAGGCCCAGCGGGCGGCGCCAGTTGCGGCGCTTTATCAGCGTGGTGACGTCGCTCATGTTGGTGTTCTGAAGACACTAGAAGATGAGATGTGCAGGTTCGGAGCCGCAGGGTTTGTCGGCTCACCGGATCGCGTTGATGCGCTGGTATGGGCGGTGACGGCTCTAATGATCGACGGCCAGAGGCAACCAAGGGTGCGGGAGCTCTGAGCGTAGGGCGGTCTGTTGTTGGATACAGCATGGTTTGTCCCTGCGATTTCGCCTGTCATGATTACGATTTGGTGCAATCTATCCCTTGGGTTCGGGATTGGGGCATATTGCTAACATTGCGAAATATGAGGTGTGGGGATGAGGTTTCCTTGGTCCAGAACGGAAGCGAAATCTTCTGTATCAATGGTTGCGCTATCGCAGCTACCGGGTGCGGTATGGGGACGATCTGATGCTGGTGCGCTAATGCGTGACGGCTTTGTTGGGAATGCGGTCGCGTATCGCTGTGTTCGCATGATCGCGGAGGCGGCTGCCAGTATTCCGCTGCGCTCGAGCGATGATGAGGTTAGGCGGTTGTTGCGAGAGCCCAACCCCGATGATGCGGGCCGGGCTTTGATTGAGCGGCTTTATGCGGATTTGCAGATTACAGGGAATGCCTGGGCTGAAGCCGTGACGCTAGACGGTGATGAGGCGCCACGTGGGGTATTTAGCCTGAGGGCTGACACGGTTCGGGTGATGCAGGACGGCCAAGGGCACGTGTCGGGGTATGCCGTACGGGCTGGGCGTGGGGAACGGGTGATCGGCCGTGAGGAAGACGGCTGGTCACCCGTGCTGCATCTCAAGCTCTATCATCCAAGCGATAGTCATTATGGGTTAAGCCCGCTAGCGGCGGCGCGGAAGGCTCTGGACCTGCACAATGGTGCCGCAGGTTGGGCGAAGGCACTTATTGACAATGCTGCGCGGCCGAGCGGCGCGCTGATATACGGTAAGGATGGCGCGCGGCTGACCGATGAACAGTTTGATCGTTTGAAGGGTGAACTGGCCGAGGGACATGCCGGAGCAATGAATGCCGGGCGGCCTCTACTTTTGGAAGGTGGGCTTGAATGGAAGCCGATGAGCCTTTCGCCTGCGGAGATGGACTTTCAGGAGACGCGGGCGATGGCGGCGCGGGAGATTGCGCTGGCGTTTGGCGTTCCGCCAATGCTGCTAGGCATTCCGGGAGATAACACCTACGCGACGTATAAAGAGGCGAATTCTGCGTTCTGGCGGATGACAGTACTGCCGCTGGTTGTGAAGACGGCTGAGGCCTTTTCAGTTTGGCTGGCGGGGCGGTTTGAGGATGTGAGTGTTGAGCCTGTTCTGGATGGAGTGCCGGCGTTCGCGGATGAGCGCGCGGCGTTGTGGGCGCGGGTCTCGTCAGCTGAGTTTTTGAGCGACGCTGAGAAGCGCGAGATGTTGGGCTTGTAGTTTTTACCGCGCTGAGCCGCTTCGCGGCACGCGGTGTAAGCAGGTTCCGCGCGGCGGCTTTGCCTTGCGCATGAACCAAGCTCAGGGCTGTCGCACTCATCTAGCTGTGGTGCGTGACTGAAGAGGTCTCCGCTATTGCGTGGACACGTGGGGTTTGAAATTTGATCGAGCGAAAATTTACGGCGGCGTTTGTGCTGGCTTTGGCAGTGCAAACGGGCGGGGCTTTACTTTGGGCTGGAGCGGCGGCGCAGCGGATTGAGGTTCTTGAACAGAAGGTTGAACGGACGGCGCCGGTTTATGAGCGTCTGGCCCGCGTTGAGGCGGAGCTGGAAGCGGTGCGCGCGCAACTCGATCGGATCGAGGACAAGGTGGAGGCGTTGTGATGGGCGCTGCTGCGAGGCGTAGGGCGAGCTCTGCCAGCTCAGTTTTGATCGAAGGATATGCGTCGCTTTTTGGTGTGGCTGATAGTGGCGGCGATGTGGTGCGTGCCGGGGCATTTGCGCGGTCTTTGCGACGGGGTGGTGTGCCGATGTTGTTGCAGCATCGCAGCGGTGCTGTGGCCGGGCGCTGGGTTCGGATGATTGAGGATGGGCGCGGGCTTTATGTGCGTGGGTTGGTTGAGGGGCGAGGCGCTCATGGGCTGATCGAGGACGGGCTTGATGGGCTATCGATTGGGTTTCGACCTCGGGTCTGGACGCCTCGGGGGGCCTCAGGACGGACGTTGGCGGATGTCGAGTTGGTGGAAGTGTCGTTAGTGGCTGAGCCTATGCTCGGCGCGGCGCGCTTTCGGGTGGTTTAGGTCAAACAGGAGACAAAATGACCAAGGAAGTGAAAGCAATGGGTGGTGAGGCGAAGGCTTTGGCCGCTGAAATGATGGCGGCGTTTGAGGCTTATAAGACGGCCAATGACGAGCGGTTGTCCGAGATTGAAAGCAAGGGGGCGGCGGATACGCTGCTGGATGAAAAGCTGCGCAAGCTCGATAAGCGTCTGGATGCGCTGAGCCTGAAAGCGGCGCGTCCGGCGGAGGGCGTGGCTGAGCCGGATGTGCGAGCGCATAATCAGGCCTGGTCACAATATCTGCGTAAAGGTGATGAAAGCGGGTTGGCGCGCCTGGATACCAAGGCGCTGTCCGCAGGGACCGATGATCAGGGCGGCTATATTGCACCGCCGGAACTTGATCGCCTGATTGAGGCACGGTTGATGCAAACCTCGCCCATGCGCCAGATAGCGACGGTGCGGCAGACCTCTGCCGGGGTTTATCGCAAGCCGGTGTCTCTAGGTGTTGGGGCACAATGGGCCGGTGAGACGGATGCGCGAACAGAGACGACGACCGCGGGTCTGAGCCTGCTCGAGTTTCCTGCTGGAGAGCTGTATGCGATGCCTGCGGCGACGCAGACGCTTTTGGAAGATGCGTATGCCGATGTTGATGAGTGGATCGCGGATGAAGTTGAAGCCGCATTCTCGGTTCAGGAGAGTGCAGCTTTCGTGAGTGGTGACGGTGTGGGTAAGCCGAAGGGCTTTCTCGATTATACGATTGTAGATGAGAGCGCTCATACTTGGGGGCAGATTGGCTCTGTTGCCGGTGACTTTACGCAAGTTGATGCGGGGGATCAGCTGATTGATCTGATCCACACACCGAAGTCGCAATTCCGCACGAATGGTCGGTTTGTGATGAACCGTCGGACAGCGGCTGTGGTGCGCAAGCTGAAGGATAGTGACGGGCGCTATCTCTGGGCACCGGGGACTGGTGGTGAGGCTGCGACGGTGCTGGGTTATCCGGTGAGCGAGTTGGAAGACATGCCGGACATTGGCGCGGGCAATGCAGCGATTGCATTTGGCGATTTCCGGCGCGGCTATCTGATTGCGGACCGTCAGGGCGCGCGCGTGCTGCGTGATCCGTTTAGCGCTAAGCCTTACGTCTTGTTCTACACGACGAAGCGTGTGGGCGGCGGCGTTCAGAACTTTGATGCGATTAAGGCGATGGTGTTTTAGGTTAGCGTCGAATTGGTTTGCTTATCTCGGCGTTTTGTCGGGATAAGCACCCATTCTTTTCTGTTATCAGTCAGCCTTGAGCGTGTCCGATATGACCGCCGCCAGGCACACAAGGGAAAAATCTAAATGACAAACCTGACGGTTGTGACGCCGCCAGCGGAGGCGGCTGTGCCGGTTTCCAAGGCGAAGGCTTTCTTGCGAATTGGGCATGAGGGCGAGGATGAGTTGGTGGCTGATCTGATTGCCCGGGCCACGGCGCGAGTGGAGCAGGCGGCGGGTCTGGCGCTGGTGAGTCGTGTCTTCCGGGCGGAGTGGTCACGATGGCCGCCTGATTTGGGCGGGCGAGGGGCACGTCTGCCGGTGGGGCCGGTCAGGGCGCTGCAGGCTGTACGAATATATGATGAGCAACGAGCGGTTTCAGATGAGACCGCCCGTTTCCGTTTGGACTGTGGGCGTCTGGCGCTGCGGCCCTGGAGCATGGTGCCGGGGGTGCCGCCGGGTGGCTCGGTTGAGGTCGAATTTGAGGCGGGCTTTGGCGGTGCGGGGGATGTCCCCGCAGACTTAGTTGAGGCGGTGCTTCGGACGGCAGCGGCGGCCTATGCGGCGCGTAGCCCGTCATCTTTCGACTTTGCCGAGGATGAGGGTGATTTGCCGCCTGATGTGACAGCCATTCTGGATCGGAGACGGGGGGTGAGACTGTGAGTTTTGATGGATTTATGGCCGATGCGGAAGCGAGCGTAGTCAATGCTGTGCTCTCGGTTCTGCGAAGTGACTCCGGCGCGAGTGAAGCGCTGGGCGAACCTGCCCGCGTTTTCGATAGCGAGACCGAGGGCGGGTATTTTCCCTATGTGCGGCTGGAGCGGCATCGGGTGCGGCCTGCGGACACGTTGGACGCCGCGCGTCAGGAACATGAGCTTCAATTTGAGAGCCGGTCGAAGTTTGGCGGTTTTCTGGAAGCAAAAACCATTCTGGGGGCTTTGCGGACAGCGATTGAGACTGCTGATTGGGAGGCTGTCGCGCCTACCGGGCAGCGCGTCGTGATGGCCATTGTGACCTATGCGGATGTGATGCGCACGCGGAGGGGGACGTCTCTTCGTGGTGTGTTTCGGGTGAAGCTGTTGGTGGAGGACGCGCATGGATGAGACAGTTCAAGAAATACTGCGAGAGCTCTTGGAAGAACAGATTGAGCGGTTGCTTGAGACGATTTTGAAAGAGATTGCCGGGGTCAATGCACAGGTGTCGTTGCTGCAGGGGTTACTTGGGACAAGCAGTGGTGCAGGTGTTGGCACTGGCGGTGATCTCGCGGAGCTGATTGTTGCTGCAACGGCACGCGGCGGGCGGTTCTTCTGATGCCCGACTCCATTGAAAGTGGGTTTCATAATGTGCGTTTTCCGCTCGCTTTGGCAGCGGGTGCGCGTGGTGGTCCTGAGCGGCGGACAGAGGTTTTGACGCTGGCCAGCGGGCGAGAGGTGCGGGGCGCGCAGTGGGCTGGGTCCCGCCGGCGCTGGGACGTTGGCGGGGCGATCGATACGCTCTCGAAGTTACACGATGTGATCGCGTTTTTTGAGGCGCGTCAGGGGCGACTTTACGCGTTTCGATTTCGCGATCCGATGGATTTCTCAAGTGTTAGTCCGGGAGCTGAGGTGTCTGCTGCGGATCAAGAACTGGGTGAAGGTGATGGAACGCAGATACGGTTTGCATTGCGCAAAGCCTACGGTGATGTTTGGCGGGCTATTGGTTCGGCAGTTGTTGATACTGTTCGAGTGGCCATTGACGGTGTTGAGACCACAGGTTGGACGATTGAGGGCGGTGAGATCGTCTTTGCTGAACCTCCGGCAATTGGAGTGAGCGTAACCGCTGGGTTCGAATTTGACTGTGTTGTACGCTTTGAGAGCGATCGTCTCGAAGGTGTCGTCGAGGCGTTTGATATCGGCCGTGCGGTAAAGATCGGCCTAGTTGAAGTGGCGATCTAGCATGAAAAACATATCAAATGAGCTCTCCGCACGGTTCAGCGGAGACTTGTTGACGCTTTGCTTGTGTTGGCGGCTAACGCGTCAGGACGGATTTGTCCTCGGGCTTACGGATCATGATCGCGAGCTCTTGGTGGAGGGCGTGACTTATGCACCGGGCGCTGCTGTTGACGCGGGTAAGTTCACGCAAGACGCAGGACTGAAGCCGGGACGAGCGGCCGCTGGTGGGGTGTTGTCAAATGATGCAATCACTGAGGCAGATTTGTTGGCGGGGCTTTGGGACGGCTGTCGTGTGGATGTGTTTCGTGTTGATTGGTCTTTGCCTGAGCTTGGCAGTGTTTGGGTCTGGTCCGGCTATCTGAGCGAGTTGTCGCGCGGCACTCAAGGTGGCTTTGAAGCGGAACTGGTTTCACTGAAAGCTGATTTAGAGCGCTCAGTTGGGCGTGTGATGCAGCGGCGGTGTTCTGACTCACGCTGTGAGGCCTGTATAGGTGATGAGCCGGGAGGGTCTCTGCTGGAGTGCCGGGGCTTTCCTCATATGCCGGGAACAGATTTCATTCTGAGTGGCCCTGCAGCGGATGGTAATAATGGGGGCAAAAGGTGAATCGTGAGGAGATTGTTGAGGCGGCGCGCGATTGGATTGGAACGCCGTATCGCCATCAAGCGAGTAGGAAGGGGGTTGGGACCGATTGTTTGGGTCTGTTACGCGGCGTTTGGCGGGAACTGATTGGTGTAGAGCCGGAGACTATACCGCCGTATTCACCGGATTGGGCCGAGGCGCTGGGGCAGGAAACACTACTTGAGACGGCGCGGCGATACATGGTTGAGATTGCACCCGGGGATGCAGTCGCAGGTGATGTTCTGTTGTTTCGCATGGGTCTGGGGCATCCGGCGAAGCATTGCGCGATTATCAGCGAGCCTGGTAGGATTATACATGCCTATTGGGGACGTAGTGTCTGTGAGACGCGGCTCGTCCCGTGGTGGACACGCCGAATTGCAGCCGCGTTTTCGTTTCCCGATCTTGAGACTCACACGATGCACACAGCTGCGTGATGAGCGGTGAAAAGGGGTGATTGGTATGTGTTTGAAGGGTCGATTAGGTCAGTCCTGCGCCAAGTGATGGCGAGATCATAACCGAACTGGAGACCCAAATGTCCTATCTTAAATCTGCAACTGTTGCCCTCTTTATCGCTGCTGCTGGAGCTGGCGTCTGCGCGCCAAGCTTTGCGCAAGTGAATGCGCCTCAGCAGGCGAGCTTTGAAACCACGCTTGAACTGCCGAGCGGTGATTTTGTTCGCAAGTCGAAGAAGCTTAAAGGTAGCTATGATGTTGTTCAGCGCGATGGGCGCACGTTCATTGTCTTTAGCGATGATTTCCGTGCTGCGAATGGCCCCGACTTGAAGATTTTCCTATCGCCGAAAGATGTCAGCGATGCGACTGGTCGGAATGCCACTGACGGTGCGATTAATATCGGTGTCCTGAAATCCACACGCGGCGTTCAGGAATATGAAGTGCCTGCCGGTGTTGATTTGGCAAACTTTGGAAGTGTCCTTGTGCACTGTGAGGCTTACTCTGTTCTATGGGGCGGCAGCGATCTGTAACGCTCGACTGAGATTGAATTGAGAGAAAAGGCCGGTCTCCCTTTGGAGGCCGGTTTTGTTTTTGGGGGAGTGAATGGCTGAGATTGCTTTAAGTCAGGCAGGTGCGGTTGTTGGATCCACATTGTTACCAAACGGGTTGACCGTATTTGGGCAAACCGTGACCGGTGCTGCGATTGGGCGGTTTGTTGGTAGCTTGGCTGGTCGTGCAATTGATGCGTCTCTGCGTCCACCGATTGAAGGACCACGGGTCAAGTCTCTTACGGTCATGGAAAGTCGGGAAGGGGCGGGTCTGCCTACAGTCTATGGTCGTTACCGTGTTGGTGGTCAGGTGATATGGGCCTCAAGGTTCAGGGAAAGACGTGAAGAGAGAAGCGCTGGTAAAGGCGGGCCGAGATACACTGAATATAGCTACAGCGTTAGTTTTGCGGTTGCTCTGTGTGAAGGCCCGATTACGCGCGTTGATCGCATTTGGGCGAATAATGAGCCATTGGAATTGGGTGCTCTGACGTGGCGTCTGTATACTGGCACCGAGGATCAGATGCCGGATCCTCTAATTGAAGTGATCGAGGGCGCCGGTCAGGTTCCGGCCTATCGTGGAACCGCGTATATCGTCTTTGAAGATTTGCCGCTTGATGCATTCGGGAACCGGATGCCTCAGCTCTCTTTCGAGGTGGTGAGAGCGGGTGTGGATGATCCAGACACAGTTCGTGATCTTGTGCGTGGCGTGAATGTAATTCCCGCGTCTGGAGAGTTTGTGTACGGCACGACCGTTGTGCGTGAGCGTCGCTTTCCGGGGATTGAGCGCGCGCTAAATATGAATAATGGCGATGGGCGCAGTGACTTTGCTGTGTCTGTCGATCAGATGAAAGCAGATTTACCGCGTGTGTCTTCGGCTGCGCTGACTGTGGCTTGGTTCGGGACAGATGTTCGCGCAGGCCTGTGCGACTTACGCCCTGGTGTAGAAACGTATGATCGCGGAACTGTTCCATATGCTTGGAATGTAGACGGTGTCATACGCGGTGGCGCACATTTGATTTCCCGCGATGAGAGTGGCGGCGCTGTCTATGGCGGAACGCCTGCGGATGAGTGTGTGCTTGAGGGGATTGCTGCACTGCATGAAGCAGGCGTAGCGGTGACCATGTCGCCCTTTATTCTCATGGACAGCGATGGATTCCCGTGGCGTGGACGGATCAGCGTTGATAATGATGGAACTGCAGCTGCGCGTACCGAGATTGATGATTTCGTGGGCGTAGATGGTGGCTTTGGTTTCAGGCACTTTATCTTACATCATGCGAGACTTGCGGCTGAATCAGCTATGCGAGGCTTGCCTGTCGAGGCGTTTTTGCTTGGCTCGGAAATGGTCGGGCTAACGCGTGCGCGTGATGAGGCAGATGCGTTTCCATTCGTTGAAGCGCTTATCGCGCTTGCGGCTGAGGTAAGAGCGATTGTTGGTCCGAATGTGAAGATTTCCTACGCGGCGGATTGGACGGAATACGGAGCGTACGCGCCTGCTAACGGAAGCAATGATGTGCTGTTCCCGCTAGATGCACTTTGGGCGTCACCTGATGTCGATTTTGTGGGTGTGGATTGGTATCCGCCTGCCGGTGATTGGCGCGATGGGGATGAACATCTTGATACGCTGGCAGGCTTTGAGAGCGCCGATGACCGCGCTTATTTGCTTGCCAATACGGCGGGTGGTGAAGGTTACGATTGGTACTATGCCTCTCAATCTGACCGTGACGCCCAAGTGCGCACGCCGATTGTGGACACAGCACATGGCGAGGACTGGGTGTTTCGTGCGAAGGATCTTTTTAGTTGGTGGAGTAATACCCACTATTCTCGACCAGGTGGCGTTCGTTTAGCCGCTTCGACGGCTTGGGTCGCCGCTTCAAAGCCGATACGTCTCATTGAGATCGGTTTTCCTGCCGTTGATCGCGGTGGGAACGGCCCCAACGTCTTTTACGATCCCAAAAGCTCTGAAAGCGCGTTCCCGCCTTATTCTACCGGCGCACGTGATGACCTGTACCAGCGCAATGCGCTAGAGGTTGCGCTATCATATTGGCAGGGACAAGGCTTCATCGAGCAGGCGCTGGTTTGGGCATGGGATGGGCGACCCTTTCCGCATTGGCCAACTCTGACGAGTGTCTGGAGCGATGGACCGAACTGGCAGTTTGGTCACTGGTTGAATGGGCGAACTGGGCTTATCTCTCTAAGTGAGGTTGTAGGTGATTTAGCAGAACGGGCCGG
>JBCBCO010000073.1:0-10791 GCA_038630445.1 Pseudomonadota bacterium | reverse complement strand
GCGGCGTTTAAGCGGCTTCACGTATTTCGCAAACTTGGTTTCCCAATAGCGCAGCACATGCGTCTGTAACCCAAGCTCACCAGCGGCCTCACCGATGGAACGGTAAGCGTCTGCAGATTTCTCTACGCGGCGGGCAGTCATACGGGGCATGGGTCATCATCTCTTGTCTCAAGTCCCTGCCACTTTTGATTTCAGCGCCGGGGACGGTTTGAAGGTCACGACCCGACGCGCCGTTATGGTTGCTTCAATCCCGGTCTTAGGATTGCGTCCTTCACGGGCCGCCTTGCGGCGCACCTGGAAATTGCCAAAGCGGGAGAGCTTTACGAGCCCCTCATGCTCCAGACTGGACGAAACAAGTTCAAGCATACGGTCAAGCAGGTCTGAGGATTCCTGCCGTGTCAAACCGACCTCACGCACAATCGCGTCAGTCAATTCCATCCGGGTCAGGGTTTGTTGTGTCATCGTTTATGACGCTCCTCTTTATTAACAATAGAAGGTCAAACCTTAACGAAATGCCAAACGGGAGCCTTGTTTCACTTAAAAACGGAAGAGACTTGCGCCCCATGAAAAACCGCCGCCCATGGCTTCGCTGAGGATTAACTGCCCCGGCTGAATACGACCATCGCTGACAGCGGTATGGAATGCAAGCGGAATCGACGCGGCGGACGTGTTCCCATGCTGAGAGACGGTAGACACAACCTTGCCTTCATTCAGTTTCATTCGCTTAGCAACAGCACTCAAAATCCGCTGATTGGCTTGATGCGGAACAAACCAGTCAATCTCTTCCACACTCGTATTCGTCTCTTCAAGAACAACCTCAATCGCGCTTGAGATATTTGTGACCGCATGTCGGAAGACCTGATTACCAAGCATTCGAACATGCCCAATCGTCCCGGTCGATGACACACCACCATCGACGTGAAGCAGCTCACTCTTGGTTCCATCTGTGCGAATATGGTGAGCCAGAATCCCGCGATCACCGGCATCTGCCTTCGTCTCAGCGGTTAAAACGACAGCGCCCGCCCCATCCCCAAATAGAACGCACGTACCGCGATCGGACCAGTCGAGGATCCGCGTAAATGTCTCAGCCCCGATCACGAGCGCAGTCTTAAATAGCCCCTGCTTCAACATTGAGTCCGCCGTGGTCAGCCCAAACAAGAAACCGGAACAAACCGCTTGCACATCAAAGGCCGCGCCAGTGCCGGTGCCTAACTTCGCTTGAATCGCGGTCGCCGTTGCCGGAAAGGTTTGATCCGGTGTCGTCGTCGCCAGCACGATCAAATCAACATCGTCCGGTGATATCCCTGCATTGTTCAATGCCATTCGTGCGGCGGCAGTGCCGAGATCAGACGTCAGCTCCCCATCAGCTGCAATGTGGCGCTGTTGAATACCGGTTCGCTCACGGATCCATTCATCTGAGGTCTCAACGATTTTCGATAGATCGTCATTGCTCAGAATACGCTCTGGCAGATAGGCACCCGTGCCTCGAATAACACTCCGCAAACCGCTCAAGCGTGTTCATCCTCCGCTATGACCGCACCGGCTCTCCCCAGCCCACGTGCCACTTCTTCCATGTAATTGCTCTCAGCCAAGTCTGCGGCAAGCTTAAGCGCCGTTTCAAAGCCTTCTGCATCCGTGCCGCCATGGCTCTTTACAGCGACACCATTGAGACCCAGCAGGACCCCGCCATTCACGCGTGACGGATTCATCATATGCTTGAGCTGCTTTAACCCGGACGAGGCTAGACCCGCCCCGAGCTTGCTCATCGCCGACGATGTCAGCGCGTCTTTTACATAAGACGCGACAAGACGGGCCGTGCCCTCTGCCGTCTTTAACGCGACATTGCCAGTGAAGCCGTCTGTGACCACAACATCAACCGCACCCATCGCAATATCATCGCCCTCTACATAGCCGCGGAAATCAAGGCCTAGGTTATCGTCGCGCAACCGCTCTGCCGCGAGCTTCAGCGTATCGCGTCCCTTCTCTTCCTCAGCACCGATGTTCAACAAACCTATCGTCGGCTTTGCCTTACCCAGAACAGCACGTGCATAGGCCTCGCCCATAATCGCGAATGTGACCAGCTGATCAGAATCAGCCTCGAGGTTCGCCCCGACATCCAGAACAATGGAACGCCCCTGAACCGTTGGCCAGATGGCGGTCATACCGGGACGATAAACGCCTTCCATTTTTCGAAGCGTGACCATTGCGAACGCCATTAGCGCGCCAGTATTCCCTGCTGAAACGGCTGCGGCAGCCTCGCCGGCTTTCACAGATTGCAGAGCGCCCCAGAGGCTCGTGCCATTGCGCTGACGCAAGGCCGCTGACGGCTTCTCGCTCATGGAGATGACACCATCATGATGCAAAATTTCACAGCGCGACGTCAGGCCACGCGAAGATAGGCCCGGTTCCAATAGGTCAGCCTTGCCGTGCACCAGAAATGAAACATCGCTGCGTGACTTGGAAAACCGCTTCAGGCCATCCAGAACCACGTCCGGCGCGTCATCGCCGCCCATACCGTCAACGGATAGGATCAATCCGCTCATTGACAGGCTCTCCACTCTACCTTGACTGACACCTACCTAGGCGGCGCATCAATGAAACGCAACGGGCATTTACGCGCTTTCTTGCAAACAAGTTATGCCGAATGCGCCCAACTGATCTCAGCATTAAGAAGCCCCACAGAATCAAGCGCTTCAAGCTCTGTAACACGCGCTCGCGCCCATTCGGCTAAATCCGGTCCATAGCCGGCATTGGCCACGCCATTTCGTTCCAAAACCTCAGCTAAAGGCTCATCCTTCTCGCCAGACAAGACAGCATCAATCGCGCGTGCAAGCCCAAAGAACTCCTCACCCATTTTCCGGATTTTCCGCGCAATTGAGGAATCCCCGACTCCCTCCTCGCGTAACCCATAGTCAAAGCCTGAGAACACTTCCCGATAAACACCATCCGCTAAGTCCCGGCCTTCAGGCCCAACCTCACGCAAGCATCGCAGAACCAGTGTGCTAACCAGAGACACCATAACGAACCGGCCTTCCAGCGTATCATCAACCGCACCAATCTGGAACGGACCTGGCTCGCGGGCTTTCGCCATAATCTCATCATACCAGGACCGCGCGGGATCTTGCTTATGGGCTTTGCCGCCAACTAGTTTGCGCAGATGACCAAACATCAATCTCTCTTCCTGTGTCCAAGTGCTTGCCAGAGCAGGCGCTTCGCCGTTATTTCAGAGCCACTAACAGGAGTTTCCCTATGGCGCGACGTGTCATTCTTGCCTCTATCGCTCTGTCAGCCCTTACCGCGGGCTGCATCTCACCGATGGAGGACTTTCACGGCTATACATCCGACGATGTACAACCGGCTGAAATTCAGCCCGGCACCGATACACGCTCCAGCGTTCTGGCTCAGCTCGGATCGCCCTCGACCGAAAGCCTGTTTGATGAGAACACGTGGTACTACATCTCGACGCAGCGCGAACGTGTTGCTTTCCTGCGTCCACGCACAAGCCAGCGCACAATTACGGCCGTGGTATTTGACGAAGAAAACCAGGTCACAGATGTCCTCGCCTACGACGAGACGGACGGACAGGTGATCTCTTACGCCTCCAAAGAAACTCCGACACGCGGTCGCGAACTCTCAATTCTGGAACAGCTCTTTGGCAATATCGGTGCAGTCGCCCTGCCGCGCACGGATGAGGCGACACCGGGCAACCCAACTGGACGGCGATGACTGCCTCAGATTCCAAACAGCACTAATAAAAAAGCCCCGACCATTTGGCCGGGGCTTTTTTTATTAGATGAGGTCGTGAACCTAGTGCCCAGCAAGAACCGCCAGCATCAAGAGCGCCACGATGTTCGTGATCTTGATCATTGGGTTGACCGCTGGACCCGCTGTATCCTTATACGGGTCACCTACTGTATCACCTGTGACAGCGGCTTTGTGAGCTTCTGAGCCCTTACCGCCGAAGTTCCCGTCCTCGATATACTTCTTCGCATTGTCCCATGCGCCGCCACCGGACGTCATAGAGATCGCGACGAACAGACCTGTCACGATCACGCCGAGAAGCATCGCACCGACAGAAGCAAGCGCCGCTGCAGGACCTGCAATCAGAAGGATCAGCAGGAACAGAGCGATTGGAGACAGAACCGGCAGAAGCGATGGCACAATCATCTCCCGGATCGCTGCAGACGTCAGAATATCTACCGCACGGCCATAATCAGGCTTCTCTTTATATGTCATAATGCCTGGCTTTTCGCGGAACTGACGACGGACTTCTTCCACAACCGCTTGGGCTGCACGGCCAACGGCCATCATCGACATACCACCGAACAGGAAGGGTAGCAGACCACCAAACAGAAGACCGACAACCACGTACGGGTTGGCGATCGAGAAGTTCACAACACCAATGTTAGCAAAGAAGCTCCCCTCTGCCGCGTTCGCTGCAAAGTATTTCAGGTCTTCATTATAGGCTGCAAACAAAACCAGAGCACCAAGACCGGCAGAGCCGATCGCGTAACCCTTAGTCACAGCTTTTGTCGTATTACCAACAGCATCCAGTGCGTCAGTTGTGTCACGAACAGAGCTATCCAGCTCCGCCATTTCTGCGATACCGCCCGCATTGTCGGTTACAGGACCAAACGCGTCGAGCGCAACAATCATGCCGGCAAGGGCAAGCATCGTCGTCGTTGCAATCGCAATACCGAACAGACCGGCAAGATTAAACGTCAGGATGATGCCTGCGATAATCGTGATCGCCGGCAGTGCTGTGGACTCTAGTGAAACCGCAAGACCTTGGATCACGTTCGTCCCGTGACCAGACTCAGACGACTTCGCGACAGACTTCACAGGACGGTAGCCCGTGCCTGTATAGTACTCGGTGATGACAACGATCAGAGCTGTCACAGCGAGACCAGCAAGGCCGCAGAAGAACAGGTCCATACCGGTCACAGTCGCCGCAGCCGTTCCGTCTGCTGTCAGCAGACCCAGCGCTGCACCAGCGCCTTCAAGTTCACCAAATCCGCTTGGCAGAGCATACTGAACCGCAATGGCCAGACCGCCAATGGTCAGAAGGCCGGTTACGATAAGGCCCTTATAAAGCGCCCCCATAATATTGGTTGAGCCTTGGCCGAGTTTCACGAACCACGTACCAATGATTGAGGCGACGATACAGACTGCACAAATCGCCAGCGGGAAGAGCATCAGCGCGCCGAGATAGGCGGCATCGGCAAAGTAAATCGCGGTCAGAACCATAGTCGCAACAATCGTCACGGCATAAGTTTCAAACAGGTCAGCCGCCATACCGGCACAGTCACCGACATTATCGCCTACGTTATCAGCAATCGTGGCTGCGTTGCGTGGATCATCCTCAGGAATACCCGCTTCAACTTTACCAACCATGTCGCCGCCGACGTCAGCACCTTTGGTAAAGATACCGCCGCCAAGACGCGCGAAGATAGAGATAAGAGACGCACCAAAACCAAGGGCAACCAGACCGTCGACAACCGCGCGGCTTTTCACTTCATAGCCAACAACGCCAACGAGAAGACCATAGTAAGCCACGACGCCGAGCAGCGCGAGACCAACGACCAAGAGGCCTGTGACCGCACCGGACTTGAACGCCATTGAAAGGCCAGCCTGCAAGCTGTTGCTCGCGGCCTGTGTCGTGCGAACGTTGGCCTGAACGGACACTTTCATGCCGATAAAGCCTGCTGCACCGGACAGAACCGCGCCAAGAACAAAGCCAAGTGGCACTTCCCAGTTGCGGAACAGAACCACGAGCAGAACCGTCACTGCCACGCCGACATAAGCAATCGTTGTATATTGACGCTTCAAATAAGCATTTGCGCCTTCCTGAATCGCGCCTGCAATTTCTTGCATGCGCGCATTCCCGGCATCGGCCTTCGAAATCGTGCTCGACTGGAGCCATCCATACAGCACCGCCGCGACCGCCGCGACTAATGCAATCCAGAACCATAGGGTCATATCAGCCCGTCCTTTTCCCTTATTCCTACGGGCCACAAGGCCCATTTCCTATAACCGCGCCCTACTGCTACAGGTCGCGCTTGCTTGCAAGGCATATCGTGCGGTGCGCGAATTTACGATGTGGATTTAGGTCTCATGATCGAAGCCAAGCTTGTCCGGCAAGGGGATTGGCTCGTCGTGAAAAGACAGAGTCAGGCCGGGTTTCGATTTAATGTGTCCAATCTGCAGGAACGCTTCAGGGTCGATCTTGACGCCGTCTTTCGCAATCATCAAAATCTGATAGTCATCCCCACCTGTTGCTTGCTCCATGATCAACGGCAAATCAGACGTCGCACGATACAGCCAGACGCGCTCCAGATTGATATGTACGCCACGCCCATTGATTTCTGCGAGACTGAGCGCATCCAGCAGCAATCCGTCAGAAATATCGATTGCCGCAAGCCCGGCCTCTGCAACGGCCTGCGCATGCATCAACTTCGTCGTTGGCGGGCATCTGTATCGCTGAACATCACTCTCAAGACCGCCCTCAATTGCAGCACGCAATCCGATAGCCCCGCCGCCGATTGGACCACTTAACCAGAGGCTCGCTCCATCGGGCGCCTGTGCAGCGCGTCTTACCGGTCCATCGCCCAAACACTGCCCCGTGAGGCTCAGTGTCAGAACAAGAGGACCGTCTGTCGAAACCGTATCCCCCCCGATCAAATCAATTCCAAACGCCCTTAGATCGATAGCGATCCCTGCCATCAGATCGGCAAACTCTGCCTCCCCGCGCCCCTTCGGCCAGGCGATCGACAAAAGTGCCTCTTTCGGCGCGGCCCCTTTGGCATGGATGTCAGAAACATTGACCCGCACCAGCTTCTGCCCGACCGTATTCAGCGGGTCGCTGCTTAAAAAATGCTGGCCTTCAGCTAAAGTATCCATGGTTGCAATCGTAGCCGGAAACGTTGAAAGCTCAGCGACATCATCGCGCAGATCATCTGCACCTTCAGCACGAACCAACGGTCGAATATAGCGATGGATCCAGTCACGCTCACTCATCAACCCACTTAAGCCTTAAGCTTCGTCCGGGCGCAAATCCTTGGAAACATTATCGAGCACTGCATTCACAAAATTCGCTTCGGTTTTGTCAAAGAAATCATGCGCTAGGGACACATATTCATCCAACAGAATCCGGCGCGACAGCTCTTGATGCGCCACAACTTCTGCCACCGCTGCGCGCAGAATAGATCGCGTTGTACTGTCGAGCCGTGACAGCCGCCACCCCTTGGATAATCGCGCTAGGATCGCTTTGTCGACCGTTTCCTGATGCTCAATCGTGGCATTCACGATAGATTTGAAAAGATCAGGATCAGCTTCCTCAATCGGGGCTTCGTCGGCACCCAATCCCAACCGATCATCCATCAGGTCCCGGATCGCCGCTTTGCCGCTCTGGCCCGTCTGTTCCATCTGATAGAGCGCCTGCACCGCCGCCAGCCGCGCACCGGCTCTACGGGCACGAGTGACCTCAAATGGAATTTTCTGTTCGCTCATGATCGCGTCCATGCCACTGCACGCATGAAAAGGCTATGTGCTTTTGTTGTTCGGACTGAGATTGAAGCGCTGCCCTTAATCGACACCCGGCCTCGGACTACCATTATTGCCACTGGCTTCACCGTCGAGACGTTCAGGTGAAACGCCTTGATTCTTGATCAGCGTTTCAAGATCCGCCGCAACCGTCTCTAACCGGGCCTCATCGGTCCCACGCGCCACCAGAGCAACGCCGTGATCGGTAAGGCTGCGAAACCACGGGTAAGAGCCGAGGCTGACATCCTCATATTTCTCAACAATGGCGGTTAAATCAGCGGCCAAAGTGCCCTCGCGCAAGCCTTGGCCACGCACAGTTATGCTTTTAACCACAGCGCCCGTCTGCAAACGATGCCCGATATCGCCAAGCATGCTTTCAACAATCTTCGGTACACCCGCGAGTGTAAAGACATTGCCTGTCTGAAACCCCGGCGCACCGCTGACACCATTATCGATCAGGCTCGCGCCATCCGGCGTGCGGGCCATGCGGCGGCGCGCACCGGTGAACTCTGTGTTCATCAGGGCATAACGCTCTTCCAGAAGCTTGACCGCCTCGGGATGTTCGCCAATCCCAACGCCAAAAGCCGCCGCAATCGCATCCGCTGTAATATCGTCGTGGGTGGGTCCGATACCGCCCGTCGTGAAGACGTAAGTGTAGGTCGCGCGCAGCTCGTTCACGGCCTTCACAATGTCAGGCTGCTCATCGCTAACGATGCGCACCTCTTTCACAGGAATGCCGTATGGCGCGAGAAAATTTGCAATCGTTTGTAGGTTCACATCACGTGTGCGCCCGGAGAGAAGTTCGTCGCCGATAAGGCAAATGGCAGCGGTCGGTTGGTTCGTCATGAGGCGCATTTAGGCCGTTCTAAAGCACACGTCCAGCAACTGCATCGAGTTTTGCCAAGAGCGCAGGATCGCGAGCCTCCGGAGCGGTTATAAGTGCATAATCGAGACAGCTCTCAATCTTCAGAGGTGATACTGTGCGCTCAACGCCCTGAAGCGCCGCAGCAAAATGTTTCAATGTCTCTTTTGCTGTGGCTGTGTTGGCCGCCATGACCTCTAAGACATTCGCCACGGTGACGCCCTCTTCTTCCTCACGCCAGCAATCATAGTCTGTCACCATCGCAACCGTCGCATAGGGAAGCTCCGCCTCCCGCGCGAGCTTTGCCTCAGGTGCGTTGGTCATGCCAATCACGTCGCAGCCCCATTCGCGATAAAGAAGACTTTCCGCGCGGGACGAAAATTGCGGGCCTTCCATCGTCAGGTAAGTTCCGCCGCGATGGACGTTTGCCCCTGCTTTCTCGGCCGCATCACCAGCAAGCTGCGACAAACGCGGACAGATTGGATCGGCCATGGAGACATGAGCCACCATCCCCGCCCCAAAAAAGCTCTTCTCGCGCGCAAAAGTGCGATCAATAAACTGATCGACCATGACGAAATCGCCCGGTGCGTAATCCTCTTTCAAAGAACCACAGGCGGAAATGGACAGAATATCAGTGCAGCCTGCACGCTTAAGCGCATCAATATTGGCGCGGTAAGGCACTGTCGTCGGCGTCAGGCGATGACCTTTGCCGTGCCGGGGGAGGAAAACAAAATTAACATCACCGACATGACCTTTGACCAGTGCATCAGATGGATCACCCCAAGGCGTTTCAACCGTGAAAGTCTCGGTCTGATCAAGGCCATCGATTTCATACAGCCCTGATCCGCCAATCACACCGATCGTCCACTGGGTCATCTTTCAGTCCTTCATGCGAAAACCCCGTCCTTGGCAATCAAGAACGGGGTCGTCAATTCAGTATTGCGTGAACGCTTTAGTGATCCACTTTGCGCCAGATGCGCTGGTAAGAGAACCAGAGCAGAACCGCCAACAAGAGCAAATAGATCATCGTCGGCAGGCCGAGTGAACGGCGCTGCTCCTGCTTAGGATCACCTGCCCAGTGCAGGAATTGCGCAACGTCGTACGCCATCTGCTTGGTCGATGGATAGGTCCCGTCCTGATAGATGATTTTCGCCGTACACTGGCTGTAAAAATCCTCTTCGAGGATCGCCATTTTCGCACCTGCGCTTAGCGACCCGCCTTCTGCCTTGATCCGCTCGTCCTCAGCTTTGACACGCGTCATCGCATCCTTATGGAGCGCCTTACAATCAACGCCTTCATCACCGGCAGGATCATTCAACTGTGGTGCCATAGCGAGAAACCCGCCATACGGCACGTGACGTGGATCACCTTCCCATTGCGCCGACGCATCGCCGGGCATGTAAGGATTATAATACTGGCCTGCTGGCTGTGTTAGCTCCCCAATTGTCTCGTCCTTATCGAACGTAATGTAGGTCTCAGGAATGCCCTCAGCGTTGGTCCGGCGTTTGATTTTCTCAGGCTCTGGATAGCCTTTGATGAGCGCGTACACATAGGTTGCGCCGTCACCTTCATTTCCTTTGCCTCGGGCCTTGGTGATCACAGAGAAGTCCGGCGGATAAGCACCGCCATTTGCTGCACGGGCTGTCTGCTCATCCGGATAAGGTGAAACGAAGCGGTCAGATGGGCGCGCCGGGCGGAATCCATCATCATCTGCATCGCTTGCATATGGATCATACACCCGCCCTTCAGCGGCAATCGCTTTGATCAGCGGGTTGTCATTTGGGTTCGAATAACTCGGATCATAGAAAGGCGCGCCGGGTTCAGCGAGGTTCCGGTAAGAGAGCAATTCCATACTGTGGCATGAAGCACAGACCTCTTTGTAAACCTGATAACCACGCTGGGCGCTTTCCATGTCCAACTCGCCAAGTGCCCCTTGAAACGGCCAACCGCCCTCTGGTTCTTTTGGCTTCTTAGCCCCGCCAGCCGCATGGGCTGAGACCACAAGAGACGCAGCCCCTAGTCCGGCAATAAGTATACGCAACAGTTTCATGACGTCGCTTTAGTCCTTTATTCCGCAGGAACTGCAACCGGCTCAGCCACAGGGGCAGGCGCTGGATCGCTCTTCGGTTTGGATGTGGCTTTCGATCCGCCGAGGATAGATTTGTGGATTGATTGCGGTTCGCCTTTCGGAGTTTCCCGCAAACCAAGCACAGGCAGGATGAGTAGGAAGTACGCGAAATAGTACGCAGTCAGTAATTGACCGAGATGCAGGAAAGTAATCGCATTCGCTTTCTGGATGCTCATGGAGGCTGTTACACCCTGAGCAATTTGCTCGGCTCTAAAGGCTGCTGCCGCATTATACTCCGCGAACGTTCTTGTAAGCTCAG
>JBCBCO010000072.1:0-10829 GCA_038630445.1 Pseudomonadota bacterium | reverse complement strand
ATTGACGAAGATGCCCTTGGTCTGTGTCCACAGCTCATCCATCGCGGCTTTGCCCGCGCCTGAAACAGATTGATAGGTAGAGACAACAACACGCTTGATGCCTGCCGCCTGATGCAGTGGCTTCAGCGCCACCAGAAGCTGCGCTGTCGAACAGTTCGGATTGGCGATAATGCCCTTTGTTTTATAGCCGAGCACCGCCTCGCCATTCACTTCCGGCACGATCAGTGGAACATCCGGGTCCATCCGCCAAGCGCTCGAATTATCGACCACAATCGCACCTGCGGCGGCAATCTTCGGCGACCACTCCTTGGAGACGCTACCACCTGCCGACATCAGAACGAGATCAACCGTGGAGAAATCAAACTGCTCCAAGTCTTCGGCCAACAGCGTCTTGTCCCCATAAGAGCATTTCTTACCCAGAGATCGGCGTGACGCGACCGCATGCACCTTGGTCGCCGGGAATTTCCGCTCATCCATAATGTTGAACAGCTCGCGCCCGACATTCCCGGTCGCGCCAATAACGGCAACACGTAGCGACATATCTAAACCTCCGGCGAAACAGCGCGGGTCATGTCATGACCCATTACAACTTGCAATAGGCGCATGAAACCATAATTTCAGGTGAAGGAGAGCCGCCCATGTATGAAGACATCATTAGTCGCTACATTCAGTCCTATAATGACCGCGATATCGAGGGCATGTTGGATTGCGTCACCGAGGATGTGATCTTCGAAAATATCTCAAATGCCGGGCACTCCTTGCGCTTTGAGGGCCGCGAGCAGATGGGTGAGGTCGCGCGCCTGTCCGGAAACGCATTTTCTTACCGCCGCCAGAAACTCGTCAATCTGGTGATTGGTGAAGGCAAAGCCGCAGCTGAAATCGAATTTGAAGGAAAAGCAGCTGTCGACCTGCCTAATGGCACAAAAGCCGGCGAAAGCATCAAAATCCGTGGAGCAAGCTTTTTCGAGTTTCGTGGACGATTGCTCAGTCGAATTGCAGATTACAGCTGAGCAATATTTAGTTTGGTATCAAATAATCTGTGTAGAAGCCTGAAACGCCCCATTCCATAAGATCAGCGGCTCTCTCTGCGTCATTCACGGTATGCGTCAGAACCGGAACCGGCATCGCCGCCAACCAAGCCTGCGAGTCTTCCGCAAGACCGACATGTGGAACCGTAACAGCAAATAGCTCAGTGTCTCTTGCAAACTCAAGAATGTCAGGCGCACTCATGGATGATCGATAAGCTGTAAAAATAATTCGCTCAAACCCGATAACTCTCACAGGCTCATATTCGTCAGCCGTGTAGATTTGCGGTATGATTTGACTGACCTGGCCCTGCAAAGCCTCCTTAATCGCTTTGAGACCTTCAAGGTTTGGGCCTTTTATATCCGTAATAATCGCAATGTCCGGGTTTGCCCGCATCCAGATGATCAGATCGTCGAGTGTCAGCGGCGTCAAATCATATCGCATAGCTTTCGCTTTGAACGCAGCGGCGGATTCTGGGACGATTAGCTGACGCAGTTTTAGCTGTGCGGGAAACCGCGGAAACGCACTGAAATAGCGTGAGTGGGTTTTCCCCCAATCGTGGATCAGGACCCAGTCTCCATTCCTGACCTGCAAAAGGTCGACCTCGATGTAGCGCAAGCCGTTTTTGGCAGACAGCGTCATCGCTTCGAGTGAGTTCGAATACGTCCCAACCTCCAGACCACCGCCTGCATGCCCGATAAGAAAATCAGTCTTTAAGGGTGTGAATGTAGCAGATGGTTTGCCGGGAGGGAGCAGGCTGTATAGCAATCCCAGAATCGCTGCGACGCTCAAAATCTTCAGTCTCAACGTCACGTTCGCGACCCTATTCTTGCCGTATGGCGCGGCCTGATTTGTTCAGCACAGCGATAGAGCAAGTCGGTAAAATAAGTCTTTTTGCGCGGAACAGCGTGTCTACGGAGATTGAGTTTTGTGAGCTTTAATCTGTCACCACATTTAGCCATTCGCTGGCTGGGTACTCATCTGGATCTGCTTCGGGGCCATAGCAAACCTCCAAGAGGGGACTTTGTGCGAAGGCGGGCGGCGCACGAAACTGACCTTCACGGCCATCGATCAGCAGGTCGCAATTGCAGTCGAGGCCGCGCTCCTCGACCCCGTCAATGCTCTGTTTGATCAGCTTACAGCCGCCATCCGCGCGGCTTGTGACCTCCGTGCGCATCGCGTAACCGGCCTCTTGCCAGGATGTCGCCGCTGTACGGCATTGCTCAGCAAAGACCGGCGCGGCGAGTAAAAGCGAGATTAAGATTGGCACAATCTGTTTCATGCCGGAAAGACAAGCACGAAGCGGGCCAGACATCCTCATATCCGGGGCCCCTGCGATTGAGACTTAGTGTTTGATTGCGTCTCTAGCGGCGCTCTGATCTGCGATTTTGCTTATTGTCGATGCGATCTGCACGGTGATCGAGCCGATCACCGCGAACTTCGACGCGCTCAAGTTTATTTTCAACACGATTAGCGTGGGCCTCTAGCCCATCTGCTTTGGCCTCACTCTCCGCATTCTCAGCGCGATCTTCGAGACGGTCGATACGCGCTTCGAGCTTGTCCTCTTTATTCTCAAGCCGATCGTCACGGCGCTCAGTCTGGCCTTCGAGACGCTCAAGACGATCATCAATGCGATCGGCGCGATCTGTCGGGCCGGCGATGGCAACAGGGGTTAGCAAGCTGGCTGTCAGTGCAACAACGATTAGTGACTTCATAGGAACCTCCCAGGTTTATCTGTGGGAGGTAAAACGGACAGGCGTAGAGAATCCGTCGCTAAAAATGAGAAAATTTCATCTTGATCGTTCGTCAGCTACCCGATTACGACTTTCTCTTCGTTGAACCAGATTGGACTTCGGCTCAGATCAATGAACTTTTTCTCGTCTTCAAGAAGAGCGTTTCCAGCCTCTGCCGTAGCCGGATCATTGGCGGTTTCAAGCAGGCTCTCCCAGCTCTCAAACCAAAGCTCGGCGATCCCATCATAGCTTTCTGGTGCACCTCGGCTTTGCCGCGTTGCATCGTTGAACGGATGCTCAAGCGCATGGCTCTGGACATATCGCTTGATGCCCAAAGTCTTCGCCAGCCGCGCCACCAGAGGCCCATGCTGGTTGTACCAGTAATCCTGAAAGTCTTCCCGGCTCATGCCCGGCAGCCGGTGCAGGCAGAATGTCAGTTTCAACATCGCTCTATCCTCCTGCGCAGCAGGATAGACACCGCTCAATCAGGCGACAAGCTCGAAGCGATAACTTTCAATCACCGTATTCGCGAGCAGTTTCTCGCACATCTCTTTGACGCGGCCTTCGGCGTCGGCCTCAGCCACGCCATCAAGATCTAGCTCGATCACTTTCCCGATACGCGCGCCTTGCACTTCAGCAAAGCCCATACGGCCCAGCGTGTCAGCGACCGCTTTGCCCTGCGGGTCCAACACACCGGATTTCAAAGCAACGTGGACAATCGCCTTCATTTCACGCCTCCATTTAGCGGAACAATCTCTGCTCCCTGCGCTGATTCCTTGATGATGCCGAGCCTCCGCGCGACTTCTGCATAGGCTTCTGTCACACCGCCAAGGTCACGCCGGAAACGGTCCTTGTCGAGCTTCTCATCGGTCTCAATGTCCCACAGGCGGCAATTATCCGGACTGATCTCATCGGCGAGGATGATCCGTGTCATATCGTTCTCGAAAAAGCGGCCGAACTCCAGCTTGAAATCCACCAGCTTAATCCCGACCGAGTAAAATATGCCCGTCATAAAATCATTCACGCGCAGCGACGTCGCCACCATCTCGTCCAGCTCATGCGGTCCGGCCCAGCCAAACGCGGCAATGTGTTCCTCAGAAATGATCGGATCGCCGAGCGCGTCGTCTTTAAGGTAATATTCCACGAGCGGCCGGGGCAGGGGTTTACCCTCTTCAAGTCCAAGACGCTTGGCGATGCTGCCTGCCGCGACATTACGCACAACAACTTCCAACGGGATAATCTCAACTTTCTTGATCAGCTGCTCACGCATGTTCAGCCGCTTGATGAAATGGTTCGGGATCGAGGCTGCATTCAGCCCGGTCATAAAATACTCGCTGATCCGGTTATTCAGAACACCCTTGCCGTCCAGAACGGCTTTCTTTTCGGCATTAAACGCCGTCGCATCATCCTTGAAATACTGGACCAGCGTATTCGGCTCCGGCCCCTCATACAGGATTTTGGCTTTACCCTCGTAAATGATACGGCGTCTAGACATGACAGCCCCCTTGGATTGCAGGCGCAAAAGTTCGATCCGCCCCCATACGCCAGTCCGCTGATTCAGGCAAAAGGCATATTGCACTCAGCGCGCTCCCGCCTCTATATCAACCCTGAAAACGATAAGGAGAGAGGCATGTCCTCATTCGATGACCGTAAACGCGGTGAAGAAGCCCGCTATGCGATGGATGAAGCCACGGAATTCAAAGTCATGGCACGCCGCAACAAACTGCTCGGCCTCTGGATTGCAGAACAGATGGACCTGATCGGCGACGATGCAGATGCCTATGCGAAGACCGTTGTTCTGGCTGATCTTGAAGAGCCGGGCGACGAAGATGTGTTCCGCAAAGTGCAAGCCGACATCACCGCAAAAGCCTTAAACATTAGCGACGACCTGCTGCGCGAGCGGATGGCAGAGCTCATTCCTGTCGCACGCGACCAGATTACCGACGAAGCAGACTAGGACTTGAAGCGCACTGCATCGGTGCCATGTCAGAGCGGATAGATAAGGAATTCACCATGTCCGATGATGTTCAGGCTTTTCTCGATGGAGCCGTCAAATCGAACGACGTTCTGCTCTTCATGAAAGGGACGCCGACCTTCCCGCAGTGCGGTTTCAGTTCTGTCGTCGTGCAGGTTCTGGACTATCTCGGCGTCGATTATGAAACCCTGAATGTGCTTGAAGATCAGGCCATTCGCGAAGGCGTCAAAGTCTATACCAACTGGCCAACCATTCCGCAGCTCTACGTCAAAGGCGAGTTTGTCGGCGGCGCTGACATCGTCAAGGAAATGTTCGAGAGCGGCGAGCTGCGCGACTATATGGTCGAAAAAGGCATCGAACTCGAAGCTGCTTAAACCCCTGACTTCTCTCAAATTTCACAGAACCGCTTAGCGCGATTCATAGACCTCTTTGATAAGCCTGTGGCGATGAGAGACGGGCGGTCTGCATTCTCCAAAGCTTGCATCCTGTGGATGGCAAGCCTCAGCGCATTCGCCATCGGCGGGTCTGCAGGCACGATCGATCAACCTAAATTTGAGGTTCCGGGCCTCGTTATCGTCTGGGGTGCCGATAGCGCCGACAATGCTCCAATCGTCTCCGATTTCATTATCGAGCGCGGCGGTTTGTCTAGCGATCTGATTGCAGGCGACGCCTATACTGTGGTGACGGGCACGCTCGATCCGCTCAATGAGTCTTTCCCTGATGGGACCGGTGCAGCGCTGCGGATCCAGCGCTCTCCTGGCGGCGGTAATCAAACGACGCGGCAGGGTGATCGGTTTACATCGGCGAGTGACACGCTCAACGCGTTCCGTCTGAACGCGAATACCGATGTCCGCACCATCCGGAGTGAAATCGAGAGTAGCTTCTACGTAGCCTCCAATAAGGCCTTTTCTATCGATGTGATCTCCAGCACCGTGGGTGATCCAGCCGATCTTGACTTGATCCGACTTCGCATGCGGCTGGCACAATCTGGCACAGATAGTGGCTTGGACTTTGGGACAGCGGCACAATTTCCACACACCGGAAACACCGACCAAAGCGGCGTGAACTGGGGCGGATATCGACGCCTTGGCAGGCTGACAGGTGGCTCAACGATATTTGACGGTAACCGACGTACAGCGCTCAACGCCGGGACGATCCCGGAACAGTCGGTCCGCTTTGACTTGGATTATCGCTGGAACACCGGAAATATCGACCTCGCTGAAGGCACGTTCGACGTCGAAGCCGAGGTCATTTACACGGTCTATATTCCGTAGATTCAGATTAGCTGACCCAGCCCGCTCCCCCTTCCCAACCGCCCGCACAGGGTACCATTGGGGTGGTTGGGAAGGGGGAGCGGGCTGGGTCAGCCAAAAAAACTCACATAAAAATCGCAGGCTTTTTCTCAAAGAACCGCTTCTCAGCTTTAGCGATGTGCGCGTGCATCCGTTCCGGCGCCATGGAATAGGTCTCGCGGCGCAGGAAGTTCATGAGATCATGGCGCTTGCCCGCTTTCTGTAGATCTTCCGGGCTGAGCGTTTCACCAATATGCACAGGCACAACCGTCCCGATCCGGCGCTTTACTTCCCGAAAGATCAGGGCCAACCGAAACTCAATCGACATATGGCTCGCCCATTGGAAAAGACGCGAATTCTGACCCTCAAAATAGATCGGCGTCACATTTGCCCCACTCTTTGTAATGAGTTTCGCGGTAAACGGCTTCCACGTGTCATCGACAGCCGCTTTGGCGAAGGGCGTTGGCGAGGTCGACACCCCACCTGCCGGAAAGACCACAATACATTCGCGATTCCCCAGACGCTGCAGCGCTTCGGCCCGCGTCGCCAGATTGACTTTCTGGGCCTCTTTCGTTGGCGCAAAATCTATCGGAAGCAGCCAGTCACGCGCTTCTGGTGCGCCGTCCAGCACCGCATTTGTCAGAACTTTGAAATCCATGCGCCGCAGCGACACGATCCAGGCAATCAATAACCCGTCCAGAAACCCGAACGGATGATTGGCCACCACAACGAGGGGCCCGGTTGCCGAAATGCCAGCCAGCCGCGCCGCATTGAACTGCACATCCAGCTCCAGCAATCGTATAGCGGCGGCAAAAAACGGCTCATGCGCAAGATTGGCGCGATACTCTTCGTACAGCTTTTGCAGCTTCCGCTGCCCTGACAGTCGCTCAACCGCGCGTACAAACCCGCGTTTCACCGGATGCTCGAAGTAATCCGCATATGAGAGCTGAGGCACGTCAGTCATAGCGTAAGTGTGTTCCGGTTTTGGCATTCTGACAAGAAACCCCGTCAGTCCTTCATCAAACCGGCCGCTTTCAGCGTTTTGCCCGCCCGGATCACACGGTTCAGCTTATCCTCAGACGAGCGGTCGCCGCTATTGCTGTCGGGGTGGAACCGACGGACATATTCGGCATAGCGCGCGCGGATTTCAGCGGGCTTGGCGGTCGGCTCCAGATCCAGCTCCGCCAGCGCCCGCGCGGCAACGCCAGTCGCGCCGCGTGCCGCGCGCCGTTCAGCGCGATCCGCCGCACTATTGCCGAAGAATTCAGAGCCGCGATACGTGCGCGGATCGTGGGCTTTGCCCGCTTTCGCACCGCCCATCGGACCGCTGCCCATTTTCCAGGTCTGCTTGAAGCCGTAGCGCGCATTTTCATTGAACTGCTTCAACTGTTCTTCCGTCATCGTGTCGAAGAAGTTGAAGCCGCGATTATACTCTGCAGCGCATTTCTTGCAGAACCAGTGTTTGCCATCACCAAATTTTTTAGGCGCAGGGTGCTCTCCTGCCAAATCGCATCCTGGCTTTTCACACACGCGTTCTTTCTGCGCCTTTTCACGCGACTTCTCGTCAGCGGGCGGTTTCACTCTTATGTCAGTGAACTTGGGGCGGTATGAGTATGAATCAGACATCAGCGGCGCAACATAATCGCTTACACGCAAAGAGGCCAGAAGAAATGACAAGACTTGATCGGATGCACGCCTTGTTGACGCAGGCGCTCGAGCCAACAGAGCTCGAGATTAAAGACGATAGCCATCTTCATGCAGGTCACGCCGGCGCGCGACCCGAAGGCGAAACTCACTATACCGTACGCATCACCGCCCCGTCTTTCAGCGGCCAAACCCGCGTCACAATGCAACGCGCGGTCATGGACGCGCTAAAACCAGAATTCGAAGCTGGTCTCCATGCGTTAGCGATTAAGGCGAGTGCGCCGAAAGATTAGCACCTGTCGTTCTCTATCTTTAAAGCGACCATACTTCCACTTTCCGCTGATACCAGCGAAGGCTGGTATCCATCTCTGGACTCCTCAACCTCGACGACAGGGTCAGAGCTGGACCCCAGCTCAAGGCTGGGGTCGTCGGATGATGTGAAAAGGGTATTTAACTCAAGATCACGGGCGCAAACGCAGCAACTTGCATAAAGTCAGAGCTAAACCTCTAAAGCTTCCTTCTTCTCCTCGATTTCTATCCAGTCAAGTTCAGCCTGCTCCAACTCCGCCCGCGCCTTTTCTAGAGCCGCATTCACCTGTGCAAATGCATCCGCATCCCGCGTGAACAATTCTGGATCAGCAAGTTTCCCCTCTAAGGCCTTAATCTCTTCGCTAAGACGCGGCATTGCCTTTTCGACCTCTTTCAAACGATGCTGATCTTTGAACGAGAGCTTGGTTTGCTTCTTCGGTTCAGTCGGCTTCGCTTTCTCAGCCTTCGCTTTGCCCGCCGGTGCGTCTTTCGCCTTCTTGCGTACGCCCTTGATTTGACGTTGCGCATCGCTCCAGCCGCCCGCCGTTTCAATCCACTCGCCATCGCCCACAGGTACCAGACAAGACGTCACCGTCGCATCCAGAAACGCCCGGTCATGGCTCACTAGAATGAGCGTGCCCTCAAAATTCAACAGCATGTCTTCCAGCAGATCGAGCGTCTGCATATCGAGATCATTGGTCGGTTCATCCAGCACCAGAACATCCGTCGACTGCGCCAAGGCAATCGCCAGTGTCAGTCGGTTGCGTTCCCCTCCGGACAGCGCAGACACCGCTTGACGCAACTGATCCGGCTTGAACAAAAAGTCCTTGGCATAGGCCGCAACATGGCGCTGCTTGCCCTGCACCATAATCGAGTCCCCGCCCTGCGGCGCGAGGGCTTCCCACAGCGTATCCTTGGGCTTCAGCGTGTCACGCGTCTGATCCAGATAGGTGATCCTTAGCGCCGGATTGACCTTCACATTTCCCGCATCACGGGGCAGCTCATCCAGCATCAGCTTCAACAGCGTCGTTTTTCCGACACCGTTCGGGCCAATAAAGCCAATCCGGTCGCCGCGCATAATCCGGATCGTCAAATCGTCTACAATCTTCAGATCGCCAAACGCTTTCGACAGGCCGAACGTCTCAATCACTTTGCGCGCTTGGCTACCGGCTTCTTCGGCGCTGATCCCGGCTTTCGCCTTGCCCGCATTCAGGGCCGCCTTGCGCCGCACCGCTTCGGCCCGCATCGCTTTCAGCTTGGTGAGCCGCCCCATATTTCGCGCGCGCCGTCCGGTCACGCCGCGATGCAGCCAGTGCTCTTCCGCCTTCAACTGTGTCTTCAGTTTCTCTAACTGGCGGATTTCAGCCTCTTCGACCTGTTCCGCCCACTGATCAAACTTCGCATAGCCTTCGGGACTTTTCAGAACCACGCCATCGCGCAACCACAGCGTATTCGTCGTAATATTTTCCATAAACCGGCGATCGTGACTGACGAGCAAGACCGCGCCATTAAACTCGCGCAGCCGCGTTTCCAATGTCTCAATCATCGGCACGTCGAGATGGTTGGTCGGCTCATCCAGCAGCAGGATGTCCGGATCGCTCGCGAAGGCCTTGGCCAGTGCCGCCCGTCGTGTCTGGCCACCGGATAGAATACTTGGCGAAGCCTCAGCATCCACCCCGAAATGGCCCAACTCTGCTTCCGCACGCCAGACATGCTCGACCCCGTCGCTCGCATAATCCAGCACCGTATCATACGCGCTCAGGTCAGGCTCCTGATCGACTTTAGTCACCACCGTTCCCGGATGCAGCCACTGCTCCCCATCATCAGGCTCATGCTCGCCCGTTACCATCCGCATCAGCGTCGACTTGCCCGCCCCATTGCGCCCAACCAAAGCCGCCCGCTCGCCTTTGGCCAACGTAAACGTCACGCCCTCAAACAGAGGCTTCCCGCCAAAAGACAGGCGGACATCGGTCATGGTCAGAATGGGAAGGGACATTACGCCTTCAGCTTATAGCCGCTTTTCAGCATCCACCAGACACCAAAACTGGCCGCAAAGGCTGACCCCGCACTCACGACTGCGCCAAGCATCAAGTCGGAATTCGCCGCGTCGGTGAAGCCATAACGGAACCCGTCAATCAGGAAGAAGATCGGATCAAAATACGCGAGCGTTTTGAACGGCTCGACCAAGACATTGATGTCGTAAAATGTGCCCGACAGGAAGGTCAGCGGCACGATCACAAAATTGGTCACCGCGGCGAGATGATCGAACTTATCGGCCCAAATTCCACCCATAGCGCCGAGCGCGGCCAAAAAGATCGCCGCCATCAGCGCGAAATAGATAATCGGACCCCAATGCGCGACGCTTAAGTCTGCGAGCCCACTGAAGTGAATGGCAACCGCGCTAATCACACCGACCATAACGCCACGCGTCACAGCTCCAAAAATAAACCCGAACGCCAGTTCTGCGGAAGAGAGCGGCGGCATCAGGAAATCAACTTGACTGCCCTGAACCTTGGCGATGGTCAGCGAACTGGATGAGTTCTGAAATGCGTTCTGTAACACGCTCATCACGACGAGGCCCGGTGCCAGAAAGTCATTATAATTCAGCCCGGCAAAATCACCCGTCAGCTCACCGCGATTACCAAAGGCCAATTTGAACACCGTCATGAACAGCAGGGTCGTCACAACCGGCGCGAAGAGTGTCTGCATCCAGACTTTCAGAAAGCGCCCAACCTCGCGTTTATAAAGCGTCCATAGGCCAACCCAGTTGACCGCGCCGTAGGTGCGCGGTTTCGGCGATGAAAGCGGTTGAGGCATGTCTGTCATGTGACCCACTTAAGACGCCTTCAC
>JBCBCO010000071.1:0-10902 GCA_038630445.1 Pseudomonadota bacterium | reverse complement strand
ACACGGAGGCCCACCAGGCCCGCCGCGCGGAAACCCAACCGATCAAAGAAAAAACCGGCGGTTCCACTTTCGCAAACCCTGATCCGCCGGGTACACCAAAGCAGCGCTCAGCCTGGAAGCTGATCGACGCTGCGGGCTGCCGAGGCCTCCGTGTCGGCGGGGCGCAGGTCAGTGAGAAGCATTGCAATTTCCTGATCAATGTCGATGAGGCCACTGCCGCCGATATCGAAGCGCTCGGCGAGCTTGTGCGCGCACGCGTTTTGGATCATTCCGGCGTGGACCTACGCTGGGAAATTCGACGGATCGGGCGTTTGTAATTTCAGGATCCGCCCTCTCCCCCTCCCAACCACCCCATGGTGCCAGGAGGCTGGGGTGGTTGGCCCTTCGACTTCGCTCAGGATGAGGAGAGGGCGGATCCTGATTCAGAGAACAGTGAGGGAGCGGGTGGACCCTGAAATCAAAAACATCAAAAACCTACCCCACAGCATGCAACTCCCGCCCATGCCGACGCAGCCAGTTCCGCTCGCGCTTCCAGGTGGGTCGACACCGTTCCACATGCGCCCAGAATTTCGAACTATGGTTCATCTCCAATAGATGCGCACACTCATGCGCCGCTAAATATTCCAGCACGTCAGGCGGTGCCATAATGACCCGCCAGCTAAACGCCAGCCGCCCATCTGAGGTACACGACCCCCAGCGCGACTTCGTATCCTTGATCGTGACCCGTCGCGCCGCCACGCCAAGCGCATCGCAATAGCGCTCCACCGCGCGCGTCAGGTCAGCCTTCGCCTCAGCCTTCAAAAAGCGCAGCACACGGCGCTCGATCGTCTCCGCGATCCCCGGCGCGTGCAGCCGCATGGGCTCGCCCTCACTCAGATACGCCATGCGCCCGTCGCCCTGCAGCGTGATCTCACAAGGCTGCCCACGCAACTGAAACCGCGCGCCATCCACCAGGGCCACCTGCGCCGGCAAGGCCCCCAAATGCGCCTCTAACCAATCCGCGCGCTCCTGTGCAAACCGGGCAACATCAGCCAAAGCGCGGCGATTCGGGGACACAGCAACGCCCTCTCTGGCCTTCTCATCCACGCGTAAAATCAAACGTTTTGCCCGTTTATTGACCTCCAGACGGACCGGAATGTCACAACCGGAGCGAGTTTTGACCGAAATCTTGCTTTTCTTATCGTTTATCATTAAATGTTATCTCGACATGTCAAAGTCCACGTAATACAGAAAATCGCCTATTGAGGGAATGACAATATGAAAAATCTAATGATGGGCGCTGCGGCGCTTGCCCTAATCGCGGGTTGCGGCGGAACCGGTGGTGACACGCCATCCACATCTGATGCAGATTTGAGCAAACTCACAGTCCGCGACGGTGACCCTGCCAAAGCCGCAGACGCACTCGCAGCGATGTCACTCACAGATAGCGGAAGCGGCATCCTGTTTTTCGCAGACAAGTCAGTCGATGGCGACGACGCGACCTTCACCAATCTCACCATTGGTGGAAGCGACGAGATGAAAATCGGATCACTGGCTTTTGAAGGGCTCAATGTCGAAGGCGACACAGCCACGTTCGGAAAAATGGTCTTTAGTGACATTGAAATCGCTCCTCCCGGAGAAGAGGGCACCGTCAAAGTTGGCGACATTTCTCTCGTCAATCCGTCGCCTGAACTGTCTGGTTGGCTTGCTGCAACACTAAGCGGGCAACAGCGCCCCTTCCCGGCTGTCGAAACTCTTGAGTTTGGTTCGGCCTCTATCAGTGACATTACAGGCGCCTTCGATGATGCCGATGCAGCCGGAACCTTTGGCCTCGGCAAGTTCGAAATCCGCGACATGACTGATCTGAAAGCGGCCCGCTTCCTGATGAAAGGGCTTACATTTGACGCTGAGGATGCAACCGAAGGCATGTCCTTTACGGGTAAAATCGATGAGATGAGCATGGTCAATGTCGACGCCAAATATCTTAAAGCTATTGAAGATAATATTGGCGACGAGGAAGAAATGGTCGCTGCGGTCATGGCTTTGGCCTACGAGAACCCGATGGAGCCAGGCTATGACTCGTTTGCAATGGAAGGTCTGGACCTGAACCTTGCCGGCGCAAAGGTCGCGATGGACAGCCTCAGCACATTCGTTGAGCGCAATGCCAACGGCGATCCGGTCAAATATGTGACACCAAAGTTTACTATGAAGATCGACGCCGACCCTGATGGCGGCGAGGGCGGCGTAGGCCTACTTCAGGGCCTCAGCGTCCTCGGTTATGAAAACCTCGTCATCAATGGCGAAGGCGTCGCTGACTACAATCCTGACAGTGACGTTGTGTCTTACACAGCCAGCAAAAACTATTTCGAAGTCGAAGACGGGGCACGCTTCTCGTTCGGCGGTGAACTCGGCGGTTTTGCAGAATACTCAAAACTGGCAGGGGAGTCCTTCAACTTTGAAGATCTCGCTAATGGCGCCGAGCCTGATCCGGATGCCATGACGGAAGCCTTCTCTGCACTGACGATTTTCGATCTCAGCATGGAGATTAAGGACGATGGTCTGGTCAACCGCTCCATTAATGCGGCCGCGACCATGAACGGTCAGGATCCGGATGCCCTGCGCAGCCAGATTTCCATGGGCCTCGGCATGGCACCAATGATGGCGCAAGGTTCAGGCGTCGACATGGCGCTTGTCACCGAAGTCACAGGGGCTCTGTCCAAGTTTATCGCAGATCCCGGCACGCTGACGATCAGCATGAAGCCGGGCACTCCACTGAATCTGGGCACAGCCATGGCAAATCCTGATCCGGCGAGCTTCACGAAAGACAGCCTCGGCATCACCGCTTCTGCGAAATAGCGCGGACGGCCAAATAAGACGAAGGCGCGGCTCTTGCGGGTCGCGCCTTTTCTTTTGCGCTGCGTCCAAGCATAAGGCGCAGATGAAACTTGCATTCTTCGGTGACATTGTCGGCAAACCCGGTCGCTTAGCGATGGCAGAACACCTACCGGGCCTGCGCCGTGATCTCGACCTCGACTTCGTGGTTGTAAATGCAGAAAACGCCGCTGGCGGCTTCGGCCTGACAGAGAAAATCGCCAATGCCTTGTTCGATGCCGGCGCAGACTGTCTCACCTTAGGCGATCACGCTTGGGACCAGCGCGAAATGCTGACCTATATTGAGCGAGAGCCCCGCATTATCCGCCCTCTGAACTACCCCGCAGATGCTAATGCCCCCGGTAGGGGCAGCAACCTGTTCACGCTTCGCGATGGCCGTCGCGTCGGCGTGATCCAGCTGCAGGGCAATGTCTTCATGCGCCAGATCCTGGACAATGCCTTCGCTGCCGCTGACACCGCCCTAGACGCGCTCCCCCTGGGCACGGTCGCTGATGCCGTCATCCTCGATTTCCATTGCGAAGCCACATCAGAGAAAATGGCCATGGGCCATTATTGCGACGGTCGCGCCAGCCTCGTCGTCGGCACCCACACCCATGTCCCCACCGCCGACCATACAATCCTGCCCGGCGGAACCGCCTACCAGACAGATGCAGGCATGTGTGGTGACTATGACAGCGTCATCGGCATGCAAAAAGAGCTCTCCATCACCCGCTTCCTGACCCAGATGCCCGGCAAGCGCTACGAGCCCGCAGAAGGCGAAGCCACACTCTGCGGTGTCTTCGTTGAAACCGATCTTGCAACAGGCCTCGCAACCCGTATCGAACCCATCCGCATCGGCGGACGGCTCAGTCAGACAAATTAAGCGCCCGTCTCACCTCGACCTTTGAAAACAAGACCAACCTGCGCTAAGCCGCAGGAAAGACCACTCGTAAGGAGCCTCCCATGGCTGGCCATAGTAAATGGGCAAATATTCAGCACCGCAAAGGCGCGCAAGACAAGAAACGCGCGGCCCTGTTTGCGCGTCTGTCAAAAGAGATCACAATCGCCTCCAAACTCGGCGGCCCCGACCCGGATGCCAATCCGCGCCTGCGCCTCGCTATTGCCAATGCGCGCGGCCAGTCCATGCCGAAGGACAATATCAAACGTGCCGTCGATAAGGGTCAGGGCGGCGGCGGTGAAGACTATATCGACATCCGCTATGAAGGCTTCGGCCCCGGCGGCGTCGGCATCATTGTCGAAGCCTCCACCGACAACAAAAACCGCGCCGCGAGCGAAATCCGAACCGCCTTTTCCAAAAATGGCGGCAATCTCGGTGAAACCGGCTCTGTCTCTTTCGGGTTTGAACAAGTCGGTGAAATCGTCTTCCCGCTAGAAGCAGGCGACGAAGACACGATCATGATGGCGGCCCTCGATGCCGGGGCAAGCGATATCGAAACCGACGGAGAGTCCCACTACGTCTACACAGACCGCGAGGCACTCTCTGACGTCGCCGGTGCACTTGAAGGCCAGTTCGGCGAGATAGAGGCCAAATCCACGAAACTGATCTGGAAACCCCAGAACACGGTGCCGGTTGAAGGCCAAGCCGCTGACACGCTGATGAAGCTGCTCGACGTATTGGATGACTTGGATGATGTCTCCAACATCTACGACAATTCAGAGCTCTCCGACGCTGAAGTGGAACGTCTCGCCGGTTAAATCCCAAGCTCACAACTGCTCAAATTCGCGTGATAACTGAACTGTAATCTCGAATTCGAGAGCGACTGTTTACATATGGCGTCTATACCTACGCAAAACGAAGTATAGACGCCATGAAACTCCCTCAGACCGCCCTTGTCGCTGCCCTCGCTGGCGGGACCGCAACGCTCGCCGCATTCTTCATGACCGCTGGCGCCGATAATGATAAAGCCCGTCCGGTGACGAGCGCGATGGAAACTGCGATCTTTGCAGGTGGTTGCTTCTGGTGCGTCGAAAGCGATTTCGATAAGGTCGACGGTGTCCTCGAGACAATTTCAGGCTACACAGGCGGCGAAACGACCAATCCGACCTATAAAACCCACACAAAAGACGGCCATCTCGAAGCCGTCAAAATCATCTACGATCCAACAAAGATCGAGTATGAGGAACTGGTCAGCTATTTCTTCCGTCATATCGACCCAACCGACGATGGCGGCCAGTTCTGCGACCGCGGCAACAGCTATACGACAGCGGTTTTCGTCGCCGACGCAGAGGAACGTTCAATCGTCGAAGCTGAAATTGCAGAGATCACAGATAGCGGCGTCCTGCCCGGCCCCATCGTCACAAAAGTCCGCAATCAGGCCCCCTTCTATGGTGCCGAAACCTACCATCAGGACTATTACAAGAAAAACCCGGTCCGCTATAAATTTTACCGCGACGGCTGCCGCCGCGACGCGCGCGTCAAACAGGTCTGGGGCAAGTAAGGCGCTAAGGCCAACTAACGCCCCGTCGACCCGAACCCGCCCTCACCGCGCTTGGTTTCATCAAGACTGTCGACCTCACTCCAGTCAATCCGCGTTACAGGCGCCAGCACCATCTGACCAATCCGCTCCCCGCGTGTAATCGTGAACGGCTCCGCCCCGTGATTGATCAGGATCACTTTCAGCTCGCCTCTATAGTCGCTGTCGATCGTGCCCGGTGAGTTCAGACAGGTAATCCCATGCTTAGCGGCCAAGCCTGAGCGCGGACGCATCTGAATTTCATAGCCTTCCGGGATTGCGACGCTGAGCCCCGTCGGGATCATCGCGCGCTGACCTGTCGCAAGCACAATCGGCTCGCCCTCCGGAACCGCCGCACGAATATCCATGCCTGCAGAACCGGACGTCTCATAGGCCGGCAAGTCTAAATCTTGGAAATGCTCTAGGCGTCGAACGAATACTGTAATATCCATAATGTATCAGACCATAAACGTGAGTCTGACCGAATGAACATGGGGCTTTTCAATGGACGGCAGTATTCTCGGTTACAGCGAAGACACGGGCGAAGGCGCGATCCGTACGGAAAACGGGGACCGCTTCACCTTCACAAAAAGTGATTGGAAGGGCGAGCGCCTACCGAAAGCCGGGGACAAGGTCGATTTTGTCGGCACCGACGGAAAAGCCACGGAAATTTATCTCTTGAAGGCCAGCTTCAACGCCCCTGACCTGTCCGGCATCGGCGATAAATTCGGAACTGCAGAAAGCCGCGCCGAAATGCTGGACGCCGTAAAGAGCAATGCAACCGTAGGACTGTTTTTGACCAAACCGCACGTTGCCGGTGCAGGCCTCATCATCTTGGGCTGGTTGCTGGCCGGCCACTTACTCCTAATCACGGATGTCGGTGACGCCTTCGACGCAATGGGCCAAATCAATGACATTGCACGCATGACAGGCGGCGATAGTGGGATCGGACTGTTCCGCATGATCGGCGTACTAAGCCTCTTACTCTTCTACCTTATCCCGATCTTCGCTGGGTGGCTGATTTATAAATCTATGAGCGACAGCGAGACTGCTAAGGACAAACGGCGGGGCGCGATCGCCGGACTGGTCTTGCCAATCGCGGTACCTGTTGTCGCTTTCTTCTTCATTTTCATCGGCTTGCCTGGCGCTTGGCGCGAAGCGATCTTCGAAGGCGGGCGGGCAGCCGCAAACAGCGGCCTCACACTCGGCGACTTGATCGATATCGACTTCCCATGGTTCCTGATGATTGCAGGCGGCACGCTCATCGTCCTCCAAATCATGGGCATCGTGAAACAGTTCGGCAGCGGCTCTTAACGTTCAGAATAAGCAAAAAAGCAAGACAGCCAGGCTGCATCTTCGCGGCCCGGCTGTTTCTGTTTTCGTCAATGCAAACGCCTCACCCGTTGGACAGCCCCTCCGCCTTAAGCGCCTTCTTTGAAAGTTGGCGCTTTGATACAATCTGCCACTTGCCCGCTGCCTCACCGACTGGCGGAGACGCGAACGCCGCGATCAGATCCGGTGCATTCAGGTACGGTGGCCGGTCGGTCTCAATCTCAAACCAGCAACCTTTCAGCTTCACAAGAAAGCACTGACCGCCGTCTCGACGGATGAGGTCCGGATGCGTCCGATCGGCCTGCCAACGGGCTTTAGCGCGCTCGCGCCAATGGCTCCGCTGGTTCGGCATACGCAGTTTCCGGCAAAGCTTGTCAGTCCGCTTGATGAGACCATCCTTCGGATCGACATAGAGCTCTTGCCACCATGCATCGGGCGTTGAGGGTTTGCCCCAGCGGCCCAAGCCATAAAAACTGCCATCAGCCGCAACACCGACCTTCACCATAATGAAATCCTCAATGTGCTCTCGCACATGCTGCTTCACCGTACTTCCAGTATCGAGCGTCGCACAGATTTCGCTGAACACCTTGTCCCATGGCCGCCCCACCTGCTTGTGCAGATAGCGCTTCAAAGGCGCAAGGTTTTCGTTCAGCCCTTTCGTGCTGCCGACTTCAAGCGCCAACCGCCGTCCGGTGACGTGCGAGCGCTCCGGCAAACGGTCATACCGCGCCTTGGACTTAACCGCCCAGGCCCGACCCCAACGGGGACGTTCCACAATGACTTTGAACATATCGTCGCGCATAAGCGACCTCCTGTTCACTAGAGTTTGTGATCTGAACACGCGCGCATCATGGTCGCATGCTCAGGGACGGCTCAAAAAGGCCGCCACAGTCTCAAAATGTCAGAAAGAGGCGCTGGCCCCCTAACCGATCCGCCCGAGGATGGACGCGTTGGCAAAGTCTATCTGCATAACCCCTCCTCTCGTCTCTGGTCTTGGGGAGCGGCCTGGTGCCCTAGGAATGCGGCGAAATCAAGAGAGGGCAGAAAATTATTCCGCGGCCAACGCCTCTGCGCGGTCAAAGTACTCCGCAATTTTCGTCGCCAGACGCGCCGCCACGGCCGCCTTATCCATGCGCGGCCAGCGCTCAGCCACACCGTCGCCGGTCACGAGCGCAACCTCGTTCATCTTGCCGCCCATCACATCGCCGCTGACATCGTTCGCAATGATCCAGTCGCAGCGCTTGCGCTTCAGCTTGGCCATGGCGAGCGTCTCAACATCATGGGTTTCAGCCGCGAACCCGATTACTAGATCAGGTCGCTTCTTCTTCTTGCGCGACAGTGTCTTCAGGATGTCCGGATTTTCAGACAGCTCCAGCTTGGAATGCGGTCCGGCATCGCCATCTTTCAACTTCATCTTTTTCGCGGCGGCCCGGCTCGGCCGCCAGTCCGCCACAGCCGCTACAGACACAAAAATATCGGCTGGCAGCGCCTCTTCGCACGCTTTTAACATCTCGCGGGCTGTTTCAATCGACACAAGATCAACCCCGGGCGGTGGCGCGATGGAGACCGGTCCACTGACCAGTGTCACGCGCGCCCCGGCTGCCGCCAGAGCGCCTGCAATCGCATAGCCCTGCTTCCCACTGGAATGGTTCGACAGAAACCGAACGGGATCGAGCGGCTCACGCGTTGGCCCCGCCGTCACAAGTGCATGACGCCCCTCTAACGCGCCTCTCTTCGGTCGCACAAAGGGCAAAATATCGGCGCCCAACATGCTCTCAATCCTGTCCGCAATCGCCAGCGGTTCAGGCAAGCGCCCCGGCCCAAACTCTCCGCAGGCCATAGACCCCTCATCCGGGTCCATCACAGTGACACCATCGCCGCGCAGCGTCTCAACATTGCGCTGCGTCGCGCCGTGCTGCCACATGCGAACATTCATCGCCGGAACCATCAGGACAGGCTTATCCGTCGCCAGCAGCGCGGTACTGGCAAGATCATTGGCCAAGCCATTCGCCGCCTTCGCCATCAGATCCGCCGTCGCCGGACAGACCACAACCAGGTCCGCCGAGCGCGAGAGTTGGATATGACCCATCTCGGCTTCATCATCGAGGTCGAACAGCTCGGTAAATACTTTCTCCCCGGACAGTGCCGAGACAGACAAGGGCGTGACAAATTCCTGCCCTCCCCGCGTGACGATACAGCGGCTCGAGATCCCGCGCCGGGACAGCTCGCGGATCAATTCCAGAGACTTATAGGCCGCAATACCGCCGCCAATGATCAGAAGAATACGCATATCACCCATATGGTCTGTTTTCTTGTGATCTTTTTGCACACAAACCCTCAAAAAACGACAACACAAGTGTGTCAGATTGCAAGTTTCATGCGCGAAAACTGCATTTTGCGCCAAACTCGGGCTCAGCGATGACGCAGACGCCCACATCCGGCATTTTTGTCCACAAGCCTGTTTTCCCTTTAGAAATTTTCGCAAGTGATTTGCAACTTCAGAGCGAATGATTTGCAATAAAACTGCACATGATTTGCATAAACTATGTAACTGAGAATAGTTTTCAATACACTGTTTTTATTACACTTTTTCTTGATTTTTCGATTTCACTGCGCTATATGAGACTTCAGAAGCAGCGATAAAGGACACGCGAAATGACGTGCGGACAATGTAAGTTTTTCAATAGCCCTGATGGCGAATGCAGACGCTACGCGCCCCAGCCTCGCTCAGAAGACACGCGCGCCCAATGGCCAAGTGTTTCTGAAACAGAATGGTGCGGCGAATTTGTCAAAACTGACAGTGCGGACACGAAAAAAGCCGCCTAAAGCTCGCCAAAGCCAATAACAAAAGCGTCTGTCACGTCGACAGGCGCTTTTTTCATGGAATCTACCAGTAATCTGAAAGAGTCCGATTGCATTTCATGCGACTTAGTCGCATAAGCAATGTAATGATCCTAACTGGCGACATCCACCGTATCGTTCTCAACTTCGCCCGCGCGCGCAGTTTCGGGTTTGAAGCTGATGAGCGAGCCACCCTAGAAGCCCTCTGGGAACGCCCGGGCCGCTCTGCCGGTAAAGTCACCGCCTGGTCGCTGGAACGCGCCCTGACGAGCCTTCAGCGCCATGCCCGCCGTCCAATCTTTCAGGTGCCGGGCGATCACGAGGCCAACCCGCTGGAAACCGCTTTCCTGCAGCTGATCCAATGCCTCGGTGCAGGCGACATGGACGAAGCCCGCCGCCGCGCAACCTTCCTCGTTAAGCCCAAGGGCATTGAGACCTTCCTCTCAGCCCTCACACCGGCCGCAAACAGCCTCGCGGCTGCCGCTTAAGACACGCTAAAACAGACATATTCACGCTCGATAGATCGACCCAGTCACGACATTAGCGGGTAGAATTCGTCTGCCCAAATAACACCCCCTTGTGTCTCCAACCGACCGACCGAGTCTCTCTCATGCGCAAAATGTCTCTCGTCTATCTCGGTTGGATCAGGAGCCGCCAGAACGCGAACTGATGCAGGATTGAAGATCGCATCAAACACCAACTTGGTGCGTGCGAAATGAAAGTCGTTTGTGACAATCAGGAACGATTGGACATCATTATCAAAACAGTACTGTTTAATCAGGATGGCATCCTCAACAGTATGCGAGCTCCTTAGCATTTCCCCAGATCGTAGCTGTGCAGACAGGCCATACTTCCTAATCTGGTTCTCCACCCAAATATGATGCGGCGTCTCAGATATGTTGAAATTGTTTCCAAACCCTCCAGTCGCGAGCAGGTAAGCGGGACGATTTTTAGACCTGAAGTCTTTAAGAAGAGAAATCGCAAACGCAATCCGGCTTTCAGATGCGGCCGACAAACGCCCATCGGCTTCATTTGAATGTCCTAGAATGAAAATGTGCATTTGGAATTATCATCCTCTAAAAACAACCAGCTATTCAATGGCCATTAAAACAGGCGAATTTGCGACCTATTGTAATGAGTTCAGGCCGCTTTCGATGGCGAAAACCGCAACAACGACTGGCGCGATTAGGGCCAGGTTTGACGGGCCTCTCCCAATCTAACCTCCCGCTCTCCACGGCAGCGCTTGCGCTGACCGTGGAGCCCATCTCCTGCTAGTGCCTCCAGAAAAAGGGGTAACTTTACGCCTCATCCAACCGGAGAGTTCGGGAGATGGACCCCACGGTCCCTACGGTCGGGCCGAAGGGCGGCGCAAGCCGTGGGGAGCGTAAAGGAAGGTCTAGTGCGA
>JBCBCO010000070.1:0-10940 GCA_038630445.1 Pseudomonadota bacterium | reverse complement strand
TGTGACGGTCGGTAGCGGACGTAATGAACAATTCACGCTCCGCGGGGTTCAGTCCCAAGGTGTGACAGGTGGCTCGAACACTCCTGTTTCTACTTTGTACATTGATGGCGCCGTTGTGACATCTACTGAGCTAACCGTATCCTGAAGCGAGCGCTCAATTTTCTCACCAGAAACAATAATCGTGTCCTGACGCGCCTCAGCGTCCTCACCAGTTTCCTGAGCAGAAGCCGGGCTAGCAACAAGTGCCGTCGCCAGCGCGGTTGTCGTGAAAATCATCGCGCGAGTGTTCTGACGCATAGTGTCCTCCAGATTTTTATGACCGGAGAAGGCCACACCTTTTCAAAATTTGCAATACGGTCGTACTGTTTTTTAAAAAGTGTGCTTTCCCTGCACGGGCACGCACGTGCAGTCCGCTAACGTCCGAACAGGTATCTCGCGATCAATTCCCGCATAATTTCAGACGATCCCCCAGCAATTCGCGAGAACCGATTATCGACCCAAGCGCGCGCGACCGCATACTCGCGCATGTACCCGTATCCGCCATGAAGCTGTAGGCAGTCATCCATCAGTGTTGTGCAAAGCTCTGTCACATAGAGCTTCCCAACCGCTGCCTGAGTCGCATCCAATCCGCCCTGCTGATGAAGCTCGATCAGTTTATCGGTGAGCACCCGCGCAGTAAGCGCATTCGTCTTCGCATCGGCCATCGTGAACCGCGTATTCTGTTTCGCCGACAGGGGCTTCCCAAAAACCTGCCTGTCCTGAACATATTGCGTCGTCAGATCAACGACCGCCTCAAGTGCTGCAGTACCGCGGATGCAGGCCAACAGTCGCTCTTGCGGCAACTGATCCATCAGGCAGGCAAACCCGCCATGCAACTGCCCGAGCAGGCGGTCTTCGGGTAAAAACACATCGTCAAAGAAAAGTTCAGACGTATCCTGTGCATGCCAGCCAATTTTCTCTAGGTTCCGCCCACGTGTAAAACCCGCATCTCCACGCTCAACAATCATAAGCGAGATGCCTTTGGCGCCTTTGTCCTTATCCGTTTTGGCGGCGACAATGACGATGTCTGCGTTCTGCCCGTTGGTGATAAAGATCTTTTGCCCGCTCAATCGGTAGCCACCGTCGACAGGCTTGGCATATGTCCCAATTGAGCTCACATCAGAGCCCGCATTCGGTTCACTCATCGCGAGCGCACCGATGATCTCGCCGCGCGCCATTCGGGGCAGATATCTCTGTTTCTGCGCCTCAGTCCCGTAATGCTCGAAATAGGGGGCAACGATATCGGAATGCAGGTGAAAACCCGGTCCGGTCGTGCCTGCGAAGGCCAGCTCTTCCTGAATGATCGCGCCATACAGGAAGTCACCGCCTCCGCCGCCATATTCATCCGGAATACCGCAGCAGAGAAAGCCTTGCTCGCCGGCTTTCTCCCAGCATGAACGATCCACGATGCCCGCGTCCTCCCAGTCGCTATGATAGGGCACGATCTCTTTATCCACGAAAGCCTTCACGCTCTTGCGGAAAATCTCATGCTCTTCGCTAAAAACAGTTCTTGGGATCATACGATCCTCCCTCGATAATTCTTTTATTCAGAGACTGCCGCACAAATCTCGCCATAGGCTTCGTCAAGCGTGCCCACGACACCTGCCGTTTGGCCGTTAATGTGGCCCAACCGAACCATGACGAGATCAAGCGACGGCACCACGACAACGCGCTGGCGTCCCCCGCCGGACATGATCAGGGCATCCTCCGGGACATGCGGCAGGATTTTCTCAGCATTCAGATAAGCAAATCCGCCATAAGGTTGGCGCGCATTACTCTCCCACGCGTCATAGGCAGGCGTCATCATGAACTCGACAAAATGCTCCGGAATGATCTGCTCGCCGCCCCAAGCCCCACGTTGAAGCAGCAGCTGCCCCAGCCGCGCCCAATCGCGCGCCCGCCCATAATCATGACCTGATATCAAGAAGTGCCCATACGGATCGGTCTCGAGGATCATCCCCGTCGCGCCGATCTTATTAAGCAGGTTGTCATAAGGCCAAAGTAGGAAATCCTGCACGGAGCCTCCACAAGCCACTTCACGGATCATCGCGAGCGTTAGAAGCGGATCGCAATTGCGATATCGACCCGAAGTCCCTGGCGCGTCAGCCAAGGGTTTCGACAGACAAAACTCCGCTGAATTCACTCCGCCAGCGTAGACGTAAATGTGATCATGAAACACCCCATCATCCTGTTTGCGGCTTGTATCCTCTGTGCGTCCGTAACTACCCGTAAAGTGGAGTCCGCTCGCCATATTCAGCAGGTTCTTCAGCTTAATCTCGCGGCGCGCATCATCCTGCCATTCTGTAAAACCGGTCTCACTCTCCAAATCAAAATGACCCTGCTGCACAGCTGTCCCCGCCAGCATCGCACCGATCGTTTTTCCCATCGACCAGGATTCAAACTGCGTGGTCTCATCATAGGGGTCGGCATAGCGTTCGATCACCAAACGCCCTTTATGAAGCACCAGAAACGCGTTCGTCATTTGCTTCGGATTGGCGAATATGAGCTCTTCAGCTTTCTGCAGACGCTCTACGTTCGCGTCGGTCTGACCTGGCTCAGCGATCACGCCGGCCACATCAAGCGGTGTCTTCACGCCGCTATAGCTCGCACGCGGGATCGCAACAGGATTGAAACTCGGCTTCGCATCCTCGCTGTCCAGCACACACACACCTTGACCCGGGAAGTGTCCGGCATAAGCGGTGCGCCCATTCAGCGTCGTTGCAAGGACGCCCGTCTCTGCATTCCAGTCGAACTCGGGATTGAGCGTCATCAAACCACTCGGGTCACGATCCTTGATGGCCCGGCTAACAATCTCATCTGACGCAGACATCCAATTACAGCTTTGGCGAAACGTCGCTTCCGGGTCCCGGTCCGTGTGAACAATGCCCGACGCGCACACTTTCGTCGCCCACGCCAGACCGCAGAGCAGCGGATCAGTTTGTGGAATCGCCATGATTAGTGGTCCGCCGTGATCCGCTGCGGGTACTTGCCATTGATCTTGACCACCTCTTTCACCTCTAGGCTTTCAAGATCGATGACATACAGCTCATCCGAAGCGCGACACGACACATAGCACGTCTTCGAATCCTTACTGACGATCAGATAGCTCGGCTGGTGACCGACTGAAATATGCTTGACCGGCTCAAGATCTGGATAGTTCAAAATCGTCACATAATGCCCGGTCGTGACGAGAATGACCGCATATTTCTGATCCGGTGTGATCTCGATCCCATGGTCGATTGTAAACGGATAGCGATCCTCACACGGGGCAGGGTGGTCCGGTAAGTCCGGCAACTCAACCGTCCGGGTGATCTCCATCTTTTCTTGGCTTAGATCAACGACGTGCAGCCCATGAAACCGGCTCTTCTGAAGATAACAGGTCGAGCCATCCTGCGAGAGCGCGAAGGGGCGAACATTTTGATCAAACGTCAAACGCCGCGTAAATTTCGCGCTCGCCGTGTCGATCTCATCCAATGAGGCCCACACGATGGAACCCACATAGACTTTGCTGCCATCCTTGCTGACCCGAACCTTGTGCCCGCCCAGTGATGCAATCTGGATCGGATATGCCTCGCGGGTCTGCGTATCAACGCGGGTGACAAACATTCGGTCATAGTGCGCACAATAGACATGCCTTTTATCGGGACTGATCGCGAAATGCTCCGTCTGCCCTGCGAGCGGGATCACCCATTTGACTTTCAACGTTGCCGCATCGCAGCAATAAAACGCGCTGCGCGGTTCTGCCCAAGTCTGCGTCCAATATTCTAGCCTGTTATGCGCATTGAAATACAACTCGCTGCCGTCCGCAGAGAGCGCGACCGAATCTGGCGCCATGCCATTGCGCAGCGTTCGGCGGGCAACTTCTTTAAAGCCATCGCTCTCATCCAGAGCGATAACTTCATTGCTAAGGGTGCATTGTTGGTACAGCATGAGTGATCCAGACTAAATTTCTGCTTTAAAGGTAAGAATTTATTCTCTTGTCAAATTTACAGTATGATCATACTGTTTTAATGGCAACAGGCAAAAGAGACGATAGATGGCTGACGCAGCGCCCCTTGAGACGTTTGAAGAGACAGGAACCGCTTCTGCCCCGGAAGAGCTGTCACTCGAACAGCATCGTGAGCGTGCCTTCTCCATGCCGCTTGAGGATATGCATCCCGGTCAGCCCGCCTTGTTCCAGCAGGATGTGATGTGGCCGTATTTTGAGCGATTACGGCGCGACGCCCCGGTCCATTACTGTGCAGACTCCCAGTTCGGCCCGTATTGGTCTGTCAGCAGCTATGAGCACATCATGCAGGTCGACACTAACCATCAGGATTTCTCGTCCAGCTACGAGCATGGTGGTATCCTGATCGCGAATGCCCCGGCAGACTTCCCCCTGCCGATGTTCATCGCGATGGATGAACCCAAGCACAGCGTCCAGCGCAAAACCGTCCAGCCTGCCGTCAATCCGGCCGCGCTTCAGAATTATGATTCGCTCATCCGCGAGCGCACCCGCATGGTGCTCGACAGCTTACCGATTGGGGAGCCGCTTGATTGGGTCGAGAAAGTTTCTGTCGAGCTGACCACGATGATGCTGGCCACCATGTTCGGCTTTCCCTTTGAAGATCGTGCGAAACTCACTCGCTGGTCGGATGTCGCAACCGGGAGAAACAATCCCGACATTTGCGAAAGCGAACTGCAATGGCGCATGGAACTGATGCAGTGCCTGCAATATTTCACAGAACTTCGCGAGAAAGCCGCGGCTAAACCGGTTGAACCAAATCTTATTTCGATGCTCGCGCATGGTGAGAATACGAAAGACCTGTCTGGACCGGAATTCCTCGGTAATGTCATTCTGCTGATCGTTGGCGGCAATGACACAACGCGCAATTCCATGTCTGCGTCGGTTTTGGCGCTGAATACGTGGCCCGAAGAAGACGCAAGACTCCGTGCTGACCCCTCGCTCGTCCCGAACTTTACCTCTGAAGTTATCCGCTGGCAGACCCCGCTCGCCCACATGCGCCGCACCGCTCTGCGCGATGTCGAACTGAATGGGCAACAGATCAAAAAAGGCGACAAAGTCGTCATGTGGTACTTGTCTGGTAACCGCGATGAAGCCCTTTTCGGGGACGCCAACCGCGTCGTCGTGGATCGCCCCAATGCCCGCCGTCATATCGCGTTCGGTTTCGGCATTCACCGCTGTGTTGGTAACCGCCTTGCAGAGCAGCAGATCCGTATTTTGTGGGAAGAAATTCTGACACGTTTCCCAAAAATCAAATTGTTGGAGCCGCCAAAGCGAAACCCGTCAGTCTTTGTCAAAGGCTATACGAAAATGATGGTTGAAATCCCGGAACGCCTCTAGGTTGAGAGATATCCAGCACAGGTTTGAGGAAAGCAGAATGAGCATGGTCACAAAGGGGATGACGGCTGTCGTCGGGATGATCATTCTCGCTTTCCTCAATTCATTTGCCTTTGCGCAAAGCGATCTGGAAGCTGAAATTCGCACCATTCTCGAAGAAAGCGCTGTCGCTGGTGCTGGCATTGCCGTGGTCGAAAACGGTGCACCCTCAGTTGAGGTCTATTGGGGCAAAGCGGACGTGTCGGCCGATATCGATGTGACGCCGGACACAACCTTCCGCGCCGGGTCGATCTCAAAGAATGTCACGTCCCTCATTGCGCTGCAATTGATCGAACAGGGTCAGCTTGATCCTTACTCACCGGTCTCAAAAATCGCGCCAGACATTCGGATCGAAAACCAATGGGCCGATGACGCGCCTGTTCTGGTTATCCACCTGCTGGAACATACGGCCGGCCTCCCCGGTTCATCTTACCGCGAATATTCAGAGAATAAGCCCGATGCGACGCCGTCTGAGTATCTCGATGCGATCGGCACATTCGAAACACGCTGGCCGCCCGGCACGCTCTACTCCTACTCTAATGCAGGTCACACCATCCTCGCCAGAGTGCTGGAAGTCGTTTCAGGAAAGGACTTCGACACCTTAGCCAAAGACGAGCTCTTTGATCCGCTGGGCTTGACGGAAACCAGCTTCGCGACATACGGCGTGGACCCAGACAAACTCGCAAAAAGTTACACGCTCTCAGGTCGCGAAGAGGGCGCCTGGGAGATGATGATCCGCCCGTCCGGTTCTCTGGTCGCAACGCCGCGTGACATGGCCAAACTCGTCAGCCTTTACGCAACAGACGGCAGCGCTGCTCCATCCGGTTACCTCGCCGAAGCCGCCATCTCCAGAATGCGTGGGAGCGAAACAGGCGAGACAGCAAAAGCCGGCGTTGGTGCTGGCGCTTACGGTATGGGGACGTTCGCCTTCATACAGGCGGGCACTCCGTTTTACGGCCATTGGGGAAAGACCGAAGGCTTCCGCGCGAATATGGGTTACCTACCGGGAACGGGCAGTGGGTTCGTGATCATGCTCAACGTCGTTGATGAACGCGCGGCGTATCGTATCCGCGAAGCCATCGCCACCTATCTGACCCGGCAGACAGGTCCTGCTGACCCGGTTCGCACAGCTCAAATCGACACTGAAGCCTTTTCTGAAAAGGCCGGACACTATGTCTTAGCCACGCATAATATGCCTATGAGAGACTGGCTATTTAAAGCGCTCGACCAGAAACAGATCTCTGTCTCTGAAGACGGCCTCATTGTAGCTGGAAGCGGTCTCACAGGCGGATCAGTGACAGTTTTCAAGTCGGCTGCAAATGGCGGCTTTGTTGCTGACGGTGTGCCGATCGCGACAGCCACATTTTCCGACATTGAAGGCAAAACCTATTGGATAGATCGCGACGCCTACGTCAAAGTCTCTACACTAGAAGCCTCTTTCCGAAAGTTGATCCTACCAGCCGCAATCCTGTTCTCGCTCATCGCGATCCTGCACGGCATTGTCTGGGGACTGATGGGAATGTTTGGACGCGGCCCCGGCGGGCTGGCTTTATGGACACGCAGTGCTCTGCTTGTCTCCGGCTTGGGCTTTGTGGTGACGGTAGTTCTATTTGCCATCTACGGTCTCGTCGGTAGTTGGGACAATCTCGCCCAAGTCGGCCAAGTCAGTCTGATCTCTATTGTGCTCGCGATTTCAAGCCTCATGGCCGTAGTCGGCGCTTTCGGATCACTCGCTCTGGTCGGATGGAGAGCCATAACCGACCGAAGCTTGTTCCTCATCTATGCCATCCCCGCCAGTCTTGCCCTCTCTGGCCTCGCTTTCACCTGGTTGACGTCCGGATGGGCCCCACTCATCACATGGTCATGGTAGGGCAGGCGCCATGAAAGTTTTCATCTCTGCAGACTTGGAAGGCATTGCCGGTGTCGTGTCATGGGATCAGACCCTGCGCGATGGCATGGGCTATAAGCAGGCCTGCCAATGGATGACGGATGAAGTGATCCTGCTCTGCGAGGTCGCGACTGAGTTCAACGCGACCCGTATCATGGTCGCCGACTCCCACCTAACCCGCCAGAATATCGATATTGATCGCCTCCCTGACCATGTCGAAATCGTCCAAGCAGGGCCGCGCGCTTATGGCATGATGCATGGCATCCACATAGATCAGTTCGATATCGCCCTCTGCCTCGGCTACCATACTGGCGCACACGAAGAAGGCCTCCTGAACCACACCTGCAACGGGGCCGGTTTCCACGAAGTCCGCATCAACGGTAAGCCCGCTGACGAGTTGGATATTTATGCACCGCTTGCGGGCCATTTCGGTGCTCCTGTGGGATTGATCACAGGCGATGAGGCCATCTGCCAGTCCGCCATAAAACGCTATCCACACCTCGAAGCTGTCTCGGTCAAAACCGCGACGGGCCGGATGAGTGCGGTCTGCATGCCCCGCGATGAAGCGCTGGAAAAACTTCGGGCGGGCACACGCGCAGCCCTCCAAAAAGCGAGTTCCCTCCCTGTCACAAAACTCGAAGGCCCCATCGATTTCGAAATCGAATTCAAATGGCACCACCCGGCGGAGACACTCAGCCTGCTACCTCAGTTCGAACGCCGCGGCGCGAGCGCTGTCGGCTTCACCACCAATGACATCACAGAGATCGCCAAAGCCATAGAATTCTTTGGCAGCTACAAACTGGTCCCTTATCCATGAGCCTGCCATCGCCATACCTGCTCTTCTTAGGCGACGTGAGCGACGCAAATCGCGCCAAAACCGGTCTCGGCATTCAATATTGGGCGCCAGAGCGCTGTGTTGCTCAGCTACGGCTGCCGGGATGCGCGGCCGATACAGGCTTGCCTGACATGACACCGGAAAAGGCTGTTAAAGCCGGGGCGAAGGCCCTTGTCATTGGTGTTGCTCCGCAAGGCGGCGCGATCCCTGAAAACTGGCACCCAGCCTTGCTTAGCGCGCTCGAAGCAGGGCTCGATCTAATCAGCGGCATGCATGAACGCTTGAGCGACATTCCGGCAATCGCAGCCGCAGCCAAAAAGCACCACCGCAACCTCCATGATGTGCGCCACGCCAGCCAACCAATACCATCGGCAAACGCCCTGAAACGCACAGGAAAACGCTGCCTGATGGTCGGTCTCGACAGTGCTTTAGGAAAGAAATGGGCCGCACTGTCGCTCGCAAAAGAACTCCAAAACCGCGGCGTCAACGCCACGTTCCGTGCAACTGGCCAGACCGGAATCATCATCACGGGGCAGGGCATCGCCGTTGATGCAGTCGTCGCTGATTTTGTAGCGGGCGCGGCAGAGCTCATCTCACCGGACAATGATCCTGATCATTGGGACATTATCGAAGGCCAGGGCTCCATCTATCACGGCGCTTATAGCGGTGTAACGCTCGGTCTGATCCACGGCAGTCAGCCTGATGCCATGGTGCTCTGCGGTCATGCCACCCGCGACCATCTCGAATTACTGCCCCACATTCCTCATCGCAGCTATGAAGACGCAATCAAAACCCACGAACACCTCGCCCGCGTCACAAACCCAAACGCCAAAGTCATCGGGGTCAGCGTCAACACATCAGGACTCGAAAAAGACGCCGAGGCGCAGGCTCATTGTCGCGAGATAGAAACACGCACAGGCCTTCCAGCAACTGACCCAATCCGGTTCGGGGCCGCCCCGCTAGCGGATGCACTCCTGAAATCAACGGAGACCGCGTTATGAAGCTGACCGTCAAAGCAGAATATTTTGACCTCTTCGAGCCCTTCGGCATCTCAAACCACGTCTGGCATTCCGCTGAGGTTTGCACAGTCGAGTTAGAACAAGACGGCATCATCGGCCGCGGCGAAGGGGCTCCTGTCGTCTATCACGGCGAAACGGCTGAAACCCTCGCGCAGCAAATCGAAAGCGTTCGCGCGGACATTGAAGCTGGGCTAAGCCGTCAACAAGCCGCAGAACTTCTCCCTTCAGGCGGCGCGCTTTGTGCCCTCGATTGCGCCCTTTGGGACCTGGAAGCCAGACGCGCAGGTAGGCAACCGCACGAATTGGCTCATTTGAAAGCGCCAACCGAGCTCGATAGCGCCATGACGATCACCCTGAAATCAAGCGATGCCATGGCCGCCCAGGCTGAAAAATGCCGCGACTATCCACTCTTGAAGGTCAAACTCGGCGGCACAGACGACGAAGCCGCTATCCGCGCGATCCGCGACGTCGCTCCAAATCCCCGCATTACAGTCGACGCCAACACCGGCTGGTCCATAGACTTCTTGCGTGAGTTTGAACCACTCCTGCTGGAGCTCGGCGTCGAACTGATTGAGCAACCGTTGCCACCTGAAAATGACGAGGCCCTGATCGACTTCAAATCCCGCATTCCGATCGCGGCCGATGAATCTTGCCAGACGGCCGCCGATGTTGAGCACCTCATCGGAAAGTATCAGACGGCAGTGATCAAACTGGATAAAGCAGGCGGCCTGACGGGGGCGATTGATCTAATGAACAGGGCACGCGACGCCAAGCTCGACCTCATGGTGTCCTGCATGATTGGCACAAGCCTCGGCATGGCACCCGCTCGGCTGATTGGCACATATTGCCGAACGGTCGACCTTGATGCGCCCATGAACTTAAAGGTCGACCGCAAACACCCGATTCCGTTTACAAAGGGCCGGATGCATGCCACGCCGGATGCACTTTGGGGAGGATGAACATGGCTGACGGACAAACAGTTGGAGAAAATGGCGCTAGGCGCACACAGGCCGAGCGATCCAAAGAGATGCGCGACCGCATCGTCGCGGCTTTCATTACCTGCATCGAAAAGTACGGCCTGCCCGAAGCGTCCGTCAGTCGTATAACAGATGAAGCCGGGGTTTCCCGTGGCGCATACCTCCATCACTTCCGTGCTAAACACCTGATCTACAAGGCCGCTGCGCTCCGTCTCGTTTCTGAAGCTTTCCGGAAACTGGGTGCGGTCGAGGGCCACCCTACAGATCCAAAAGAGGATTTGCGCCTGATCCTGCGCTCAGTCTGGGACGATGTCATTACAAGCCGCGAAGGTCTGGCTTTCGTTGAATTGATGCAAGCGGGACGCACAGACGAAGTGGTTGCGCAATACCTCCGTCGCCCGGCATTCCGCTTCCTGCGACTGTTCAACTGGGCCGCACGCCGTCGCTACCGTTTGAAGCCCGATGCTCCTTTTACAAGCGCCGATATGGTCCGCATGCTCCTTTGGACCTTGCGTGGTATGTCCGCCGACAAGGCGCTCGTCTTGCAGCCCGACTATTTTTACAATCAGATTGATAGGATTGTTGAAATTTATGCGCCGTTTCTAGAACTGGATTCCGGCACATGACGGAGACGCTGCCGTCAAACTCCGAGAGCACCGAGACAGGCTCTCATACCCATAAATACACGGTAATCGCCGGTTTGTCGGTCGCCCATGAAGTGCCTGCAGCGCTCGGCTCTTTGATGGTCATCACCTACTTCCGCGACCGCTTCAATATGCCAATTGAGATGATCGGCCTGTTT
>JBCBCO010000006.1:0-40914 GCA_038630445.1 Pseudomonadota bacterium | reverse complement strand
GGCCAAGCGCGATCATGAAGCTGGGCACGTGTTATTATCCCGAACATTGGCCCGAAGCGCAGTGGGTTGACGATGCCAAACGTATGAAAGCGCTCGGCCTGTCTCTGATCCGGATTGGGGAATTTGCGTGGAGCCGGATTGAGCCGGAGCCGGGGCGCTATGACTGGGGGTGGCTGGACCGTGCGATTGAGACATTGGCAGGCGAAGGGCTTGAGGTGTGTCTTGGCACGCCGACGGCGACGCCGCCGAAATGGCTGATTGATGCGCATCCGGATATCTTGGCCTGTGACGCGCATGGGCAGCCACGGACATTCGGTTCCCGGCGGCATTACTCGTTTAGCTCCAAGACGTATTTTCGGGAGAGTGAACGCATCGTTCGCGCGCTGGCGGAGCGCTATGGCGGTCACCAGGCTGTAACTTGGTGGCAGACCGACAATGAATATGGCTGTCATGATACGGTTGAGAGCAATGACGCTGATGCACGTGCGGCGTTTCGGGTATGGCTGGCCGATAGGTACAGCGACGTTGATGCTTTGAATACGGCTTGGGGCGCGGTGTTTTGGAGCCAGGAATATCGAAGTTTTGATGAAGTCGATCCGCCGCTCGCCACCGTCACCGAACCCAATCCGAGCCATGTCCTGGATTGGCGGCGGTTCAGCTCTGACCAGGTGGCTCGATACAATGCGATGCAAGTTGCGGCAATCCGCGAGCATGCACCGAATGCTACGATTACGCACAATTTCATGGGGCACTTCACTGAGTTCGATCACTATCCAGTGGGGGCGCAGATTGATGTCAGTACGTGGGATTCCTATCCGCTCGGCTTTCTGGAAATGGCGTGGTGGGACAGTGAGACGAAGCTGACCCATACGCGTACAGGTCACCCCGACTTTGCAGCGTTTCACCATGACCTCTATCGCGGCATGAGTGGCGGACGGTTTGGCGTAATGGAGCAACAGCCGGGGCCGGTGAACTGGGCGCGCTACAATCCAGCGCCGCTGGATGGCATGGTGCGGTTGTGGAGCCTTGAGGCCTTTGCGCATGGGGCGGAGCTGCTCTCCTATTTCCGCTGGCGCCAAGCCCCGTTTGCACAAGAGCAGATGCATGCCGGGCTGAACCGCCCTGATCTTGAGCCGGATCAGGCAAGTGTTGAAGCGGCCGAAGTGGTGGCCGACCTGGCCGCGATTGGTTTGCCTGAGACGCGGCAGGCGAAAGCCGCATTGATTTATGATTATGAAAGTCACTGGCTGATCGAGACACAGCCACAGGGCAGGAGCTTTCGCCATCAGGAGCTGAGCTTCCTGTTCTACACCGCGCTGCGCCGATTTGGGTTGGATGTTGATATCCTGCCGCCCGATGCGGACCTTAGCGGCTATGACTTGGTTGCGGTGCCTTGCCTCCCGATGTTGAGCGAGGCGACAGTTGAGGCGCTGAAAGCAAGCGGTGCAGAATTTCTGGTCGGGCCGCGCACAGGATCAAAGACGCGGGATTTGCAGGTCGCGGACGGTCTTGCGCCAGGGCCGCTGCGGGATCTGATCCCGATTACAATTCCAAGAGTTGAGAGCTTGCGCCCGGGCCTGAGTGAAACCGCAGCTGGTTTCAGCGTGACGCGCTGGCTAGAGCATGTTGAAACGGATTTGGAGCCGCTCTATCGGTTAGAGAACGAGCGTGGCCTCGTCTATCAGCACGGGGCTGGAACCTATATTAATGCTTGGCCGGATGCGCTTCTGTTGGAAGCGCTGGTTGCAAGAGCTTTGCGCGTCAGGGGGCACGCGCCCGTACATTTCCCAAAAGGCCTGCGAATCCGGCGGCGTGGCAATCTGGCTTTTGTGTTCAATTACGGACCGGAAAAACAAGACCTCACAGGGCTTATCGACGGCGCTCTTATTCGCGGTGAAATGCAGCTTGACCCTGCTGATGTCGCGATTTTCGAACAGTCCTAACTTGCACGCGCACCCCATTACACCCACCTGACTATACAAATTCATCAAGCCGGAGTAAGGCTCGCCACAACGGATAGCCCGTTACCTCCCAAACAGTCAGGATCGTCGAGAATGGCCGCATCGGACAAAAAGAAAAGCGTAGACCCGATCACGTTTGCCCGCCAAGTGCGTGCAGAAGGTGAAAAGGTGACGTGGACGTCTACACAGGAAACGCTTCAGGCATCGATCATGGTGATCATCATGTCCGTCATCGTCGCGCTGTTCCTGTTTCTCTCCGACGTGATTATTGGGGCAGTTGTGCGCATGATTACGGGCCTCGGAAGCTAGGAAAAATACAATGGCAAAAGCCAGATGGTACATCGTTCACGCCTATTCGAACTTTGAGAAAAAGGTCGCTCAGGCCATCCGTGACCAAGCGTCGATGAAGGGTCTTGAGGACCTGATCGAGGAAATGGAAGTCCCGACCCGTGAAGAGGTCGAGATTGTTCGTGGTAAGAAGAAAACGATCGAAAAACGCGATTTTCCGGGCTATGTCTTGATGAAGGCCACGCTGACTGATGATGTCTATCACTTGGTCAAAGGCACGCCGAAAGTGACCGGGTTCCTCGGCGCCGATGGCGGGAAGAAGCCGCTGCCTGTGCCTCAGCGTGAGATTGACCGCATTCTCGGCACCGCAGAAGCGCCGCGTGAAGAGTTCGTCAAACCAACGATCAGCTTCGAAATCGGCGAGGAAGTCCGCGTCAATGAGGGCGCCTTCCAGGGCTTTGAAGGCAGCGTGGACGAATGGGATGCCGAAACTGGCCGCCTGAAAGTCAACGTATCGATCTTTGGTCGCGCGACGCCAGTCGATCTGGAATACACGCAGGTTGATAAGCTGAACTAATTGATCTGGAACCGCCGACGGATCGCGAGGCCGGAGAGGAAGACGAGGACGAGGGCGCTGAAAGACTGCACGCTGCCCCAAAAGCGGAGCCAGAAGGGTGTCCCGCCGCGATAGTGTAAATCTGCTAGGCCTTGGACGGGCGGGCAATCGGGTTGCACAATTTCAGCCAGCATACGCCCGGTCATCGAACATGGTTTAGGGTCTTCCCATGGGCCAAACGGCATGATGCGGGCGAAGGAATAGCCCATTGCGTCGCCGAATTCTGCCGCTGTCGGCCAGTGCGTAAAGCCAGCGCCCATCAGCAAATAGAGGAATGGGAAGCCTATCACTGTCAGGAGAAGTAGGCATAAAAGCGGTCGCCCGACGGAGGTTCCGAAATTTGAGGTCCATTTGTAGACATCAGAGAAGATACGCTCCCACTTCGGAACGAATTTTTCGTCGCGGCGTTCGCGACGAGCGCGCAGTTCCAATTGGAAAAACCGCGCTTCCTGCCCGCGATTGCGGCGGTCTTCCATGGCGTGTTTCAGGGTGCGGAAGCCTTCCTCGACGCGCTCAAAGTAGCGGCTGCGGGCGGGATCGGTTTCGGGTTTGATGGCGTCGTCCCTTTTAGCGATTTCAGCAAATCGCTGTTTTGCCCATGTTTCTAAATCCTGTTTCTCATCCTCCGATGTGCCAAGCATTGCTGCCTTGTATAGGCGTTCCAGCGCGTCTTTTGGGATAGCATCAGGTGTTCGCTTTTCAGGCGTCAGGGCGAGGTCAAAGGTCGTTTGCGTAAACAGAATGCCGCGATGCAAGCTGCTGCCGTGAAATTCGGCCTCACGGTAAAACTTAGCGCCATCAAAGCTCGCCGCACTGTGAAAATCGCGATTATCGAACCGTGCAGCGCCCATGAATATTGCATTGTCGAAGCTTGCCATTCGGAAATAACACTGCGCCGCTTGTTTACTACCTGCGCGTTCTTCGCTCAGAACTAAAGCGCTATTTCCTGAGAATATCGTATCTGATAAAAATACAGCTTCGTCAAAGCGTGCGGGGCCGGAAAACGCACCTCCTTCGAAGTTAGCGCTTTTGCAGAAGGAACCACGATTGAAGAACGTGTTGCCGTCGAAGGCTGCGTCATTAAAATATGCTGCTTCAGAGAATGTGGCGTAATCGAAGTCTGTTATGCTGGAGAATGATGCGTGCTCGAATCCGGCATCGCCTGCGAAAATCACACTTCTGAAAGCCGCATAGCCTTTGAATACAACATTACTAAAATTCACATGACTGTAGAACTCAACGCTTCGAAAATCTACGTCTTCGAGAAATTTAGTCCCCCTAAAACTAGTGTACTGGCGTAACTTTGCGCCTTTGAAATTCGCCGGAGCTCCAAATACAACATCCTCAAAGTCTGCCTGACCGTTGAAAATAGCTCGGGCGAAGGAAGAGTGGCCAAAAAAAGCTGCTCGTTCGAAGCTGAGATGTCCGAAAAATTCAGCTAATTCAAAGTTAGCTTTACCCAAGAATGCGGCATTTTCCGCACGTATAGAAACCGGAACGAACTCATCAACTTCATCCCGCTTAACGTGGCTAATCAGATCTAAATCAAGGATAATAGCACCTTGCCACTGCATCCTATGGTCTGGTCGCTCAGTGTAGTAAGGCTCTTCGGATTTCACAGTTTTTATGGTTCGCTTAAGTTCCGCTCGTAATACTCTATTTAATCTCCCTGAAATACTTCGGGGATTCGACTTGGCCGTTTTCAACCCGGTTTTCATTTCTGGAGGCAAATGCATAATCGTGAAGCTAAGTGCTTCGTCTTCGGGATTCCCATCCTCGTCGTCGGGAATCCATTCAGCGAAAAAGTCCTTATCTGATAGTCTTGTCTCGATCTGTGCCCGTCGCCAATAGTCTTGGAGCGTCGCTCTCCTATACTCTACGCTCTCGACCCGTTCATCTTCCGGTACAGGCTCAAATGGCTGCCCTTCGATCCAAGCCGCATCGACGTACCACCCCAGCCAAGGCTTCTCCGCCAGACCCTCCCAAGAGTAATCCTCTTCCCACCATGCGTCCCACCAGTCTTGCGATATGCTCATTGGTCCCTCACTGCGCTTCGCTTTGCCCTCACATCTTTCAAGTGTAGCCGCTCTCTGATCGCTGCCAAGCCTTGCGCGATGTCGCTCAATTTTGTTGGATGGGGTGTGGGAGAGAGTCGGGTGCAACCCGGCCACATGAGGGAGGAAAGCCATGTTCATTGGGCATTATGCGGCCGCGTTTGCGGCGCGCGGCGTGAAGCCTGCGGTGCCTCTGTGGCAGTTGTTTGTGGCGGTGCAGCTGGTGGATTTTGCCTGGGCGTTTCTGGTGCTGGCGGGGATTGAGAAGTTTGATGTCGCGCCGGGCTTTATGCAGGCCTCGATCCTCGATCTGCACCATATGCCGTATACGCATAGCCTGATCGCGGTCGTCCTTTGGGCGATTGGTGCGGGGATCCTGTATGCCGTGTTGAGGCGTGGGGCGGGCGCGGTGGCGGCTGGCGCGATCATTGCGTTTTGCGTGTTCTCGCACTGGATCACGGACTTGATCGCGCATGGGCCGGACCTGCTGATCTGGTTTGACGGCCCGAAAGTGGGGCTGGGCCTTTGGAACAGCTTGATGTGGACGCAGATCGTGGAGATTGGCGGGCTGTTGCTCGGTGGGGCGATTTACATCTTTAATACGCGCGCGATTGGGCGCTGGGGCAGCGTCGCACCGTATGCATTGATCGCGTTTATGATTGCGCTGCAGCTCTATAATCACTTGCCCGTGGATCATCCGCCCGCGATCCCGCAATTCGCGATTATGGCGCTGGTGGCGTTTAGCCTGCTCAGTGTACTAGCGTGGGCAACGGACCGCACGCGCGAGCCCAAGTGAGGACGGCCATAGCCAGCAGGCTCTAAACCGCGTATGCGCGACCAGATAAGACGCACAGTCCGAGGGTGGATTACGCGCCTTCAAGACTGTGAAAGACAGATATGACAACACAAAACTCGATTGCTGCGCCATTGGCGTCGGCCTTGACTGAGCGTGGGTATGATACGCTGACACCGGTGCAAGAGGCGATGCTGGATGACGCTCTGCAGGGCCAAGACTTGCTCGTTTCGGCCCAAACCGGGTCGGGCAAAACGGTTGCTTTTGGCCTTGCCATGGCCGATACGCTGCTGTCCGGCGGAGAGCGTTTGGAGCAGGCTGGCCCGCCGCTCGCCCTGATTATTGCGCCGACACGGGAACTGGCCCAACAGGTGCAGCGCGAACTGCAATGGCTGTATAAAGAAGCGGGCGGGCGCATTGCCTGCTGTGTTGGGGGTATGGACCCGCGCGAAGAACGCCGTGAGCTGGAGCGCGGGACGCATATTGTTGTCGGTACGCCGGGTCGCCTGTCGGATCATATTCGACGCGGGGCGCTAGATCTGGATTTGATCCGCGCCGTGGTCCTCGATGAAGCCGATGAAATGCTGGATATGGGTTTTCGCGAAGAGCTGGAGCATATCCTTGGCGAAACGCCAATTGATCGCCGCACGTTGATGTTTTCAGCGACGGTTTCCAAGCCGATCGCGCGTCTTGCTGAGCGTTTCCAAAATAATGCGGTGCGCGTGAACACGGTCTCTCGCGAGGATCAGCACGCCGATATTGAATATCAAGCACTGACGGTCCAGCCGTCCGATATTGAGAGCGCGGTGATCAATGTCCTGCGCTTTCATGATGCCCAAAATGCGATTGTGTTCGTATCCCGACGTGATGCCGTGAACCGGCTAACCAGCCGCCTGAATAATCGCGGGTTTTCTGTCGTCGCGCTGTCCGGGGAATACACGCAAAAAGAGCGCACGAATGCGATCCAGGCGATGCGGGACGGCCGGGCCCGGGTCTGTGTGGCCACTGATGTTGCTGCGCGAGGGCTGGACCTTCCGGGATTGGATTTGGTGATCCATGCAGAGCTGCCGCGCAACAAAGAGGGCTTATTGCACCGATCGGGGAGGACCGGTCGTGCAGGACGCAAGGGTGTGTGTGCCCTGATCGTGCCGGTGCGGGCGAAGCGACGGACTGAGCGTTTGCTACAGGACGCAAAGGTCGAAGCTGTTTGGGGGAAGCCACCGACAGTGGCAGACATTGAGGCGCAAGATGATGCGCGGCTCCTGTCGCATGAGGCCTTGACCGACCAAATCAGGGACGGTGAAAAGCCGCTCGCCATGGCTCTCCTTGCCAAATTTGGCCCAGAGCAGGTCGCTGCCGCTTTTATCAGAGTGCAGCGCGAAGGGCGCTCTGCTCCCGAAGAGATATCTGAGGTGAGTGATGATTTCGGCGCGCGTGACAATCGTAAAGGCCGCGACCGCGATGATCGTTTTCCACGTGAGGACAAACGCCGTGGCCGCAAGCAAGAGCCGGACTTTGAAAATGGCGCGTGGATCGCGCTCAGCGTAGGGCGCAAGACGAATGCAGATCCGAAATGGATCCTGCCTATGTTATGCAAAGCAGGCGGAATATCGCGCAAAGAGATCGGCAATATCCGTATCGGTCCCAGCCTGACGCATGTTGAGCTGAAGCCGGACGCTGCGGATGCGATCATTGCCAAAGGCGGGCCTGAAGGCCGGATTGATAAGAGCCTGAGCGTCAATCGCGCGAGTGGCCCTCCAAGTGATGACGGACTTGATGAGCGTCCGCCGCGAACGCCGTTCAAGGGTAAAAAGGGCAGTCGACCGCCTGCTAGGGGCAAACCGCGCTTTGCAAAAGCCGCGGACAAGCCTCCGTTGCGCAGCGATACTCAGCCGAAACGAAAAAAAGCGCGCTGGGCCAGTGATGACCCGCGAGAGGCCAAGAATAAGGTGAAGCGTAAAAATAACGGCAAACCCCAAGTGCCGCTCACTGGAGCTAAAAAGCCACGTAAACCAAGCGCCGCGGAGGATACGGGTGGCCCCCGCATCGTGAAGAAGAAAAAGAAGATCTCGGGCTCATGACGGCAGAATAACGCATGGAAGACCGGGGATGTAGGCTCTAAATGCGTACCAAATAGGAGCTTTTTTATGACCCGTCTTCTAGCCTCAGCCGCTCTAATTGCCCTCGCCGCGGCCTGTAGCCCGACAGATGCACCAACGCCCGCCGCTTCTGAAAGTGGTGTTATACTGTCGTATACTGATGCCTTCGTCATGGAGCCGATTGGCGGGCGGGACATGACAATGGGCGGGGTCAGCCTGTCGGTCGCTGGCGGAGATGTGACGCTGCTGAGTGCGCAGTCTGACGCGTTCGGCACAATGGAGCTGCACACGATGGCGATGGTTGATGACCGCATGCGGATGCGCAAGGTGGATAGCTTTGAGATTGCCGATGGCGGCACGCTGGAGCTGAAGCGTGGTGGAGATCACTTCATGATGTTCGATGTCGGTGAGGATGTCGTCGGCGGCGAAACCGTTGATATCACGCTGACCTTTGATGCTGGCGGCGAGGAAAAAACGCTGGTCATCGAAGCCGATGTGCGGGTGGTTGGGGAGTAGACAGATTGGAAGCGCAGGAATTTGCTAGACGCGTTGGTGATCACCTGATCCATGTGACACTCGCCGAAAATATTCCGAGCATAGAGGCAAATGGCCTCATCAGGCCTGTAAAGATTGCGGCGATCTGTTCCGTTCCGACTAAGACACTCCTCCTGCGAACCGAAGCTCTCAAACTGAGGAGTGAACAAGTTTCTGCGCGTTTGAATAGCCAAGCTTGGCTCGTTGCAGGTCGAAACCAAGCCTCAAACTTCCTCGATGGTCATAGCCTCGAAACTTGGTCGGCCCAGCTTGATGACCGGCTCTTTTTCTGGCCGAAACAGAAAGGTGAGGCATTTGCACGTAGCCTGAGCAATCGCGGCGATCATGTCTCCCTGCAGTTGGACAGTCGCCTTTTTTATGATGCCTTTTCAGCACAAATTGATCTTGCACCGATCAATACCGGGAGTGCAATGCGACGGGCGGCTCGGCGCGGAGACTGGATCTATGTGCCTGCGCAAGCGAGTTGGGAGGCTTTCGCAGACAATCGTATAAAAAGAGGACTGACAAGAACGCGAGATAATGTGACGGAAGTTTCTCTTAAGACAGATATTCCAAGGGACATTCTTGCGAGTTTGCGACTTTAAAGCCCCGCAACTTTATCCTGAAAGGCGTTAATGCGTGGCACGATTTCTTTGCGGAAGCGGCGACCGTTGAAGACGCCATAATGACCGACGCCCGGTTGGATATAGTCTTGCTGCATCTTGGACGGGATGTCTGTGCAGAGATCGTGTGCGGCCTGGGTTTGTCCGATGCCGGAAATGTCGTCCTTTTCGCCTTCAACCGTCATTAAGCCCACAGTTTTGATGGCTGCTGGATTGACCAGCCGTTCGCCACGATAGCGGAAGATACCCCGCGCGAGGCGATGTTCGCGGAAAACGCGGCGAATAGTCTGAAGGTAAAATTCCTGTGTTAGGTCGAGAACCGCCAGATACTCATCATAGAAAGCACGATGCTTTTCAGCGCTGTCTTCATCACCTTCCACAAGATGATCGAAGAATTGACTTTGGGCATCGACATGGCGATCCCAATTCATGTGCATGAATGAGGTGAGCTGTACAAAGCCCGGATAAACGCGGCGCATCATGCCGGGCCACGGGGCCGGCACAGTGTAAATCATTTTGTCGCGAAACCAGTCGAAAGAGCGCTCTTCAGCAAGCAGATTGGGGACTGTCGGGGATTTCCGCGCATCAATCGGGCTACCCATATAAGTCATGGTCGCGGGCAGAGCGGGATCCTTGTCCTCGGCCATCATAGAGATGGCGGCTAAGACGGGAGGGCCGGGCTGACAGACCGCCACAACATGCGCGCCGCCGCCAATATGTTGCAGCGCCAAGCGGACATGGTCTATATAGTCGTCTAGATCAAAACGACCTAGCCAGACCGGAGCCATTTTCGCGTCCGTCCAGTCGGTGATGTAAACTTCGTGAGTTGGAAGGAACGCTTCGACTGTACCGCGCAGCAGGGTCGCGAAATGACCGGACAGCGGCGCGCAAATCAAGAGCCGCGGACGCCCGGTGGGTGCTCCTTCGGTCTGAAAGTGGATCAGATTGCACCATGGGCTCGACCAGCTAACAGTGGGGGCCACATTTAGCGTCTTACCTTTGATCTCAGTCGTTGGGATTTGCCATTCTGGCTTGCCATAATAACGCGTTGCACGTTCAAAGACACTGCCGGCGGCGAGCATGGATCGGCCGAATGTTGTTTCGCGCATCGGGTTCATCGGCGCTTCAAGAAACGCTTTTGCGCCTTTTGCAGCGACACGCATGGGTGCCATAGCTGCGCGATTCATCTCGACCAGCGTGTAAAGCATTCTTAAAAAGCCTTCCTATGCTGCGCCGCAACATAGGGGAAACCAATCAGAATGAAAAGCTTAGACTTTCATAGTAACCGCAATCCCCGGTTCTAGCTGACATGCTCTGCGATACAGACTGCCATCTCATCTGGGCCTGTATTGGCGTCAGAGAAAAAGGTTTTGAGCTCCCAATTCTCGTCCATCAGATAGCTGAGTGAGGTATGGTCCATTGTATAATCAGCAAGGCTGTCAGGCTGTTCGATCCGGCTGTAGTCCGCGATGAATTCATCCGCGACAGCGCGTACCTGCTCTGGCGTACCTGTTAAGCCAACAACATTATCCGGAAATGCATCCAGAGAGAGATAACGGCTCAGCACCTCCGGTGTATCGCGCTCTGGATCGACTGAGATAAAAACTGTTTGCGGAGCATCTACGCCTTTTGGAAGTCGGTCATAGGCGTTTTTGATTTTGACCAGCGTGCCGGGACAGATGTCTGGGCAATAAGTGAATCCGAAGAATACGAGTGCCGGTTTTCCTTTAAAGTCTGCCTCTGTAACCGTTTCGCCCGACATAGAGGTCAGCTCAAACGGACCTCCGATTTCAGCATAAGCCCGTGTCGAGCACCCGGCGCTTGCGCCACCAGCTGTTGGTTCCGGAGAGGTATTTCCACATGCGACTAAGGCTAGAGCGCTTGCTCCTGCCGCGAAGAGATTTATGCTTTTCATAAGACCTATATGTGCATGGTCGTGTTGAAGAGAAGAGGCGGCGCAGTGCCGCATTACGGAGCTTAATCTGGCTGAGACAACTGCCAATTCCCCTTATCAGGATCCAGCCCTGTTCAGCCTTTTGCCGGAAGGGCTGTCTACGGTAAACGCTGCACGCGGGCGCACTCGGTTAGCGACGATCATGACTTTGCGCTGGATGGCCGTTGGTGGACAGACATTGGCCGTTTTGTTTGTGTATTTCGGACTGGGGTTCAGTCTGCCGCTGGGTATGTGCCTAACCGTAATCGCAGCGAGTGCTTGGCTGAATGTCTTTCTATCATTTGTATCACCCGCGCCGCGATTGTTGGAGAATTGGGAGTCCCTGTTCCAGCACGCTTTTGATGTCGTGCAACTGGCGTTGCTCATTACGCTGACGGGCGGGCTGTCTAATCCGTTCTTACTTTTCCTGATAGCGCCTGTGACGATTGCAGCTTCATCTCTGCGTACGCGGGATACGGCGATTATAGCTGGCTTAGCGATCGTCGGAGCTGCCGTAATGCCTCTGATCTCGCTTGATTTGCCTTGGCGTGAAGGGGAGCAAATCGCTTTCCCGCCTCTGTTTGAAGCCGGGCATTTTGCTGCCTTGTTCATCGGCATTGTGTTCTTCGCGCTGTCAGCCCTACGTGTGAACGAGGACGAAGCGCGCATGGTTCAGGCTTTGGATGCGGCAAGCGTGGTGATGGCGCGCGAGCAGCGTTTATCCGCGCTCGGGGCAATGTCTGCTATGACCGCGCATGAACTGGGTACGCCTTTGGCAACGATACATCTTGTGTCGCGCGAGTTGCTGGCAATGCTTCCGGAGGAGAGCGAGCAAAGGGAAGATATCGCTTTGATTGCAGATCAAGCAGATCGTTGCCGGGTCATCCTCCGCAAGCTTGGCGAAGCGCGTGAGGCCAGTGACATCGTGCATGCGCAAATGCCGCTGAGCGCAATGGTCGAAGAGGCAGCTGCCCCACATAAAGGACTCGGCGTCGACGTGCGTGTGACGTATGAGCCTGGAGAAGCCGGTGAGGAGAAAGTTCCCACAATCCGCCGCAGTCCTGAAATCCTTCATGCTCTCGGGGCTTTTATTGAGAATGCAGTGAGCTTTGCAGAGACTGAGGTGCGAGTCGTCGCGAGCTGGACGGATGCGCAGTATACAGTTCTCATCCGCGACGATGGACCGGGCTTTGCGCCAGAGGTGATGCCGAAACTGGGCGAACCTTATGTTTCAGAGCGAACTGAAGAGAATATGGGCGGTGGCGATATGGGCCTTGGCTTTTTTATAGCAAAAACTCTGATCGAGCGTTCCGGTGGCCGCATCGCGACGCGTAACCGTATCGCGCCGAGCCAAGGTGCAATTGTGCAGGTCATATGGCCGCGCTCTGCCTTGGAGACATTGGAAATCAACGAAGACCCCCTACTTCTGAAAATCTAAGGAGAGCGTCATGGATGGACCTGTCACAGTTAAAATGCACGAAGCGCTCGAAGGTGTTGAAGACCGGACGTGTCTGGTCCTTGATGATGATGGGCCTTTTCTACAACGTTTATCGCGCGCGCTGACCCAGCGCGGTTTTATTGTCTCCTCTGTGTCAAAAGCCTCTGAAGCGCGTGATATTGCGCGCTTGAATCCGCCTGCTTACGGCGTTTTTGATCTACGTCTGGAAGACGGATCCGGTTTAGATGTGGTTGAAGTCCTACATCGCTATCGTCCTGAAGCCCGCGCGGTTATCCTGACCGGATATGGCGCGATCGCGACGGCGGTGGCCGCAGTAAAAGCCGGTGCGGTAGATTACCTTGCTAAGCCTGCTGATGTTGAAGACATCGTTCGCGCACTCGTCAACAAAGGCGAGGGCATGCCTGAGCCGCCAGAGAATCCAATGTCAGCCGACCGGGTGCGCTGGGAACACATCCAGCGTGTTTATGAGCTCTGCAATCATAATGTCAGTGAGACGGCGCGGAGGTTGAATATGCACCGCCGGACGCTGCAGCGGATTTTGGCGAAACGCGCGCCACGCTAGTCATAATCGACGCTTTCTAGGAATAATCCATCGGGTGGGGCGACAGGGCCGCAAGCCTTTCGGTCGCGTGCGTCAAGGATTGTCTTGATCCATGGCTCTGGCTGCACGCCGCGCCCTACCTCGACGAGGCTCCCGACGATAGACCGGACTTGGCGGTGCAGGAAACTGATCGCGCCGACGGTGATTTCGACACCCTCACCGTAGCGTGCGACTTCGATTTTATCGAGACTGCGCACAGGGCTTTTCGCTTGGCACTCAGCATCGCGAAACGTGGAAAAATCATGCTCTCCGATCAGGTGCTGGGCGGCGCTGTGCATCGCCTTGTGATCGAGCTTTGACGGCACGCGCCACGCTTGCCCGCGATCCAGCGCCAAATCGGCGCGTCGGTTGATGATAATGTATCTGTAGCGTCGATATTTGGCATCGAAGCGAGCATTGAAATCGGGCTCAACCTCTTCGGCTTTCAGGACGGCAATCCGATTGGGGCGAAGATGGAAATTCATCGCGTCCGCAATCTTGTTGATCGGGCGTGGCTTTGTCAGATCCATGTGGGCGACTTGGCCTGTGGCGTGGACCCCGCGATCCGTGCGGCCTGCGCCTTGGACGAGGACGGGCGCGCCGTCGAGTTTTGCCGCAGCACTTTCGAGCGCTTCCTGTATCGTTGGGAAATCATCCTGACGCTGCCAGCCGAAATAATCGCGTCCGTCATATTCAATGGTGAGTTTATAGCGCTGGCTCATGTGAGTGCCGCGCCTTTGGAAACAGGAAGACCACGCAACAGATCGTCAGCATCCATAGCCTTTGATCCCGGCTTTTGAGCCCGCAGTAGGCGAACTGCTTTGCCGTCGCCGCACTGGATCAGAAGACTGTCATCCAACGCGGTGCCCGGAGCTGCATCTGGAACTCCGTCCTCGCATTTCGACAGCAGGGCTTTGATGCGAAGGGCGTCCGGCTCGCCTTCTGGCTGATAGAAAAAGTATGCGCCGGGGAAGGGAGACAAGCCACGGATTTGGCAATCGACTTCGCGCGCTGATTTCGTCCAGTCGACGCGTTGATCCTCCGCGCCGACTTTATGCGCGTAGGTGATGCCGTCTTCTGGCTGCGCAATGGGTTTGAGGCTTCCATCTGCCAAACCTTGGATTGCTGTGACAGCAAGGTCGGCTGCGAGCTCCGCAAGACGGTCATGCACGTCGCCTGTTGTGTCGGTGTCTTTTATGGCGGTTTTGGATGTGGCCAGAACAGGGCCGGTATCAAGACCGGCCTCCATCATCATCGCTTGCACACCGGTTTCTGCATCGCCAGCCATGATCGCGCGATGGATCGGTGCCGCACCGCGCCAACGCGGGAGCAGGGAAGCGTGCATATTCATGCAGCCGAGGCGTGGGGCATCGAGGATGGCTTGCGGCAGGATCAAGCCGTAGGCCACGACAACCGCCGCATCGAGATTGAGGGCGGAAAACGCTGCCTGTTCAGGCTCTTTCTTTAGGGATTTCGGAGTTCTAACCTCTATTCCCGCGTCTTCTGCCCACTGGTGGACGGGTGTAGGACGAAGTTTCTTGCCACGTCCAGCAGGGCGGGGGGGCTGGGAATAGACACAAACGACATGGTGGCCTGCTTCAACGAGGGCGGCGAGGACCGGCACGGAAAAGTCCGGACTTCCCATAAAGGCGATGCGGAGAGGTTTGCTCATATTTATGGTTCTATTCGTCGATCAGATTTTGCTCAAACGCATCTTGTAAACTGATTGCTAAGCCATCACGCTTGCGAACGAGAATAACGACTGGCCCATCAACCAGAGTGTTCTCTGGCGAATAAACATCAAAAATCACTGCCCAAAATACTTTATCTGGACGCTTACTCACTTCAACGAATTCAAATCTCCAGTCAGTCTGGGTTGCTCCATCCTGTATGTATCTCTCTGCTATTTCTTGAGCTTGCGTGGCCGATTGAATAGTCATTCTAGTCTCTTACCTTCAACCCGCATTTGCAAGACGGTCTATGGCTGTTTGCAAAATGATCGCAGCCGCGGATGCATCGATCAGCTCGGCACGGCGCGCACGGGACAGGTCGGCGTCCAGCATCACGCGCTCAGCTTGCGCACTGGTCATGCGCTCATCCTGCCACGCCATCGGGATATCGCGCAGTTGAGAAATATTGAAAGCCAGCGCTTTGGCGGCTTGCGTGCGCGGACCCGCACTGCCGTCCATGTTCAGGGGTAGGCCGATTACGACGCCGACAGCTTTGTATTCGTCATAGATGTCGTAAAATCGCTTCAGCGCGGGCGCGAGTTTCTTGCCACGCGGGATTGTCTCGACCGGACTTGCGATCAGCCGCATCGCGTCACACGCCGCGATACCGAGCGTTTTGGCTCCGGGATCAAGGCCCAGAAGCGGGCCGCGCTTGTGAAGATCGAAGAGGTCAATCTGGGGCAGAGGAGGCTCCACTCTGAGCTGCGGGGTTGATCGCGCTCTCACTCGCGCCTATTCGTGACGACGTCAAATGGAGACAGCACTCATGAGCGTGACCAAGGATGATGTTCGCAAAGTTGCCCGGCTTTCACGGATCGCCGTGCCGGAAGAACGGCTGGAGCCTTTGGCGGCTGAACTGACCGGTATTATGGGTTGGATTGAACAGCTGAATGAAGTGGATGTTGACGGCGTCGAGCCGATGACCTCAGTTGTCGCGGCGACGCTGCCCATGCGCACGGACGAAGTCTCAGACGGTGATAAGCAGGGTGACGTGCTATCAAACGCACCAAAGTCTGATGAAGGATTTTTCGTCGTTCCGCGATCTGTGGAATAGAATTTAGGCGTCTTCTTCAGGCGCGTCTGATATCTCAACGCTCTCAGCATCGCGGTCCCATTTGTAAATTTTGTCTACGAAACATCTGACTGATGGTGGACCACCATAGTTGCCTCCAAAGACGCTCTGATTCCCGGCAATCCGATCGCCGCGCCTCAGGCACGATAGAGAACTTTTTATAGCAAGAGAGTTGGCGAAATCGAGATTGTCGCAGCGGCTGCGGGTTGTGATCAGAAACTCATCATTCCCCTCACGAACGACAACGGCTCTATCTGTGGTGTTCGTGAAACCGTCGATCTGTGAAGCGAAACAGATTTTGTCCACTTCCTCCCCGCGCCGGATATCATTTGCAAAGGTCAGCTCAGCCTCCCGTTCCAGTCGTTTTGCTTCGTTCTCAGGCGAGGACGCCGTCGCACAGGCGGCTAGGGTGAAGAGGGTTGCGGCAAGAACGGGCTTAAACATTGGCAGAGCTCCTTTGCATAAGAAGATACCACAGGTAGGCGCGATTTCGAATGAACTTCCCGTGAGCGCCATTTGTGCCGCCATTTTGGCTTGCGTTTTGAACCGTGCGGAGCCTAACAAGGCGCTTATAAGAACTAGCAGGACGATCCGATGAGCGACCTAACCGCCCTGACCCTGACTGAGGCTCTGGATGGCCTTGAAAATAAGACTTTTTCAGCGCGTGAGATCACGCAGGCCTTTGTGGATACGATTGAGGCATCCAATGATACGCTGAATGCCTATGTGGTGAAGACGCCCGAGAAGGCGCTGGACATGGCGGATGCGTCTGATGCGCGCCGAGCGAAAGGTGAGGCCGGTCTGCTCGATGGTGCGCCATTGGGGATTAAAGATCTCTACTGCACCAAGGGTGTGCGCACGACGGCGTGTTCGGAAATTTTGGGTGAATTTACCCCGACTTATGAGAGCACAGTCACGCAGAATCTATGGGATGCGGGTGCTGTGATGCTCGGCAAGCTCAATATGGATGAGTTCGCGATGGGCAGTTCGAATGAGACGTCGCGATTTGGCCCACCGTCAAATCCATGGCGACGTGCGGGCAGCAATACGACGCTGACCGCGGGCGGGTCTTCGGGTGGCTCTGCGACGGCGGTTGCTGCCAGATTGTGCTTGGCGGCGACAGCCTCTGATACAGGTGGCTCCATTCGCCAGCCGGCGGCATTTACGGGCACAGTCGGCATCAAGCCAACTTACGGGCGCGCCAGCCGATACGGTATGGTCGCATTTGCAAGCTCGCTAGATCAGGCTGGGCCAATTGCACAAACAGTTGAGGACGCGGCTCTGCTCACGCAAGTCATGTGTTCTCATGATACGAAAGACTCAACCTCTCTCCCTATTGAAACGCCGAATTGGCGCGCAGATGTGCGCAAGGGCGTCAAAGGCATGAAGATCGGTATCCCGAAAGAATATCGCGTCGATGGCATGCCGGAGGCAATTGAAACGCTTTGGCAGCAGGGGATTGATTGGCTGAAAGTGCAAGGCGCGGAGATTGTAGAAGTGTCCCTGCCGCATACGAAATACGCTTTGCCAGCGTACTACATCGTTGCACCTGCTGAGGCCTCTTCAAACCTGGCGCGCTATGACGGCATGCGCTATGGCGCTCGTGTGTCCGGCGATGATCTGACTGGAACCTATGAGGGCACACGAGCAGGCGGGTTCGGTGCAGAAGTGCAGCGTCGCTTGATGATCGGGACCTACGTGCTGTCCAGCGGCTATTATGACGCTTATTATTTGCGCGCACAGAAAGTCCGCACGCGTATCCTGCAGGACTTTGAAACCGTGTTTGCAGACGTCGATGCGCTTCTGACACCGACCTGTCCGAGCGCCGCCTTTGCCTATGGCGACAAGTCGGATGATCCGGTTCAGATGTATCTGAATGATATTTTCACCGTGACTGCGAATCTGGCGGGGCTTCCGGGCATTTCCGTTCCCGCCGGCGTCGATGACGGCGGGCTGCCTCTTGGTCTACAGGTCATTGGCAAAGCGCTTGACGAGGCGACCTGTTTTCAGGTTGCGGGCGCGATCGAAGACGCGGCGGGCTTTGTGGCGAAGCCGGAGAAATGGTGGTAGACGAAGCCAATGGCAAAATTCATTGGACGATGGAGATGGGCTTTTGTCGCGCTTGGGGCGCTCATCTTGGTCTTAAGCCTCGCTCCTCGTTTTTTGAATCCAGATGCATATTACTGGGAGCTCGCAGCCTTCCCTTGGGGTCGTCTGCTTTTGGGAACATTCCTCATGGTTTTGCCGTGGACCTTTATCCGCAGCACAGATCGTTCCGGCGTATATGACCGGCTTGAGGCGCGGCGTCGTCGGGTGAAGGCTGCACGCAAAGAAAGCGAGCTTGAAGATTGACCCGTCGCAGCCGGACTTTTTTGATAGCTCTTGTCGTCTTTCTTTGCGCGATGACACTTATCTTCGTTCTGAATGCGGTCAATGGAGGCAACTTGTTTGCGCCCGGGCGGCGTCATGCGCTTGTCTTGGCGCTGGTGTTCGGGCTGTACGTCGCTCTTCGTGGCGGCGTCTTATTGGAACGGTTTTTCTATCGGCGCGCAAGTGGTGCGGACAAAACAAAGCCCGGTTTGCCGAACCGGATATTCTGGAAAGGCAATCACGCTATCAACCATCGCATGGCAGAGCGACGCAGACGGTTTGAAGCGGCCAAAGCCCGTCAGGCCGAGCCAAACGAAGATGATAATTCCTGAAATTTCATAGATTTGTTTGCTCTCCGCTTAAGGCCTTAAGCGTAAACTCTGTTCATGAAGCAACACATTCTATTTGTCCTTATTGCTGCGCTTTTTGTCGGTGGGCTTTCGCTTTTTCAATATCTCAACCCGCCGCCGCCAGCTGATTACCGCATCGTCTATCTCGGCTCGCCGAATTGTGGGGCCTGTAAGGTCTGGAAGGCAACGGATCTGCAAATGTGGAATCGTGATCCTGCGTCCAAGACGGCAACGCTGGAACTCGCAACCCTGAGCGGAAGTCCGTTCAATGGCGGTTACGGTCGTCATGATGATGTGTTTCGTGAGGCAACAGCTGGTCGAAACAAGATCGTGTGGCCGAGTTTTGCCGTCTATAATCATGGTGAGTTTGAGAAACTCTATGTCGGGCGGAAAAGCTGGCAGAAGCTTCGCGATAAGGTCCGCAAAGAAGCCGAACGCGCTGCAAAATTGCGTGCAAAAGAGGCCGCTGCTTAATCGCTCTGCATTTGGCCGCTTCGCAATCTGGTCGCTCCTTCAAAACTGTGCTTTAGCGTTGCGATGAGAAGACGTGAGAGTGCGCTATGACTGACCGCCCGACCTATACCCTCGCTGGAGAGACCGGAGACTGGGAAATCGTTCTCGGCCTTGAGATTCACGCTCAGGTTGCCTCAAAGGCAAAGCTCTTTTCCGGTGCATCAACGCAGTATGGCGCGGAGCCGAACAGCAATGTCTCGCTCGTGGATGCCGCGATGCCGGGCATGCTGCCTGTGATCAATGAATTCTGTGTTGAGCAAGCCGTTCGTACCGGCCTCGGTCTGAACGCTGAAATTCATAAAGTCTCACGATTTGATCGGAAGAACTATTTCTACCCCGACCTGCCGCAGGGCTATCAGATCAGTCAGTTCGCGATGCCAATCGTTGGTGAGGGCGTGATTGATGTGGACGTCGAACCCGCCCATGGCGACGCCGCTTACACGTTCCCGGTACGGATTGAGCGTCTCCACCTTGAGCAGGATGCGGGCAAGTCTATCCATGATATGAGCCCGACCGAGACGTATGTTGATCTCAACCGCTCGGGCGTGGCCCTGATGGAAATTGTCTCCAAGCCTGATATTCGCTCACCACTGGAAGCGGCCGCTTATGTGAAGAAGCTTAAGTCTATCGTCGTTGCGTTGGGGACCTGTGACGGAGACATGGAGAAGGGCAATCTCCGTGCGGATGTGAACGTCTCTGTGTGTAAGCCCGGAGCCTACGAGGCCTTCCGCGAGAGCGATGACTTCAGCCATCTCGGCACGCGATGCGAGATCAAGAATATGAACTCCTTCCGCTTCATTCAGGCCGCGATTGAATACGAAGCGCGTCGCCAAATTGAGATCATTGAGGGCGGCGGCAGTGTTGATCAAGAGACCCGTCTGTACGATCCCGATAAAGGCGAAACGCGGTCTATGCGCTCCAAGGAAGACGCGCATGACTACCGATATTTCCCCGATCCAGACCTGTTGCCGCTCGTACTGGACGATGCGTTCATTGAGGGAATCAAGCTGAACCTGCCGGAGCTACCGGATCAGAAGCGAGCGCGGTTTGAGGCTGATTATGGTCTCTCTCGTTATGATGCCGGAGTTCTAACGGCAGATGCGGAAAGCGCGGAATTCTACGAGACTGTTGCCAAAGGACGCGATGCGAAACTGGCTGCAAACTGGGTCACGCAGGAACTGTTTGGCTATTTGAACAAAGCGGATCTTGAGCTTGCAGCATCGCCTGTCTCTGCGGTTCAACTCAGCGAACTGATCGATCTGATCTCCAGCGATGTCATTTCTGGAAAGATCGCCAAAGACGTCTTCGCAAGAATGATCGACGGGGAAGGTAACCCCGGCGACATTGTCGAAAAACACGGCCTGAAGCAGGTCACGGATACGGGCGCGATCGAAGCCATCGTCGATGACGTCATCGCGGCGAACCCCGAGCAGGCGGAGGCCGTCAAAGAGAAGCCGAAAACCATCGGCTGGTTTGTCGGTCAGGTGATGAAAGCCTCCGGCGGCAAAGCTAACCCTCAGGCCGTAAATAAAATCCTGCGAGAGAAACTCGGCCTTTAAGGCTGTCCGCCAAGATTGTTCAGCACGGATCGGGCATCGTAAATGTCCGCGTCATCCGGCGTCTCACCATTGCCTGTGATCACTTCCAGGACGTGCGTCACCGGGCCTGAATTTCCGCCGCCGAGGGGTAGGCTGATCCCAACACCAACGCCGACGCTTGAGCGCCCGCGAGATCCGCTAGAGCCGCCAACAGAGACCGATGTCCCGCCGCCACCACGCGTATCGAAGTCATCGTTGAAAGCACTCACGACTTGAAACCAGTCACCGCCGTTTTGAAGCGTAATCTCGGCCGCACGTCTAAGCGCGTTTGATCGTGCGCTTTCGATTGAATTATCTCTGTAACTGATCCGGAAACGATTATTCTCAATCGCCTGTTCAGAATATCCTTTGGCACCCGCCCTATCCGCTGGGCCATAAGGCACTGTCGTTGCGCAGGCGGTGATGAACACCAAGGCTATAATCGGGCTAAGCGCTTTCATGCCATGAGTATAAACGCTGCGAAGATGACTGCCAAATGAACAGTTAGATGAACAAAACTGAACAAGATTAAACTGAGTTCATTCATGTTGGGTTTTGTAGACAGGATAACAGGACAGGGGCTGATGCGCTGCGTCATGCTGGGGTCCATGACTGATCGTGAGCGCGCCGCGTCCGTAGGGTGCGCACCGATCGGTGAACGTGCTGAAAAGCACACAGGGCGGGCGGCGTTTTAAAGGGGAGCGTCGCCCGTTTTTTCTTTGGGAACTCGTATCAAATAGCGTGGCCGCTATTCAGGTTTTCGGCGTCCAAAATCAGCTTCTGATGTATCGAGCCCGGCATCAATAATCGCCTTGCGAATGCCACGCGCGCGCTCAAACTCTCGCATCAGAGTCTCCCCATCGCCCCAGCGAATCGCGCGCTGGAGGGCGGCGAGGTCTTCTGAAAAGCGTCCAAGTGTTTCCAGTACGGCATCTTTATTGGTTAGAAAGACATCGCGCCACATCGTTGGGTCAGACGCTGCAATACGGGTAAAGTCGCGGAAACCGCCGGCTGAATATTTAACCACTTCGCCCTGTTCGACGGTTTCCATATCATAGGCAGTCGAGACAATATTGTAGGCGATCAAGTGGGGCAGGTGGGACGTGATTGCGAGAACACGATCATGGCGCTCTGCGTCCATCACCTCAACGCGCGCGCCAAGGCCGGCCCAGAAATTTGAAAGCGTCTCAACCGCCTCTGAATACGCATCTGTGCGATCGGAAGAGGGCGTCAAAATGTGCCAGGCATCCCGAAAGAGAGAAGCGAATCCAGCATCCGGTCCCGATTTCTCGGTGCCTGCAATCGGATGACCGGGGATCAGGTGAACGTGATCCGGACAGGCTGCGGCCATATCTGCGGCCGCCTTGGCTTTAACCGAGCCGACGTCTGTCAGGATCGCGCCGGGCTTCAGGTTTGACGCAATGTCCTGTGTAACGCTCGCGAGCGCACCGACAGGGGTACAAAGGATCACGCAATCTGCATCTGCGACGGCCTTAGCGGATGTTCTTGAGATCGTGCCCGGAACCAGACGTTCTGACTGCAACCGTACATAATCGTCCTGATCCCAAAGAGCCACGGTCTTCGCCCCGCCATAAGCCTGCACGGCGTGTGCAATCGATGAACCCAATAGACCAATGCCGATAATGGCAAGCTTATCGAACACGGGATCGTTCATCAGCTTTTCGCAAACGCCTCAAACGCTGCGAGCATGTCGTTGTTTTGCTGAACCGTGCCGATGGATGCGCGCAGACAATCCGGCAGACCATAAACAGCAACGTTTCGGATAACGACACCATGTTCACGCAGGAACGCATCCGCGTCCGTACTTGTTCGGCCTGGGGTTTCCGGGAACCGGATCAGGACGAAGTTCCCAACACTCGGGAAGACTTCGAAGCCTAGCTTTTCAATAGCTGCACCAACACGCGCCAGTTCGCTGTCATTGTGTGCAACTGAGGCGGCTTGAAACGCATCATCTTCTATCGCTGCAATGCCGGCGGCTTGGGCGACTGCGTTTACATTGAAGGGCCCGCGCGTGCGGTGCAGGGCATCGATAACGCTCTCAGGCCCATAGGCCCACCCGAGGCGAAGCGCAGCGAGGCCATGAATTTTGGAGAATGTGCGCGTCACCAGAACGTTCGGTGCCTCGCCGGCGAGCGCCATTCCGCTGTCATAATCATTCAATTTGACATACTCGGCATATGCGCCATCGAGAACCAGAAGGACGTTTTCCGGCAAGCCCTCATGCAGACGCTTGACCTCTGAATAGGGAATATAGCTGCCGGTCGGATTATTGGGATTGGCGAGGAACACGATTTTTGTGTTCTCATCGACCAGGTCCAGCATGGCATCGACGTCTGCTGTCAGATTCTGTTCCGGCGCACTGCGTGTTTCGGCACCTGATTGCTGGGCAACCAGCCGGTAGACAAGAAATCCGTGCTGTGACTGAACGATATTATCGCCTGGGCGAAGATAGGCGCGGGCGAGGAGTTGGAAAATCTCATCGCTGCCTGAGCCGCAGATGATCCGGTCGGCATCAATCCCATATTTTGCGCTGATGGCACCACGCAAAGCCGCAGCAGATCCGTCTGGATAGAGCTCCAGATGTTGAGAGGCTTCAATCAGAGCGTCCCGAGCCTTGGGGCTGCACCCTAGCGGGTTCTCGTTCGATGAGAGCTTGTGTGCATTCTCAAGCTTTTGGCCGCCCTTGTAGGGGGTGATCTCAAGGATGTTTGCTAGGGGCTGCGGACCCGCCATAATAGGCTCCATGGGTTGAGAGGACTAATCGTAATGTGCATTCAGAAAACCACAGGTGTGTGGCGGAGGTATGCGCCTAAATCAAGGGGGCGCGTCAGCCCACAGCCATCATCACTGTACCGAGATAATAGAGCGGAAGAGACAGAATGGCTGTAAACGCAACGGTAAAAACCAATGTGCCTTCACGTTCCTCCTCGCTTTCAAAGTCTTCTCTTCGCATGCCCCGTACAATCGCGTCCGCCGAGCTGAGCGTGTAAATGATAAGGAGCAGAAAGATAACCAGTGCCGATCGACTGCCGACATCATTGAACCAATGGTACAGTAATAGAACGGTCGCGCCTAATCCGAGAAGATCCGGCAGTTTTATATCATCCAGCTGATCTTCTTGTTGCGCCAAAGCAAACGAAAATGCCGTCAGCAACACCAGCAGTCCGACATATGTCCAGACCATCCAATCGGGTGGGATCCACATCTTCAACCTCGCGCTTGGCGAGACAGTTAGGCCGTGCGTTGAGCCAATGCCAGAGCGTGGGTGCGATCCGGAGGGGGTTGAAATTAGCCGCCGATGGCCTGTTCGTCACGTTCACCTGTGCGAATCCGGACAACGCTTTGCAGGTCCATCACCATGATCTTCCCGTCGCCGATTGTACCGGTATTGGCTGCGCTTGTGATCGCTTCAACGACACGATCAGTGTCGGCAGCTGCGCAAGCCACCTCGACTTTGACTTTTGGCAGGAGCCTGACCTCGTATTCCGCGCCGCGATAGACTTCCGTCTTACCCTGCTGGCGTCCATATCCCCGGACTTCTGAGACCGTCAGACCTGAAACACCAACGTCCCCGAGGGCATCGATAACGGCATCCAGTCGACTTGGTTTGAAGATTGCTGCAACTAATTTCATTTCCCCGGCTCCGATTCTAGGTCTATCTGTATAGCGATACGCTCTCGGCTGATTTCGTCAACGGGCCATTTTGGGGGGTTTTCGGCAAACGGGGCTCTGCCTCTTTTCTGGGCAGAACCGGACTTTTCGTGGTTACAGGCGCAGCGTGCTTGGCTGTTGCAGGTGCGCTGCCGTGTGGATTTGCATAGATATGTTTAACGGCTTCGACCAAAACAACACCGCCAAGGCCTGGTGTAACAAGCTCTCCAACGCGCTCCCAGCTCTCACTTGCGGCCGTGATCATTGGCCAATTCAAAGGGGGCATATGGACCGCCGTTGTGCTGGCCGTCACTTGAAACAGCCCATCATTGAGCAGCGCCATAAGTTGACGACGTGTCCATGGCCGCCCATGCCCGAAGGCTTTTGACTCTGCCAAGGACCAGAACGATTTGCGATTCGCAGTTGCAACGACGATTCGTCCTTCCGGTGAGAGAACACGCCAGGCTTCCCGAAGCGTCGCGCGCGGGCTTTCTGAATCTTCCAGCGCGTGCAGCAGGACGACCCGATCAAAGACTCCGTCCCCAAACGGCAAGCGATAATCAAGCGCTGGTGCAATCTTACCGCCTTTGGGCCCTGTAAAAGCACCCGTCGTGACGCCTTGTTCTTCCGTCACAATACCGACTGCGCAACGAGCACTGCCAGACCAAAGCGGCAGGATCGGCTGTGGAAAGCCAACGCCAAGCACGCTGAGGCCTTTGCACAAACCCCATAAATCAGTGAGGCGCTGACCAATTCGGTCAGCCGCCCGCATCCCCAATCGGGTGACATAAAAGGCTTCAAGATCTGACGCGGGCTGTCGCATCGGGCACTTGTCCGTCCTGTAAAATCCGTGTCAGTAAGATGGTATGCCTTTGAAGATACATCAATTCCCTTGTTTGAATGACAATTACGGTTTTCTAATCCATGATCCAGACAGCGGTCAGACCGTGGCACTCGATACGCCCGATGGCGCGGTCTATTTAGCAGAAGCCGAAAAGCTTGGATGGACGATCACAGCGATCTGGAACACGCATTGGCATCCCGATCATACCGCCGGGAACTTACCGATCAAAGAGGCGACGGGCTGCGAGATTGTTGGACCGATTGGGGAGAAGGATAAAATCTCTGGACTTGATCGTACCGTCGACCACGGCGACACGCTGATGCTGGGCGAGATGGCGGCCGTAGTGATTGATACGCCTGGTCATACAATCGGACACGTCGCGTTTCACTTTGCAGGCGAGGGTGTCGCCTTTGTCGGTGATAGCGTCTTCGCACTTGGCTGTGGCCGGATTTTCGAGGGCGATTATGAGATGATGTGGAACAGTATGAAGGCTGTGAAGGCCTTTCTGCCCGAAACGATGCTTTATTGCGCCCATGAGTACACTCAGTCGAATGCAAAATTCGCCCTCACGATTGAGCCTGAGAATGCGGCACTTCAGGCCTATGCGGCCGAGATCAATGAAAAGCGTGCCCGTGGTGAGGCGACGGTTCCGATGGGGCTGGCCCGGGAGTTGGAGACAAACCCTTTCCTGCGCGCCGACCTGCCAGAGCTACAGGCCGCAATGGGACATCCGGGTGATGCGGTCGCGACTTTCTCCGAAATCCGTGGACGGAAAGATCGGTTTTGAATTTCGCACGGTCAGGCGATCTCGGTGCGAACGAGATCATTCGCATGCTTGGCATGAAGCCCCACCCAGAAGGCGGACATTATGTCGAGACTTTCCGGTCTGACAGCGATGAGGCACGCTCAACGTCAACAGCGATCTATTTTCTCTTGCAGGCGGACGAGGTCTCCGCTTGGCACCGTGTCGATGCTGATGAGCATTGGCTTTGGCATGCTGGCGCAGCATTGTCTCTCACACTGTCACCGCCCGATGGCAAGGGCGCGAAAATGCACCGTCTCGGCCCTGATTTGCGCGCGAAGCAGGCCCCGCAGGTCACTGTGCCCGCCAATTATTGGCAGACGGCAGAGAGTGTGGGCGCATGGACGCTGGTGTCGTGCATAGTTGCGCCGGGCTTCGAATTTACCGGCTTCGAAATGGCGCCGGATGACTGGCGGCCGAACGTTTAAAATTCAGCCCAATTTCGCCTATCCGGCGAATTCAAGCCGTGCTAGTTCGGCCACAACGATAATCATAAGAAGGGCGATGGTCATGAAATATGGTGTAATCACAGGGCTGATCGCGTCCTGCTTGGCGCTGACAGCTACGGCGCAGGAAGACGAGACCGAGAGCAAACGCTTCACGGCTGAGCGCGTCTTCGACATTGAGTATGCCAGCGATCCGCAAATCTCGCCGGATGGCAGCAAAATCGCCTATGTCCGCCGCTCAATGGACCGCCAGTCCGACACAGATCGCGGCGATTTGTGGATCATAGATGTTGAGAGCGAAAGCCATCGTCCGCTTCTGGTCGGGGGCGCTTCAAAAGGGGCCCCGCGTTGGTCCCCCGATGGCTCACGCCTCCTCTATTCGACAGCGACAGATGGGCGACCGGATCTGCGCGTTCTCTATATGGACAGCGGCGACACGCTTTCGCTTGGCCAGTTCTTCGAGGGGCCGGGCAGTGCGACTTGGTCACCGGATGGGCAGACGATTGCTTTCACCATGTTTGTCTCCGGAGAGACACCGAGTTTTGCGAGTTCGCCTGCAGCCCCTGAAGGCGCGGAATGGTCGGCGCCTGTGCGCGTGTTTGATGATATCCAGTTTCGATTTGATGGCGCAGGCTATCTTGAAGAAGGCGCAACACATGTCTTCACGATTTCGGCTGAGGGTGGATCGCCCCGCCAGATAACCGAGGGCGAGAATGGATTTGGCTCACCAGAATGGCTCGGCAATGATGCGCTTCTGGTTGTTGGCAATGATGTCCCGGACGCCGATATGGACCCAATCGAAAGCGAGATTTACCGCGTCAATCTCAGCGATCTGTCGCGCACGGTCCTAACAACCCGTGATGGACCCGATCACAGCCCGGCAGTTTCTCCTGATGGACGGACAATCGCCTACTTGGGCTATGATGATGAGGTGCTGTCCTATCAGCAGACCAATCTCTATGCGATGGACGCGGATGGCTCGAATGTTCGCGAGATTAATGCCAACTTTGACCGTTCTATCGCGGATATAAAATGGGCTGCCGACAGCCGCAGTCTCTTCGCTCAATACGAAGACTCCGGAATGGACAGCGTCAGCCGTTTCTATACAAGCGGACGATCACAACTTCTGATCAATGACGTCGGTGGCACCAGTATTGGTCGGCCTTACGGGGCTGGCAGTTTCAGTGTCTCCCAAAGTGGCGATCTGAAGTTTGCCTTCACTAAGGGGTCTCCTGACAGGCCGGCAGAAGTCGCCCTGGCAAGCGGTGGTGATACGAGTATTCTCACCGATCTGAACGGGGATATTCTTCCCTACCTAGACATGGCGAAGGTTGAGGAGTTCAAGGTCCAATCCTCGGTCGATGGGCGTGAGATCGAGGCTTGGGTTGCGCTGCCGCCTGACTTTGTCGCTGATGGCAGCTTCCCAATGATTATGGAAATTCACGGCGGACCATTCGCCATGTATGGCCCGCTCTTCGCCAGCGAAATTCAACGCTTTGCAGCGGAAGGCTATGTCACCGTCTATGTCAATCCCCGTGGTTCGACAGGCTATGGCGAAGACTTCGCGCAACTGATCGATCGGGCCTATCCCGGCGATGACTATCACGACTTGATGGACGTGGTCGATGACCTCGTCGCGCGAAACTATGTCAGCGAGGATCGCCTCTTCGTTACCGGCGGGTCTGGCGGTGGTATCCTTACCGCATGGATTGTTGGCAAGACAGACCGTTTCGCCGCCGCAGCGTCTGTCAAGCCGGTGATCAACTGGATGACGATGGCGCTCGCTGCTGATATTGGCCAGTTCGTCCGCCGCCACTGGATCCGCTCTGACCCTTGGAGCGATCCGGATGCCTTCCTGAAATTCTCTCCAATCATGCTGATGGACAATGTGACGACGCCGACGCTCGTCATGGTCGGAGAGGAAGACTGGCGCACGCCAACATGGGAGGCGGAACAATTCTATACCGCGCTTCATATGAAAGGCGTCGATACCGCGCTGATCCGTGTCCCTGGCGCGCCGCACTACATTGCTGGACGGCCCAGCCGCCTGATCGCAAAGACAGACAACATCATGGGCTGGTTTGAAAAGTATGATCCAGTGAAGATCGCTGAAGCCGACGCTGAATAGAGTAAAGAGGCTTGTCTTTTTCGGGGTAGGCTGATACGTCAAGGTATGAGTTCTAAAAAAGTACCCTGTATCGGCTTCATTCAGGATGGTCAGATTTCAGACGACAAACAGGCCCGCTTAAAAGCGGACTTGAACGCTTTCACCCACAGGGAATTCGAGGGCGAGGCGGAGTTCCAGTGGATCAGCGTCGGGCGCGGAAACGGCTTTACCAAGGCTGAACCTTCAACGTCTTCAATCCTATCGATCCGACCCGATCAAGCCGTTGAGCAGGCGCGTCGTGTGACGCTGCTAAAAGAAGTGTGCGATATTTGGATGTCGCATACAGGATGCTCGTTGGATGAAATTGTCGCCGCAATCGCAGACCCGGTCAGCTAAGGAGGTTTCGAATGCCACTCTACAGTTGCAACGCCAAGACAGGGGCTATCCCCGAAGCCGCTAAAGCGAAGATTGCGCAAGATATCACCGATATCCACTGCGATGTGACGGGCGCTCCACCGACCTTTGTGCATACCTTTTTCTTCGAAGAGGCGGCTCATCAGCCGCTGGGTGATCATACCGCGTTTTTGTTTGGCCAAATTCGCTCCGGGCGAACGGAAGAGCAAAAGCAGGACATCCGCGAGCGTATGGCGGCTTCGATTTCGACTCATGCCGGAATCCCCATCAATCAGATTCTAGTAACGACCACCGACACACCCGCGAGCTGGGTGATGGAAGGCGGTGACCTCTTGCCAGAACCGGGTGAAGAGGCCGCATGGCTGGCCGTGCATAAGGCGAAACTTGCGGCCGCTCAAAAGGCGACAGCGTAATGACCGGAACCGTTATCGTTATCGGTGTCGGCGCGAAAGACGGCGTTGGCGCAGCGGTTTCTCGGCGCTTTGCGAAACAAGGTCATCACATCATCACCGTCGGCCGGACATCGGAAAAAATCGACGCTGTCGCCGCGGATATCGTCGCCTCAGGCGGATCAGCAGAAGGCTTTCGTGCCGATGTAACGTCTGAAGCTGATCTTGATGCTCTCTTCGCGCACGCAAAGACGAAAGGCGAGCTGTCCTCCGTTATCTACAATGCCGGAAACAATGCGATCATCCCGTTTGAAGACCTGACAGCGGATCAATTTGAAAGCTTCTGGCGTGTCGGCTGTTTTGGGGCATTTCTGGTCGCAAAGCGCGCAATGCCGATCCTCTCTGCACAGGGCATGGGTAGCCTGCTTTTCACAGGGGCCTCCGGCTCCATGCGCGGCAAACCCGCCTTTGCACATTTCGCAGCCATGAAAGCCGGACTTCGCATGCTGTCCCAGTCGCTTGCACGCGAGTACGGGCCGAAAGGGGTTCATGTCGCGCACGTCGTGGTGGACGGCGTGATCGATGGAGACATGGTGCGCAGCCGGTTTGGCGAGTATCTCGAGATGCTCGGTGAAGATGGCTCACTGGCCCCGGACGCGATTGCAGATGCCTTTTGGTTCCTGCACAATCAGCACCGCTCCGCATGGACGCAGGAATTGGATTTGCGACCATTTAAGGAAAACTGGTGAGCTACATCTATAGAGCCTTCAAAGCTCTGAGCGCCAGAACCTTTTCTCTACGCGCCTGACATTCTTTGAATCTTTCAGGGACTTCAGATACTCAAGAAGCTTTGGAAGTTCGTTGTCAGAAAGGTCGCCTTCGAAAGGTTTTGGATAAATCGCGTTACCATAGTTACGGCGAGCTTTTTGGGGAGTGTCATCAACGATGAGTATCCGCTCTAGCTTCCATCCCTTCCGGGCGACTTTGGAGAGTGGTTTTTCATACACGCTGTCTGGGCTGTAAAATGTGCTCATACCCGTATTGGGGTCAACCCGTCTTGGGAGAGTGGCGCGACTCCTTCCCCATACAAAGGCCCAATCTGTGTCTTGTATTGCAATCTCACGAGCGATTTCCCGCACGTAATTATCAGAAGCCGATGACCAGATTGCGAGCGTGAAATACTCAGCACAGCCAGACAGAAACTCATGAAGAAAAGGCCTTTTATAGACGTGGATGTCGCCGACCATAAACTCGGCTTGTCTATCGAGTTCAGTGTAAGTCCCGTGGATCAGTGTTTCATCAAGATCGAGAATTAGTAGAATCTTTTCGGTGTTGGACCTTCCGCTCATTCTTACGGAAATCCGCCTGCTCGGCTAAGTGATGAACTCACCGGATGGCCGAGCGCGGTTTCCAGCCATTTCGCAGTTTCAATCAGCTTGCCGAGGTCCAGACCTGTCTCAAAGCCTGCGCGTTCAAGCATGTAGATGACGTCCTCGGTCGCGACATTGCCCGTCGCGGCCGGGGCAAACGGGCAACCGCCGATCCCGCCGCAACTGGCATCAATGATGTCGACACCGGCCTCAACAGCGGCGGCAACATTGGCGAGGCCCGCGCCGCGCGTATCGTGGAAGTGCAAGCGCAGAGCAGCTTCTGGCGCTTGCGTGCGGACTTCTTCGATCACGCGGCGCACATCCCAAGGTGTTGCAACGCCGATTGTGTCGCCAAGGCCGATTTCGACTGCACCTGCGCGTTGAGCTTGGGCGGCGAGATCGCCGACGACTTTCGGGTCGACTTCGCCGGAATAGGGATCGCCGAACGCGACTGAAATCGTTGCGGAGAGGGGAATCTCCGCTTCATGCACGAGCGGCGCGCAATGAGCGAGCATGTCGGCACTTTGCTGTGGGCTCATCCGCTGATTTCTCTCGCCAAAGCCTTCACCAGCGACAAGCACGAAATTGACCTCGTCGGCAGCGGCATCGATCGCACGGCGTACGCCTTTTTCGTTCAGCGCGAGGGCGATGTGGCGTGTTTCGCTTACGCGGTTCAGGCCTGCGAAAACCTGCGTACTGTCCGCCATTTTTGGCACGGCTTTCGGCGAGACGAAGGAACCGGATTCCATGCGTTTTACACCCGCATCTTCGAGACGACTAATGAACTCAAGTTTCTGATCCGTCGTCAAATCACCCGGATCATTTTGCAGACCATCACGCGGGCCGACCTCTATGATTTCAATATGTCTTGTCATGGGAGTGAGGTAGCGCCAATGTAGGTCCGACACAATTGGGGAGAGTTATGCGCTGGGTATATATTTTATTCTTATTTGCCGGATTATCTCCGGCCTGCGCACAGGATCACACGTCCTCTAATCAGATAGTTTATCTAGCCTCACTCGACTCCGTAAAGGTGAGCTACGGCCCGATTGTTGTTGAAAACCCGCATGGTGAGTTGCCTATCATTACGGTTAGCACTGGATGTGCTCGAATTGAGCTCGAGTTCACTGTATTGCGTAGCAGCATCGGACTCCCTGAGACGTTGTCTTTTTCGCCCCAAAAAGGAATTTGGTGTTTGTCACATTTTGAGGCTGATGCTTTTTATGGCGATTTCCTAGTCTTTGCTGACGGTACACCAGACAACCTGCAAATTGTCCTTCATGCTAGTTTTGAACAAGGCATTGCTTACACGATGACCGACCCCAACGATTGGAACCCGTGGGCCAAAGATTTTCTGGGCGATCAAATGTTAAGCAAAATAAAGCTTGAAAATATAGAAGGAGAGCACGCCTTCAGCGTGTATGATAACACGTATCTTGCCGAAGAATTCATTGCCTATAATCATGATTTAACAGAAGCTGAGCGTAGGCAAGCTGACACCATATTCAGTGTCGAAGGAACGGAGGTTACGTTCTTGAAAGCCATCGACCTCTCAAACATATTCCCCGAAATGCCTGAAGAATGACAGACCCGATTACCCAACCGCCGCTGTCCGGCTTGCGCGTTATTGAGCTTGGCCAGCTGATTGCTGGACCATTCTGCGCCCAATTGCTTGGTGATTTTGGCGCTGAGGTCATCAAGGTCGAGGCCCCGGATCGTCCAGACCCTGCGCGTGATTGGGGTGCGGTGAAGTATGAAGGGCACGGTCTGCTCTGGCCGATTATTGCCCGCAATAAGCTGTCTGTGACTCTGAACCTGCGGGTCGCAGAAGGCCAATCGATCCTGAAGCGTTTGGTCGATACCGCCGATGTGCTGGTTGAGAATTTCAGGCCGGGGACTTTGGAAAAGTGGGGGCTCGGCCCGGACGTCCTGATGGCAATTAATCCACGGCTCGTGATTGTGCGCGTTTCTGGATATGGCCAGACAGGTCCGGAAAGTCACAAGCCGGGCTATGCTAGTGTCGGGGAGGCAAAGGCTGGTCTACGTCACCTGATCGGAGAACCGGACCGTCCACCGGCACGCGCAGGCGTCAGCCTCGGCGACACGATGACAGGCACTTTTGCCGCTTTAGGCGCGGTTATGGCTCTGTTCCATCGCGAAAAGAGTGGGCGAGGGCAGGTCGTCGATGCCGCAATCTATGAAAGCGTCATGGCCTTCATGGAAAGCCTGATCCCTGAATATGCACTGGGTGGACACACGCGCGGGCGCACAGGTGGAATCTTACCGAAAGTCGCGCCGAGCGGGGCTTATCCCTGCGCAGATGGCATGGTCATAATCGGCGCTAATCAGGATACGCTGTTTGCACGTCTGTCCAAGATGATGGGCAAGGATTGGGCGAGCGATGAGCGCTTCGCAACCCATGATGCGCGCGGTGAAAATCAAGCTGAGCTGGATGAGATGATCGCGGCCTGGACCAGCTATCGCACGATGAATGAGGTTCTTCGGGCCTGCGAGGCGAATGCGGTTCCGTGTGGGCCTGTAAATACCGCGAAAGAGCTTCTTGAGGACGCTCACATCAAGGCAAGGCGGGCGATTATGACTGTGGCCTCGCCCATGATGGGGGTCGACGTGCCCATGCAAGCGCCCGTGCCGAAACTGTCGCTGACACCCGGAACAGTTCAAAGCGCTGGTCCGTCGCTTGGTCAACATACCGATGAGATCCTCGACAAATTGGGGGTTGGCCCAGATGAACGTGATCGGCTAAGGACCTCAAATGTCATTTGAACCTCCCTTTTCAGATAAGTCTCAGCAAGACGAAACGACCGAGCTTCGACCCAAATTCAATGCGGACGGGCTAGTCGCCGCGATCGCGCAGGATGCTGAAACGGATGAAGTGCTCATGCTGGCCTGGATGAATGCTGAGGCTCTGACGGCCACCCTGAAAACCGGACGCGCCACATATTGGAGCCGCTCTCGCGCTTCACTGTGGATTAAGGGCGAAACGTCCGGTCACGTCCAAGAGGTGACGGAAGTCCGCATTGATTGTGATCAGGATGCTGTTCTATTGAAAGTTCGACAAAAAGGCGGAGCTTGTCACACGGGCCGCAAAAGCTGTTTTTATAGAATAGCGGGTGAAGACGCGAAAACTGTAGCTGACGATAGCTAATACTTCATCGTTTCTGTCGACGACTTATTAAGGCTGTTATTCTATTTTGCACCCTAATTAAGGTGCTATAGATGTTGAGCCGGTTATTCAAACGCGCTGAAAAAGCTGAAGAGCAAGCAGATGAAAGCTTGTTGGACGAACTCGCGCCGCGTCGTGAGGATCGCCAGTCTGCTTATGCTGAAGCCATCCTAATCAGTCGTAGTGGCATAGAAAAACGTGGTATCCTGATGGATATGTCTGAGCATGGTGCACGGATGCGGTTTGTAAGTTCAGACGGGTTATTGCCCGGTGATATGGTCAAAGTTCGCGCGCTTTTGAAGTCTTTTCGCGGGATCGGCGTCGTTCGTTGGAAAGATAAGACCGATATCGGCATACAATTCCACAAACGGATCGGTTAACACCTCCGGTATGAAATTTGCTCAGCTCCCCCATGATTGGAGGTAGACAGCATGTTTGGACTATTCCGAAAAACAAAGAAGACGGCGCAAACCCCTGCCGACGAGCTCATAGAAATTGAAGATCGTCGTTCAGAAGGGCGCCGGAATATCTATGCCGATGTGATGGCAAAATCAGATGCCGGGCGTAGCATCAAGCGCGGGATCGCGCTTGACCTGTCACCGCATGGTGCACGCATTCGACTTGAGCATGGCGATACCTTTGTTGATGGAATGCACCTGCGTATTCCGCGCTATGGGATTACAGTTCCCGCAAAGGTCCGCTGGTTTAATCGACAGGATATCGGCGTCGAATTTACGACTTGATGATCAAGTCTAAGCTCGGCCTTCAGGTCGCGTCGTCACCACGATCATGCCAATTGCGATCAGTCCGATGGCAGAATAAAGCATGATGGGACGCCCCCAGAGCGTATACGTGCAAATTCCCATCGCGATCGTCATACCGACAACCGCACCGATCTTTGCTTTTCGTGACAGTCTGCCATGCTCCACGAAATCCTCTACAACAGGGCCGACCCCTGGGCGATTGTATATCCAGTCGCGCGTCTTCGGACTGGACCGCGCAAAGCAAAGCGCAGCCAGGATCCAGAAGCCTGTCGTCGGCCAGACCGGCAAGACAATGCCGATAGCGCCAAGAACGAGAAACAGCCATCCGAAGAGTTGGAATAGGATCATGACAGGACACTACCACGCTTTGAAGACGCTGTAAGGCGGGCATGAAAAAGGCGGCACGTAACGCACCGCCTTTCTACCATTGAATTGACTAAGACTATTTCAGATCGAAGCGGTCTGCATTCATGACTTTCGTCCATGCCGCAACGAAGTCTTTCACGAACTTCTCTTTATTGTCGTCCTGTGCATAGATTTCAGCATATGTGCGCAAGACGGCGTTAGACCCGAAGACCAAGTCAGCGCTTGTTGCGGTGAACTTGATCATACCGCTGTCACGGTCGCGTAGCTCATAGGCATTGTCGTCAACTGGATGCCAACTATAGGCCATATCCGTCAGATTGATGAAGAAGTCCGTCGACAGTGCGCCGACATTATCGGTGAACACACCATCCTTTGTTCCACCATGATTGGTGCCGAGGACGCGCATGCCGCCGACGAGGGCAACCATTTCGGCAACATTTAGGCCCAGCAGCTGTGAGCGGTCCAAAAGGGCTTCTTCAGGGGACACTTGCGTGCCCGGCTTATGCCAGTTCCGGAAACCGTCTGAGAGAGGTTCAAGATAGGCGAAGCTGTCGACTTCGGTCATTTCCTGAGAGGCGTCGCCACGGCCAGACGAGAATGGCACGCTGACCGCGTAACCACCTGCCTTAATGGCCTGTTCCAAACCGACAGTGCCAGCAAGAACGATCATGTCAGCGACTGACGCGCCATGCTTTTCAGCGATTGGCATCAGTGTACTCAAGACACGATCCAGACGCTCCGGCTCGTTACCGGCCCAATCTTTCTGGGGTGCAAGGCGAATGCGCGCCCCATTTGCGCCGCCGCGCTTGTCAGATCCACGGAAGGTGCGAGCACTGTCCCAAGCCGTTGTGATCATATCAGTTTGTGACAATCCGGACGCCTCGATATCCGCTTTAGCTGCTTCGATATCGTAATTGGCGTTGCCAGCCGGGACAGGGTCCTGCCAGATCAGGTCTTCGTCTGGAACGAATGGCCCGATATAGTTGACCTTTGGTCCCATATCGCGGTGGGTGAGCTTGAACCAAGCGCGCGCAAAGACGTCCGAGAAATACTCATGGTCGTCGCGGAATTTCTGACAGATTTCTTTATAGACCGGGTCGACTTTCATCGCCATGTCCGCGTCCGTCATAATCGGCTTGTGCTTTACGCTTGGATCCGTGGCATCCGGGAACATGTGTTCTTCTGCAATGTCGACAGGTTCCCACTGCCACGCGCCTGCTGGCGACTTTGTCAGTTCCCAGTCATAGTCGAAGAGGACTTTCAGATAGCCATCATCCCATTGTGTCGGGTTTGGCGTCCAGGCGCCTTCAAGGCCGGAGGTGAAGTGCTGGTTTGCGTTGCCTGTTGCATCAGGATTATGCCAGCCGAAGCCTGCATGCTCCATCAGACCAGCAGATGGCTCGCGCCCGATCTTGTCGCCAGCCATTGCACCGTGGGCCTTGCCAACAGTGTGGCCACCAACAGTCAGCGCCGCTGTTTCCTCATCATTCATCGCCATGCGGGCGAAGGTCGTGCGGACATATTTTGCTGTTTCGGCTGGGTTCGGCTGACCGTTCACGCCCTCTGGGTTTACATAGATCAGGCCCATGTGAGAGGCGGCAACGCCCGCATCCATTGTGTCGGCATCAGTAATATTTTGAACACGGTTGTCCGTTGGCGCGAGGATTTCAGGGTCAGCGCCCCAGTTGATATCGATCTCCGGTGCGTAGACATCTTCGCGGCCGAATCCGAAGCCGTAGACTTTGAGGCCCATATCGGCATAGGCGACCGTGCCTGCGAGCGCCGTCAGGTCAGCCCAGCTTAGGGCGTTGCCATACTTCTTCTTGACCGGCCAAAGCAGGCGGCAGGCTTTATCGAGGCTCGCATTGTCCGGCCAGGAATTAAGCGGTTCAAAACGGATATTGCCGGTTCCCGCACCGCCGCGGCCGTCCGCTAGGCGATAGCTACCTGCAGCATGCCAAGACAAGCGGATCATCAGGCCGCCATAGTGGCCCCAATCCGCAGGCCACCAAGACTGACTATCGGTGAGGACTGCTTTCACATCGTCCCAAACACCCTGAAAATCGAGGGATTTGACCGCCTCACGATGATTGTAGTCCGGTCCCATTGGGTTTGTGGGCGCGCCATGCTGGCGCAATATATCGAGGTTAAGGGCTTCCGGCCACCATTTGGTGGGGCTGTTGCCGGTCCCGGTATTCCCGCCGTGCATAACGGGGCATTTTAGGTCTTCTGCCATCGATGACTCCTGCGAATGATTGTCATTTATATTTTCTATTGTTTTTGTAGCTTACTGAGCTTTTATCTATATCACTAATCGATTTTTCAAACCGCACTTATAGAAAAATTTTGTAGCTTGTTTTTGGCTTAAGCTGTCTCTGCTGCTGCAGCCGCGCTCGCCCATGCCCATTGAAAATTATAACCGCCCAGCCAGCCCGTTACATCGACGCATTCGCCAATGAAATAAAGGCCCGGCTGATGCTTGCTCTCCATCGTGCGCGACGACAAGCCGTCAGTGTGGACCCCGCCTGCAGTCACCTCAGCGGTGCGCCAGCCTTCTGTTCCGACCGGCGTAAAGCGCCAGGCTTTTAGCGTATGGGCGATGTCGTCTGTGTCTTTTCTAGAGAGTTCAGCGATTCGCTTGTCGCCACAGGGAAGTTGGGACGCAATCATGGTTGCGAACCGGGCCGGAAAGACCGAAGCCAAGGCCTGCGAGAGCGTTGCTTTTGGTTGCGCGCCACGCAAGGTCGCCAGCAACTCGTGAGCATCCGCGCCGGGCAACAGGTCCAGGCGAACCGGTTCGGTCTCCTTCCAATAGGAAGAAATCTGCAGGACAGCCGGTCCTGATAATCCTCGATGGGTGAAGAGGACATTCTCAACAAAGGACGGGCCGCGCTCAGCGCGCGCTTCAACTGGAATAGAGACGCCCGAAATGCCTGCGAAACTCTCCTGCAATTGCCCTGTAAAAGTCAGCGGGACGAGGGCAGGGCGCGTTGGCACAATCGCATGCCCGAACTGACGGGCAATCTTATAAGCAAGGCCGGTCGCGCCCATGCGCGGAAAAGAAAGGCCACCCGTCGCAATCACTAGACTCTCAGACCTGATCGGCCCTTCGCTTGTTAGTGTTTCAAAATAGCCATCATGGTGACGTACTTCACCGATGTCTGTTTGAAGGCGCAGCTCGCCGCCTGCCTGCTTCAGCTCATCCAAGAGAAGTTGGATAACGGCACGGCTCTTGGCATCGCAGAAGAGCTGGCCAAGCGTCTTTTCATGCCATGTCAGACCATGCTTCGTCATGAGGTCGCAAAAATCCCAAGGCGTGTAGCGCGCTAAAGCTGACTTCGCGAAATGAGGGTTTTCCGAAAGAAAAGCGTTGGGATCGGTGTGTATATTCGTGAAATTACATCGGCCACCACCGGAGATTTTCACTTTTCCGGCCGGTTTCTTGGCATGGTCGAGCACAAGGACAGACCGCCCTCGCGCAGCCGTTCTCGCCCCACAGAACAACCCGGCCGCACCTGCGCCCAATATAAGAGTGTCGACCTTCATCATCTCGCGCACCTAGCTTAACTCCCCATCGCTGGCCAGTCGGCGAAAATCTTTAAAAAGTCTTAATCCGGCCCTGTTCGCGGCATGTGATGTGGGTGTAAGAGTTTATGTGAATCAGGGAGGATATCATGAAGCGGTTTGGTCTTGACGTGCGCAGCAGCTTGATCGGTGGGCTTGTGCTCGCGCTCGCGGCCTGCGGTGGCAATGATGACACGCAGGATATTCCACCCCCACCAGAAGAGACAGGGGTCGGCGAAGTCGTCGAACGCTCCCGGTCTGACCAAGTCGCGGCGGATCAACGCGAGCGAGAACGCCAGCGCTTGGCTGCGCGTTCTGGTGAATCTGCGTTTGAATACGTCCGCTATGCCCCTGATACGAGCGGCGATCTCCCAAAAGCCTGCCTCGTCTTCTCAGCACCGCTGGATCTTGATGCGGATTATTCTGTCTTTGTTGAACTCTCAGGCGAGGCTGAGCCCGCCTATGAAGTAAACGGCGAGCAGCTTTGTTTGAACGGGCTATCGTTTTCATCCTCTTATACAGCAACGCTTCGCGAAGGCTTACCGGACGAGGACGGGCGCGAACTGGATCGTGAAGAAGATGTCCAGATCAGTTTTGAGGACCGCCCACCCTATGTCGGGTTTCGCGGCTCAGGCATTATCCTGCCGCGCGGTGACGCGGATGGGCTGCCTGTCGAAACCGTCAATGTCGATGAGGTTCGCGTCACGGTCTCGCGCGTCAATGACCGTGCGCTCGCGTTCAAATCCATCAATAGAGGCGTCGAAGCCGCAGAAGGCCGTTACGCATATGTCTATGGCGATGAAAATCCATCTGATGTCTCCAGCGAAATCTGGTCCGGCACGATGGCCATCCAAAACCTGAAAAATGCGCCGGTCACGACAGTCTTTCCGCTTCCCGACGTGATTGAGACGCTAGACCCCGGTGCCTATTATATTGAGGTTCAGGATACCAAGGAACTTGGTCGCTACGATGGACCTGCTGCATCCGCCAAGCGTTGGATTATGCTGACGGATTTAGCGCTGACGGCCTATCGCGGGCAATCAGGTTTAGACGTCACACTTCGCTCTCTTCAAGACGGCGGTGTGCTTACTAATACTCCGGTCCAGCTGATCGCGCGCAATAATGAAGTTCTGGCGCAAAGTGAAACCGGCACTGACGGGCGCGTGCAATTCAATGCGGAGCTTCTGGCCGGAACCGGAAATATGGCGCCGAAGCTCATCATGGCCCGTGGGTTGAAAGGTGACACAGCCGTACTCGATCTGACACGGGCCTCCGTCGATATGTCAGAACTCAATGTAGGCGGACGCGCAACGCCCGGTCCTGTTGATAGCTATCTTTATACCGAAAGAGGCATCTACCGCCCGGGCGAAACGGTTCACCTGACTGCCTTGTTCAGAGATCGTGCCGGGCGCGCGGTTGGCGAGCGTGCGGGAACCCTGATCACTTATCGCCCAAATGGAATGGAAGCGCTTCGCGAACGCTTCCTCGTTTCCGATGCGGGCAGCCTTCAGCGTGATATTCCTCTGTCGCGATCTGCGGCGCGTGGTGTTTGGCGCAGCGTGGTTGAGATCGACGGTCTAGGCCAAGTCGGCACTGTGTCTTATTCCGTCGAAGATTTCGTCCCACAGCGAATCGCGGTTGAGCTGACTGCCGAAGACGCGCTAATTTTGCTGAATGATCGCCCACGCGAAGTTGATGTAGACGCGCGTTTTCTCTACGGCGCGCCGGGCGCCGCGCTGACGGTAAAATCTCAAGCACGTCTTGAGGTCGATCCCTCCCCATTCGACGGCTATGACGGCTACCAATGGGGCAGTCATAGTGCGACCTTCCGTGAGCAAATCGTCGACATTACAGACCGCACGACCGATGGCGCGGGCAAGACAACTGTGCGCCTCGATGTCGGTCAGCGCGGTAAAGGCTCCGGCCGTCCGCTTCGCGTGAATGCAGTTGTCAGCGTTCTGGAACCGGGCGGACGCGCCGTCACAGAAAGCGTGCGCATCCCATATCGACCTGATGATCTCTACATAGGTACGAAGCCGGCTTTCGAGGGTCGGATCGGCCGCGGTGAGACAGCGGTCTTCGACATCGCTTCAGTCGGCGCTGACGGTTCCGGTGTCGATGCAGACTTACGCTTCAAAGTGCTGGAAATTAACTACCACTATGACTGGTACCGCGAGAACGGCCAGTGGAAATGGCGGCGCTCGCGCACCGTTCGCACAGTCAATGAGGGCCCTTTGCAGGCCAGCGACGGTGCTGCTCAAGTCAGCGTCTCCGGCCTCGATTGGGGCGCTCACGAACTGATCATCGAAAGCGAGACCGGCACAAAAGCCAGCCGCGAATTTTACGTTGGCTGGGGAGGGCGTGTCTCTGATGATGGCATCGAAGCCCCGGATCGCGTTCAGGTTAGCCTTGACGATCAGGTCGTCATCGCAGGGCGCCC
>JBCBCO010000069.1:0-11007 GCA_038630445.1 Pseudomonadota bacterium | reverse complement strand
CAGGATATGGTGCTGTCCCTTCGTACACTAAAGCGATCGGGCGCTATGATTGACGTTTCGGCAGTGGATTTTTGGTTAGCTAATCATCCTGATGACGATCGCAGCGTCCCTGATTGGGTGCCTGAATACATTGAGGCAGAAAATACATTGCGTGATGTTCGCATGGGGCAGGGTGCAGTGGCGGCGTGTGAGCGATTTGAGTGCGATCTCCTGCTCTTTTTTGCTGGCAGTCTACACACCGGCTTAAAAATTACCCAAGGCGGCATGCTCGATAGCAGGACAGGTGAAGTTAAACGGTTTGACGTTGTTCCTGCTGGGCGTGTCATTTATGAAAGCATGGATACAGCTGCCATTTTCCTCGTTCATCAGGGCGGAACCAGTCGAGCAATCGTAGAGACGGGAGCAGGCGTGCAAACGCTACCTCCGAATGCCCCTGACTATGTTTTACATGACTTTGTCCCGTATTGCCTCGCGAGATCAAGAACAAACCATACGCATGTGATGAGTGTTGGTCGCGTGACTGGCTCTTCGGACATCCATGAACCACACTAACCTCCCCCACCTAGCCCTAAGCGTTCGTCAGCCATCGGCGTGGGCGATCATTCACGGTGGTAAGGATATTGAGAACCGATCTATCGGATCTGTTCGGGCGGGGCGGATGGCGCCGGGGCGGATCTGTATTCATGCGGCGGTGGGGCTCACGCAGAAAGAGTGGCATTATCTGGTCTATCGGTTTGGTGAGATTGGCAGCGTCGTGCCGCCTGCGGCGTCGCTGGTGCGGCGCGCGATTATCGGGACGGTAGACGTGGTTGATATTGTTAGCGCGGACGAGACGGACAGCTTTTGGATGTCGCGCTCTGATCCATCAATGCGGGGGCTCGTTCTGCGTGATCCGGAGCCCGTCGAACCAATACCAGCGGCGGGGGCGCTTGGCTATTTTGAGTGGGAAGAGAGCGGATTCCTAGCAGAGCCACTCGCTTGGATGCATGATGATGCGACAGAGGATTTGTTTGGCGAGGGATTACCAGTGTTTAAAGATCCCCCTTCGCGGCCATGGTGATATTGAGGTATGACTGACGAGACGCGCCCCGAATTTTCGACAGCCTTAAGTGTTGACGAGTTCGAGCGTTGGTACTGGCCTGTTTCAATGTTGAAAGCCGCCTGTGAGGCGCTTGGTTTGTCCGAGTCGGGCTTGAAAGTTGAACTTCGTGAGCGGGTTGCTTTCGCGCTGCGCTATCCTGGGCAGCCTTTGCAGAAACCGATGAAAGCAAAAACGAAAAGCCGTTTTAACTGGGGTAAAGCCCATCTGACGCCTGAGACCGTAATCACGGATAATGTTTCTTTTGGCCCCAATGTTCGAGGCTTTTTCAAAGCTGAGATTGGAGCTGCATTTGTATGCCATAGCGACTTCATGGATTGGGTTAAGGCCAATGAAGGGGCGACGCTGAACGATGCTGTTGACGCATGGCACTGTCTTGAAGCGCGCAAAGAAGACCCCGCGTTTCGGCGTGAGATCACGAGTTGTAATAATTATCTGCAATATCTGCGTGATTTGCGGGACAGGCATCCTGAATTGAACCTTGAGCAAGCGAAGCAATGCTGGGATGCGAAAAAGCTTCGTCCGGCTAAGAACGGTTTCGTCATTTACGAGTCATCCGATCTTCAGTTTCTCGGATCCTAGAGGTTCTGTCGTATCATTTGTCGCTTTTCTTGTGAGCGCCTTGCGATACATCAGCGGCTGGCTTTGACTCTCCTTTAAAACCGCGACAGGACGCCCCGATGAGTGCATTTGAGATCCTTTCCCGATTGTCATCGCCTGCCGCGGTGCATGGCGCGCCATTTGGCGTGGATGTTCTGGGCTTGATCGAAGCAGTGGAAGCGCGCGGTTCAGCAGCGCTCTATGTGGCACGTGATGACAAGGTTGCCGCAGCAGTGTTGAAACTGGCGCAGTTCTATCGGCCCGGGTTGGAAGTCATCCGCCTGCCTGGTTGGGATGTGTTGCCTTATGACAGGGTGAGCCCGTCGCCTGCCGTGGCCGCAGCGCGGTGTGCGGGCCTTGCGCAATTGGCGCAGCGCTCTGATGGGGCTGATCCCTGCTTGGTTATCACGACATCGACGTCATTGGTGCAGCGGGTGCCGCCTGTGGAGACGATGCGGGCGTCTTCACTGTCTGTGCAGACGGGCGGGCGGATTTCTCAGGATGAGCTGACCTCATACTTATCAATGAATGGCTATGTGCGGACGTCGACTGTGTCTGAAAAGGGCGAATATTCGATCCGTGGCGGCAAGGTCGATATTTATCCGCCGACGGGCGATGAGCCGGTCCGCCTCGATTTGTTCGGCGACGAGGTCGAGACAATCAAAGCGTTTGATCCGGAGACGCAGCTGTCCACGCGGACACTGAACCGCGTCGCGCTCGCGCCGGTATCGGAGATTCTTTTCAACGAAGAGACACTGGCGCTGTTTCGCGAGCGATACTTGGCTGAGCTCGGTGCGCCTGCGGGTGATCCGATGTATGAAGCGGCGCGCGCTGAGATCCGTCGCGGCGGGGTTGAGGGCTGGTTACCGCTGTTTCATGCGCGGCTCGATACGCTCTTTGACTATGTCGGTCCGGATGCCATGATCGGGATGGGCGCTTTAGCGGCTGAGGCGGCGAGTGAACGGCTCGCGCAAGCAGGCGACTATTATGAAGCGCGGTTGGAGGCGGCGGGGGAAAGCAGGGCGGCGAAAGTGTTATCGCCGGAGCATTTGTATTTGAGCGACCGAGACCTGGAGGCCGGGCTGATATCGCGCGGTGTGGCGCGGTTTACTGGTTCAGCTGGGGATGGCGGGATAGACTTGGGCGGCTCGTCAGGCCGTGATTTTGCGCCTGAACGCGCACAGCCGGATGTGAACATCTTTGAAGCCGCCGCGGGCCATGCAAAGACGCTAAATGAAGCAGGAAAGCGCGTGATCTTTGCGGCGTGGACCGATGGCTCAGCGTCGCGCCTTGAGGGTGTTTTGGAAGATCACGGTTTAGCCGGTGTCGAGCGTGTTTATTCGCTTAAAGCGACCGCCGGAAAAGATGTCGTTATCGCTGAACTGCCGCTGGAAAGCGGGTTTGAAACTGCAGATTTGGCCATCATCGCCGAGCCGGATATTCTGGGCGATCGCCTCGCTGCGCCGCGCAAGAAGCGGAAAGCCGCGAATTTTATCGCGGAAGCTGCTAGTCTGAACCCGGGCGATTTGGTCGTTCACATCGACCACGGCGTTGGTCAGTATGTGGGCCTGAAGACGCTGGAGCTTGCGGGCGCGGCGCATGACTGTCTGCAACTGGAATACGCCAAGGGAGACAAAGTCTTCCTTCCGGTTGAGAACATCGATCTGATCTCACGCTATGGCAGTGAGGATGCTGAAAGCGCGATTGATCATCTCGGTGGGGTGGGCTGGCAGACGCGAAAGGCTAAAGCCAAGAAGAAAATCCTCGAAATGGCCGCTGAACTGATGGCGATTGCGGCGGCGCGCGAGATGAAGCGGGCTGAAAAGCTGGTGACAGGCGATGGTTTATACGAGGAGTTCGCGGCGCGTTTTCCATATGAAGAGACCGATGATCAGCTCAATGCAATTGAAGATGTGCTTGGCGATCTGTCGAGTGGGCGGCCAATGGATCGTTTGATCTGCGGCGATGTCGGCTTTGGCAAGACGGAAGTGGCTCTCAGAGCAGCGTTTGTGACGGCGATGCAGGGCATGCAGGTCGCCGTGATTGCCCCCACGACGCTGCTTGCGCGGCAGCACTATCAGACATTTCTCGAGCGGTTCTCCGGTTGGCCGCTGAGCGTGAAGCCACTCTCACGCTTTGTCTCTGCGAAAGAGGCGAACGAGACAAAGTCCGGGATGACGGCAGGAACCGTTGACGTCGTCGTTGGAACGCATGCGCTACTGGCGAAGAATGTCGACTTCAAGCGGCTCGGTCTATTGATCGTGGATGAGGAGCAGCGCTTTGGGGTGAAACACAAAGAGCGGCTGAAAGAGCTGAAAGCAGACGTGCACGTGCTGACCCTGTCTGCGACACCGATCCCGCGCACATTACAGATGGCGCTGACAGGCATCCGCGACCTTTCAATCATTGCGACCCCACCTGTCGACCGTCTAGCGGTGCGGACTTATGTTACGGAATTCGATACGGTCACGATCAGGGAGGCGCTTCTGCGCGAGAAGTATCGGGGTGGGCAAAGCTATTATGTGGCACCACGGATTTCAGATCTCGATTATCTTGAAAACTTTCTGAAGAATAATGTGCCTGAGGTCAGTTTCTGCGTGGCGCATGGTCAGATGCCAGCGGGTGAGCTCGAAGACCTGATGACCGCGTTTTATGAGGGCGAGTATGACGTGCTCCTCTCAACCACGATTGTTGAAAGCGGATTGGATATTCCGCGAGCAAATACGCTCGTCATTCATAAGGCTGATCGATTTGGCTTGGCGCAGCTTTATCAGTTGCGGGGGCGCGTTGGGCGGTCGAAACTGCGGGCTTATGCGTATCTTACGACTCCGGCGGATAGGGTGATTTCTCCCGCTGCTGAGCGAAGACTTCGTGTCTTGCAATCGCTGGATAGTCTTGGTGCTGGTTTTCAACTCGCCAGTCACGATCTGGATATGCGCGGTGGAGGTAACTTGCTAGGCGATCAGCAGTCCGGGCATGTGCGCGAGGTCGGCGTGGAACTCTACCAGCAGATGCTGGAAGATGCCGTCAACGCGCTGCAGAGCGGAGCCAATGATGCTGAGGAAGTGGCCGATGATTGGTCGCCGCAGATCAATCTTGGCGTATCTGTATTGATTCCCGAGCACTATGTCGAAGATCTCGGCGTACGCCTGGGGCTTTATCGTCGTTTATCAGAATTGGCGACTGAGCAAGAGCGTGAGGCCTTCGCGGCAGAGCTGATTGATCGATTTGGGCCGTTACCGGATGAAACGAAACAGCTTCTTCACGTCACTGAGGTCAAGGTGCGGTGTAAAGCTTTAGGCATGGCTAAGCTGGATGCTGGCCCCAAAGGCCTAGTCATGACGTTCAGAGACGATACTGTCGTTGATCCGATGAAGCTCATGGCGCTTGTTCGCTCGCGGCCCGGAAAAATGAAATTGCGGCCTGATAGTAAACTGGTCGTCTTGGGACTTCCCGCTGATCCTCAGACGCGAGTCAGAACGGTCAAAGGCTTGTTGGGGGAATTGGAGGGAGCTCTGTCCTACGCCTAAGCCCGCCTTGTGGCAGCAATGTCCGAGCGCCCGAGCAAACCTGCCAGAAGAGATTGAGGCGTATGAAACTGACGCCGTTCTAGGACAGTTATATCAGAGATCACCTCGCATTCTGTCTGTAGCCGACGTGCAATTTGAATCGCGCCGCCGTAGGCCGTGGCTGGGAGAGACACGACAATGTGACGCGCTGAATACCGAGCGGCGAGATCGGTCGCGCGCAGCTCAGCCAAAATGCGCTCTGCCGTCGACTTTGTGCCGCGTAAGTGATTATTCAGTTCGATACCAATCATAGTGAGCGGCTGCCCCGTCTGGTCAGCAGATCTAAGTTGTACGCCCAGATGGGCCTCAAGAAACGCCTTACTATACAGGCCCGTCGCGCTATCCTTTATCATAGGATTCGCAGGCGTCTGAACAGCGCGGTTGCGAGCCGTTTTATAGATATGAGCCGCTATATCGTCTGTCGTATCAATATCGATGACGTAGTCAGCGGATTTCGCAAAGTAGATGTCCTGACTTGGCGTCGCGAGAATAATTTTCGCGATCCCTTTTGATATGGATGTACTTTCGATGTCACTCAGGGCGCGCCTGAAAGCGTCATCTTCGTAAGAGGCATTGATCAAAATCGCATGGATCTCTTGCGCGTCGCAAGCCGCAGTGAGCGTATGCGGCGTCAGGGCACCACGCAGGGTAATGCCTTCATCTGCGAGTTGATTTCGAAGCGATACAAAGCGAGGACTTTGTGGTCCGTAATAAATCGCTTGGGCCGTCGTCGCGATGGATGCGTTGGCTGGAACATTTGTTAGACGTTCAATCGTCTCATGTCGGAGCTCTGCCTCGCGGTTCTGTGTGATTTGGCGCTGTCGGAGGTCTAAGCGTGCTGAAAGACTTGAAATTTGTTCTGGTGACATCAGACGAATAAAATCACGATCACGCTGTTGGCCTTCACCGAGCATGATAATGGGACGACTACCATGGCGTTTGCAGGCCGAGATAATGACGTGTTGATCATGAGCGTTGACAACGGCCAAGTCGATGAGGATCGGAGTGGCAAGCGCTGGATCAATATCGACAGCGGCTCGAACCGGTCGTAAGCCTGCTTGTTTTAGCCGTGCCTGCAACATCTCCAGACGGGGGCTTTCAGAAACGACTTCGATTGTCGGGGCAGCGAAATGAAGCGACTGAACACTCATGAGACTTATCCAAGCGACGTAAGGTTAAGTCTTTTCTTTGCGCCTGTGAGTCTTAAAGTCTGGTTGACTTATTAAAAAAATCGGCTCGATCCGGGCACGACTTACGGGAGATTATCATGGCAACAGGACCGCTTTCCGATGTAAAAGTTATTGAGTTTGCAGGGATCGGTCCCGGACCTTTCTGCGGGATGTTGTTAAGCGATCTGGGCGCCGATGTCGTGCGGATCGATCGGGCGGGAAAAGAGCGCCCAGGAAATGCTGCAGATGTCATGAGCCGCGGTCGTCGCTCCATTGCATTGAACCTCAAAGATGACGTTGACCGCGAAACGGCCCTGAAACTCCTAGAGAAGGCTGATGGCCTGATCGAAGGCTTTCGGCCCGGCGTGATGGAACGCAATGGCTTGGGACCTGATACCGTTCTGGCGCGTAATCCAAAGCTTGTTTACGGGCGAATGACAGGTTGGGGGCAGCATGGGGCGCTGTCGCATTCTGCGGGCCACGATCTCAACTATATCGCGATCACAGGCGCACTTCATGCCATGGGAGATAAGGATGGTCGTCCACGGCCGCCTCTAAATTTGATCGGTGATTATGGCGGCGGCGCTCTCTATCTTGCGATGGGTCTGCTCGCGGGAATTCTGAACGTGAAAAACGGGGGTGAAGGTCAGGTTGTCGACTGTGCGATGTCTGACGGAGCGGCTTCGTTGGCAACGATGTTCTACGGCATGCGGGCCATGGGCATGTGGACGGATGAGCGCGAGGCCAATCTGCTGGATGGTGGTGCACACTTCTATGATACATATGAGTGCTCAGATGGGAAATGGGTTTCAATCGGATCGATCGAGCCTCAATTTTACGCACTTCTCGTTGAAAAAGCGGGCCTGACTGACCCCGACTTCCAAGCTCAGATGGACCGCTCTAAATGGCCTGATCTGAAAGCCAAGCTGATGGCCGTCATTAAAACCAAAACACGCGACGAGTGGTGCGAGATTATGGAGGGCACAGACATTTGCTTTGCGCCCGTCCTCTCAATGGCCGAAGCGCCTGAGTATAAGCACAATACAGACCGCGGTACATTTGAGACGATTGACGGAGTTGTTCAACCAGGGCCCGCCCCTCGCTTTTCCAAGACACCCGGCGCTATACAGGGCAAGCCTGCAGGCATTGGTGAACACAGCCGGGAAGTGCTGGCCGATTGGGGTATCGCCTAGTGGGCGCTTTACCGGGCACAACAGGGCGGCGTCGCATCTATCTGATGCGGCACGGCTTTGTGGATTATACATCCAAGCTTGTCCGTGAGACCCAAGACCCGAGTCAGGCCTACCTAACCGATGAGGGGCGCGAGGAAGCGCGGGCGGCGGGTATCGCGCTGTCGGATGTGCAGCTTGATGTCGCCTTCCACACCGGATTGGCGCGGACTAAGGAAACCGCAGAGGTTGTTTTAGCGCAGCATGGTCTGGAAACCCCTGAACTCGAGCAGGAAGAGCGGTTCAAGGAATTGAAGTCCGGCCAGTATATTGATTTCAAATCACCGGAGCATCTGGCCGCGACGATGACCTTTCAGTTTGAACAAGCGGGGCAGCCGGGTGCAACTTTTCTTGAGGGCGGTGAGAAATTTTCTGATGCCATGGCGCGAATTGAAGACGGGTTGAAAGGTTTGCTATCCCGGCCGGGATGGTCGGCCGCTTTGGTCGTTGCGCATGAAGTTGTCAATCGAATGATCCTAGCTTGGTCAATCGGGGCACCGCTTGGATCGAGTGCAGCATTCGAGCAGGATACAGGATGCATCAATATTCTAGATTTTGATCTGGTCCCCGATGAAGACGGCAATACCCGAATCGAGCGGGCCCTGATCAAGGCCGTTAACCTAACCCCTGCGAACTATCTCAAAAACGGGATGAATCTACGGTCTTTGGAGGCGATTTTTACGCGCGCAGAGGAATTTACTGAATAACTGTTCAGAAACACCCGTTTAGGGGACAAGAATATGAATGAAAAAACAGGTTTGACCTCCGGCCTCGTTCATATTGGTTCAGATATAACCATACCTGTCGGAGGGGAGTTCGGACTTTCCGGGTGACCCACCGACGTCCTTCTTGCTTGACCTTGACCGCCTTTACCGGCGGTCCTTTTTTTTCAGCAAGTCTTCTGCGGTTTGAAGTGCATCATCGAGATTTTTTTGAAGCGCAGCCTGGAGGCTGTCACGATCCTGAGTGTCGGATGGAATGACAGGTTGGCCGAAAACAATTGTACCGCGGGAAAAGGGCAGGGGGATCCTGAATCCGTCCCAAGTCTTGAGGCGTTTGGCCGGAGTCGAAATCACAATATAGGGCAAAAGCGGTGCCTCTGTGCGCTGTGCCATGATAATTGGCCCAGCCTGAGCTACCTCAGCGGGGCCACGTGGACCATCCGGGGTTACACAGATGCCCCCTTTATTCTTCAGGATTTTGAGGGCTTCAGCGAGGGCGCGCATGCCGCCTTTATCTTTGTTTTTCTTTTTGTTGACTGACGAGCCGCGCACAGCCTCCAGGCCCATATGATTGATCGCTTTCGCAACAGGCTCGCCATCCTTGGATAGAGAGATCATCATGGCTGAGCGCGTTTTCTGCTGCGGCCACTTGCGAATGATACGGTTCCAGCCTGCTGGCATCAGAAGAATGGTTGAATGCCAGCATGCGATAATAATGTTGGGGTATTTCAGCCAGAGTTGGAGGGCTTGCTCATCCCCCCGCACGCTCCAACGCATCGTGCGATTGCACAGGGCCATGTACGCCCAGATGAGCCATCCGAGAAGAGAGGTTACAAAGGGGCTGCGTAGGAGAGCCTTCATGCGCATTGCGTAACAGACCTCGTGATGAAACTGGATAGCCTAATCGCAGAATGCAAAAAGCCCCCGGTCTAAACCGAGGGCTTTCATGACTAGCTGTCGTCTAGGCTTATGGGACATAAACCGTGTAAACAACCTCAGCTTCAAGCTCACCAGCACCTTGTGACAGGTCGTAAGCTGTTTCGCTGTTCAGAGCGTATGTGGCATCAAAGCGGACAGACTGGTCTACGATAGAACCAGCGCTTTCAGCTGTACGGCGACCGCCTTCGTAGACGTCAGTAGAGCCGTCCAGTGCTGAGAAGTCGGCGACAGCATTGAACGTTCCCTGTGGGTCCTGTGCGTTCGTACCGAACGTCAGGCCATCGTCTGTGTCGGTTACAGTAACATCAAGGTCGTAATCAACATCAGCCATTGTGAAGTCACCAGACTGAGTTGTTTCAGTCGCAATAGCGTTGATGTTGAACGCAGTGTTAGACGCGACGTAGAAGCTAGACTCATAAGTCAGAGCTTCACCGTCCAGTGTCGCGACAGATGGATCGAACGCAGTCAAAGATGTTGTTGTCTCATCAATCGAGATTGGTGAGGCAGCGCCAACAGTGAGATCAAGCACGTCACCAACAGTTGAGGCATCAACAGTTGCATCAGTTGTCAGGTCGAGAGACCCAGTCAGGACGGTCGTGCCGTCTTGTGCGGCACCACCGATGAGGTCAGTTGAACCGATCACGAAGTCATTTGCAATCGCACCACCTGAACCGTCGCCAGACCAAACGATGACGAGACCCAGCACTTTGAAGTGCGGACGGTCAATTACAGAGGCAGAGGCAGGCAGGGATACAGCTGCTGTGCTGGCAGCCATCACGGCACCAGCGAGAAGGGATTTACGGAAGCTCATTCTATTCTCCAATTAGGGGACTGTCATTGCAGTAGGTGGGTCTTTTCGACCTCACATTCGTCTATGCCAGAGAAAACCTGACATCCCGCTAATCAAGACTGAGAATTCGTTCGTCGACGTTTACACTTTTTAAGCGATGCTCTTTTCGCCTTCTATGCGCGCGTATTTCCCATCGTGATAAACGAGGGGGCTCCGTGTTCCATCAAAGCTAAGCCGCTCGACTTGGCCTATATAAATAATGTGATCACCTGCTGGCACGCGTTCGAATACTGAACACTCAAATCGTGCTATACAATCATCGATTAGGGGGACACCGTCGACATTCATCTTGGTTTGAAGTCCAGCGAACTTGTCCACTCCGACTGCCGCAAACCGTTGTGACAGATCTGTTTGCGCGTCACTTAATATATGCACAGCAAAATGGGTCGCGGCTTCGAAAGTAGAGAAGCTTCCGGAATCTCGCCCAAGTGACCATAAGATTAAGGGTGGATCGAGCGATACGGAGTTGAAGGAGTTCGCGGTTATTCCGGCAAAATCGCCTGTTTCAGAGCAGGTGGTTACCACAGTCACGCCTGTCACGAATGTAGACAACGCGTCGCGAAAAGTTCTTTGATCAAAAGACATCCTGACTCCTTATCGCACTGAATTGAAGTGTCACAGGCGTTTGTCCAGCTGTGTTTACATTACGTATAATGAGTCGTTGCACCAGCGCCGCGGTTAAGTCAGCTTAGATTTATAGCGCGATCTTATTCATCCAGTGACTTGGATTGTTGCATAAATGCATTCCAGATATGCATTATAGTTTTAAGCATCGGTCGCGATGGCACTTAAAGTTATAATGTATCACTTTGCTGCAGGACAAATCTACC
>JBCBCO010000068.1:0-11136 GCA_038630445.1 Pseudomonadota bacterium | reverse complement strand
ATCGAAATCAGCTGTCGACGCATTCACATCCGGCGCAATAACCGGAATTTTCAACCGCTTGGCCTCTTGGAAGAAGGCCGCCAACTTGTCTGTATTGTGCAGATCCAAACTCATTGAAGCCGCCAGAAATGCGACAGGGAAATGGCATTTCAGATAGGCCGTATGATATCCGATCAGGGCATAGGCCGCCGCATGAGACTTGTTAAAGCCGTAGCCCGCAAACTTCTCCATCGTGTCGAAAATCTCATTCGCGAGCGGGGCATCAATCCCTTTAAGATCCTTCGCGCCATTCAGGAACCGCTCGCGCTGCGCGACCATTTCTTCGAGTTTTTTCTTACCCATGGCACGACGCAAGAGATCAGCTTCGCCGAGCGAATAGCCGGCAATTTCCTGCGCCATCCGCATCACCTGCTCTTGGTAGACCGGCACGCCATAGGTCGCTTCAAGGATCGGCTCGAGATCAGGATGCTGATAGCGAATGGTCTTCGGATCATCCTTACCGGCGGCATAGACAGGGATATTATCCATCGGACCCGGTCGATAGAGCGAAATGATCGCAATGACATCTTCAAGGCTGGCCGGGCGGACCTTACGCAACGTGTCGCGCATGCCTTGTCCCTCGAGTTGGAACACGCCGAGCGTTTCACCAGAAGCCATCAGGTCATAGGTCGCCTGATCATCAAGACTTTCCCATTCAGGGCCGACATCGTGACCGTCGCGCCGAATGAACTTCAAAGCACGGTCAATCACGGTGAGCGTTTTCAGGCCGAGAAAGTCGAATTTTACCAGCCCAGCCAACTCTGCCCATTTCATATTGTATTGCGTGGCGGGCAGGTCTCCACGAGGGTCATTATAAAGCGGCACCAATTCCGTCAGCGGACGATCCCCGATAACGACTCCCGCCGCGTGCGTCCCGGCATTCCGGTACATGCCCTCAAGTGCCAGCGCCTTATCCAAAAGCTGGCCAACGCGCGGGTCTTTGTCCTTCTCCTCATCAAATTTCGGCTCGTCCAAAATCGCATCGGACAGTTTCGGCGGCTTGGCCGGATTGAACGGGATGAGTTTCGCCAGCCGATCCACCTGCCCGTAAGGCATCTGCATCACGCGGCCGACATCGCGCACGACCGCTTTCGCTTGCAGCGTGCCGAACGTGATGATCATCGCAACGGATTCCGCGCCATACTTGTCGCGCACATAGCGGATGACCTCACCGCGGCGCTCCTGACAGAAATCAATATCAAAGTCCGGCATAGAGACACGGTCAGGGTTCAAAAAGCGCTCAAACAGTAAGTCGAACCGTAACGGGTCCAGATCGGTAATCGTCAGCACCCAGGCAACGAGAGAGCCTGCCCCCGATCCACGACCCGGCCCCACCGGAATGCCTTGCTCCTTCGCCCATTTAATAAAATCAGCAACGATCAGGAAGTAACCCGGAAAACCCATCTTCCCGATAACGCCGAGTTCGTAATCGAGCCGCTCAAAATAGGTCTCCCGCTCAGCATAGAGCTTTGGCGCTGCAGCCAGACGGGCTTCGAGACCGTCCCTCGCCTGTATCTCCAGCTCTTCCAACTCGGATCGAGAGCCATCTCCGAAATTCGGTAAAATCGGATCGCGCTTTAGCGATCGCACAGCACAGCGCTGTGCAATTTCAACCGTCGTCTCAATCGCTTCCGGCAAATCTGCGAACAGAGCGCGCATCTCATCAGAGGTCTTGAGATACTGGCCCGGCGCGACTTGAGGCCGGTCATCCTGTCCGAGATAAGCCCCGTTCGCGATACACATCATCGCATCATGAGCACTGGCATCAACGGGCTTCATGAACCGCGCATCATGGGTCGCAACAATCGGTAAATCTAATTCGTAAGCCAGCTCCAATAGACCCGGTTCACATGCTTTTTCATCTGCAGTTCCATGACGTGTAATCTCAACATAACACCGTCCCGGAAATGCCTGTGCCAGCGCCATCAAAGCTTCACGCGCTGCATCCATCTTTCCCCGCAAAATGTGGCGCGCAATCTCTCCTTCAGCCCCACCTGTCAGGACGATCAGACCGCCCGTCTTCTCGCTCAAATACCGCTTATGAATGCGCGGCACGCCGTCTTCAGCATCGAGATAGGCAAATGAGGCAAGTGCCATGAGACGCTGATAACCCGTCTCATTTTGGGCATAGAGCGACAGCCTTGTAATGGTTTCATCATGCGCGCCGTCAGTCACATCAAAGCACACCGCCATAATCGGCTGCACGCCTACACCTGCCAAAGCCTCCGACAGCTCTAGCGCACCGAACATATTATTATGGTCTGTTACCGCGACAGCAGGCATGCCCTGCTCAACGCACCATGCGGTCAAGTCTTTTGTCCCGATCATGCTCTGCAACAGTGAAAAGCTGGTGCGCACCGCTAGGTGAATGAACGGGGTCTCAGACATGCTTACCACTCCATCAACGCGACCTGCATTGCAGACCGATTCCCTCCGCGTGCGCCAGCCACCTATGAGGTATCAGTAGCACACTACTAAAAAGAACAAAAGTAGAACTTTTAAGTTTTTTCAGAAAATTCTGTGAGCTTCCCATCTTTCAGGGTCAGAACGCGGTCCATGTGTTGTGTCAGCGCCATATTATGCGTCGCCACAAGCACTGCTGCGCCCTCACTGCGTGCCATCCGTATCAGGCTGGCAAAGACGCGTTCTGTTGTGGCCGGGTCGAGATTTCCCGTTGGTTCATCTGCGATCACAAGGCGCGGATCATTTGCCAAAGCCCTCGCAATGGCGACCCGTTGCTGCTCTCCACCCGACATTTGTCCGGGCTGATGACCCGCGCGCTCTGAGAGTCCCATTTCTTCAAGCAGCGTCTCGGCTTTCTCCCGCGCCACGCGACGCGACACGCCGCCTACCATGAGCGGCATGGCAATATTATCACGCGCATTAAACTCAGGCAGCAGATGATGGAACTGATAGACAAAGCCGAGCTTTTGGCGCCGCATCCGCGTGCGACCCGCCTCATTCAGCGCCATGCAATCCTCGCCCTCCAGCAGGACTTGGCCACCCTCAGCTTTTTCCAATAGGCCCGCGGTATGCAACAGGGTCGACTTGCCAGACCCCGACGGCCCGACCAGTCCGACCAGTTCGCCACGATTGAGCACTAAATCCGCGCCATCCAGCACGCGCAACGCCCCAGCCGCGGACTTATATTCGCGCACAATCGCGCGCAGTTCCAGAACAGCGCTCATTATTCAAACCTCAGCGCGTCTACAGGATCCATCTTCGCCGCTGACCAAGCCGGCCACAGCGTGACCAACACGGACATGCTCATGGCCCAAAGCGTTGTGAAAATCGCCTCACCCCAATTCAGTTCAGCAGGAAGCCCCTCAAGTCCGTAAACACTCGGCGGGAAAAGCTGAATCCCAAACCAGGCGAACAGTGCGTTCTCTATATTGTTGATGTTGAGAACGATCGTCACACCCAGCAACAGGCCAATCAGAGCCCCTGTCAGGCCAAGGATCGCGCCGACCATCACAAACACGCGCATAACCGATCCCCGCGACGCGCCAATCGTGCGCAGGATCGCAATATCGCGCGACTTATTCTTCACCAGCATGACCACGCCTGTAATAATGTTCAGCGCCGTAATCGTAATCAGGATCAGCATGATCACGCGCATCATGCCACGCTCGACATTCAGCGCGTTGAAATAAGCGGCGCGCTGGCGTTTCCAGTCCTCGACATAGAATTGGAAGCCGAGCGCCTCATTGACATCGGAAACCGTCTCTTCAGATTTCATAGGGTCTTCAACGCGCATATCGAGCAATTCGTATCGGTCACGCTTGCTGAAAAAGAGCTGAGCCTGATCCATCGGCATCAGGATGTAGAGCTTGTCGAGTTCGACGCTTCCGGTTTGGAACATCAGCCCGATGCGGTAGCTCTTATTGCGAGGCAGCACACCCATAGGGCCTTTCACGCCCTCTGGCGCAATCAGGGTTACGCGATCGCCCGTGGTCAATCCTAAATCCGCCGCCAGAAACCGCCCCATCAGGATGGTATCGCCGCCATTCTTGCCCTCACCAAACCCAGCCGCACGCGCTGCCTCTACCCCGCCTTCAAGATAGGGCAGCGTATCCAGATCATCGACACGAACACCGCGCACGACCGCCCCGGTTTTGGCATACTCGCTACTGGCGAGGACTTGCTCCTCAATCAGAGGCGAGACCGTCAGCACGCCGTCCAGTTCGCTCAGGCGTAGTGCCAGATCGTCAGCATCGTTTTCGGCCAAATTGGAGACCGAAACAAAGACATGCCCCTGCCCGCCTAACAAGGCATTCAACAGCGTTGAACGAAACCCACTCATCACGGACATGATCACAATCAGAGCCGTCACTGCGAGCATGATCCCGACAAAAGAAATAATCGAAATCAGGCTGACACCACCCTGCGAGCGTTTCGCTCGCAAATAGCGCCAGCCCAGTGTGCGCTCAAAGGTTCCGAATGGCGTTGCGCGTGACATCTATCCGCCCATAATCGTGTTTATAGCACTTTCCAGCGACAGGTCCTGCTTCTCAGCGGTTGAGCGCCGTTTCAGTTCAACCGTGCCGGATTTCACGCCGCGCGGCCCGACCGTGATCTGCCAAGGCAGACCGATGACTTCCATGCGTGCAAATTTCGGCCCAGCGCGCTCAGCGGTGTCATCAAGAAGGGGGTCTTCGCCTGCTGTGGCGAGCTTCTCATAAGCGTCGTCGGCCACCGCAGATACATCATCGGCGTCCGACTTCATGTTGACGATGCCCACGCCAAACGGCGCGACTTCATCAGGCCAGATGATGCCACTCTCATCATGGCTCGCCTCAATGATCGCAGCCACACAGCGTGAGACACCAATCCCGTATGAGCCACCGTGAATGGTCGTGAGGCCACCCTCTTTCGTCTGCACCTCTGCGCCCATTGGGTCTGAATATTTGGTGCCGAAATAGAAGATATGGCCGACCTCGATGCCGCGTGCTTCGACCTGCTGGTCTTTAGGCACCTGTGCCCACGCCGCCTCATCATGCTTTTCATCGGTCGCCGCATAATAGCGCGTGCGCTTATCCATTTCCTCAGCCAGCGCAGCGCCGTCACCAAAATCAAAATCCGCGCCCGGTGCCGGGACATCCAGTACCGCTTTGTCACAGAACACGGCACTCTCCCCGCTATCGGCGAGGATCAGGAATTCATGGCTCAAATCGCCGCCAATCGGGCCGGGATCCGCCTGCATTGGGATGGCTGTAATACCCATCCGCGCAAACGTGTTGAGGTAGGCCGCAAACATCTTCTGATATGAGACGCGCGCCGCCGCCTCATCCAGATCAAAGCTATAGGCATCTTTCATGTAGAACTCACGCCCGCGCATCACGCCAAAGCGAGGTCGGATTTCATCGCGAAACTTCCACTGTTGATGATACAGATTGAGCGGAAGCGCCTTGTAGCTCTTCACATAAGAGCGGAAGATGTCGGTGATCATCTCCTCATTGGTCGGGCCGTAAAGCAGCCCGCGCTCATGACGATCCGTGATGCGCAGCATTTCAGGTCCGTACGCATCGTAGCGCCCGCTTTCCTGCCAGAGATCAGCCGATTGCAGGGTGGGCATCAGCATCTCAATCGCGCCGGCGCGGTCCATTTCCTCGCGCACGATCTGCTCAATCTTTTTCAGCACCCGAAAGCCCAGTGGCAACCATGAATAAATCCCCGCCGCATTCTGGCGGATCATCCCCGCGCGCAGCATGAGTTGGTGGCTGACGACAACCGCATCAGCGGGCACATCCCTCGACACCGGAATAAAATAATTGGACAGACGCATCGCGTTCTTACTCACAGAGAAACTAAAATCACCGCCCTGTTATGGCGGCTTCTCGTTAATGGCTAGTGTTGAATGGCGCGCCTCTGTGTTTGCAATGTGGCGAACAACACTGCTTCTGCGCTCTAATGGCGATTATGGAGTCATCTAAAAGCAACTATAGCGCGTATTGAAAGAAGATGATGCGGAGCGCCCCATGCGGAAAATTTTCTCTTCAATGCTGATCGCTGCGAGCCTGATCGCTTCAGGCCCGGCCAGCGCGGACATCCCACCGGCAGATATCAAACTGACGCCTGCTCAAATCGAGCGAGACGTCAACCTCGCCATCGAAGCCTATGAACGTATCCATCCGGGCTATACGCGATACAGCGATCAAGACACGCTCGACGCGGCGTGGCAGTCCATCATTGACGAGGCGACAGCCCAAAACGGCATGACCAAAGGCGAGTTCTATGTCGCCTCTAATCGCGCGCTGGCCATGATTCGGTGTGACCATACAAAAGCCGAGCTGCCCGAAGATATGGCCGAACGGCGCAAGACTGTCCCGGTCTATCTGCCCGCAAAATGGACGCTGATCGAAGACCGCGCGCTTGTTGAATTCACGAACGAAGACAGCGGTCTGCAATTCGGAGACGAAATCCTCGCGATTGACGGCCAACCCATCGCAGAGCGCATTGAAGCCGTCCTACCCCTCATCCCTTATGACGGAAAAACCGACTTCGTTCGCACCAATCAAGCCGCACAATCCTTCGAATTCAGAGGCGGGGGTGTCGATCATTTCGGCGAGTTTCTTTGGACGGCCAACCCGACCGCCGACCTGACCATCAAGCGCGGTGACGCTGAACCACAGATGATTACCGTCGACCGCATCACCCACCCTGAATGGCGGGCACTCGGCGCAGAAGCCGCCACAGCCCGTAACTTCAAAGACGCCGTCACATTTGAGCGCATCGGCGACAACGCCGCTTATCTGCGTGTCGATACGTTCGTGAACTACCGCCAGCCGGTCAAACCATACACGCTGTATGATCCAATCTTCAAAGCCATCAAGGCTGAGAAGCGCGACACGCTTATTCTAGACCTGCGCAATAATGGCGGCGGCTCAGACGATGCCAGCAACCGCCTGATCGCCCATCTGATCAGCGATAAAGCACCGCTTATGTCGGATGTCCGCGTCAAAACGCTGAATATTGACGGTCTGCGCGATCACCTCTGGACATGGGACTCCCGCGCCCTCAATCCAAACCCGCTCGGTTTCACAAAGAATGATGACGGCACATACAGCATGCGAAAGCTCGCCAATGATAATCTGAAAGCGCTCAAACCAGACAAAACTGCGTTCAAAGGCAAGCTCATCATCCTGACCAGTTCAGCAAATTCCTCCGCCTCAACGCACCTGATGTCTTTCCTCAAAGGTCAAAACCAGGATGCGATCCTGATCGGAGAACAGACCGGCGGAAGCGCTCAGGGTGCAACCGCAGGCCTGCTGTTCACGCTGACCCTACCGGAAAGCGGCATCAAAATGCGTATTCCGATGCTGCAGCAATTTATCAATGTCGATAGTTTCGAGCATGGCTACGGTATGAGCCCCGATGTCGAGGTCAACATGACCGCCGCCGACTTCCTGTCAGGCCGTGACCCCGCCTATGAACGCGCATTGGTCGAGGCGGGGCAGAGCTAGGCCGCCTACTCCGCAGGCTTGCGAAACTTCAGCGTCATGCGATCAGACTCGCCAATCGCTTTAAAGGCAGCAGCATCAAAGCCTTCTGGTGCATTTCCATCCCGGTCCGTTGTCCGGCTCACAGGCGGCAAAGTCCAGACGCCAAACGGATGGTCCGCCGTATCGGCCGCATTAGCGTTGACTTCGCTGCCACCAACGAACTCAAAGCCGGCAGCAACCGCTATCGCCTTGACGAAATCCTCGTGCACATAGCCGGTTGGTGCGCGCGGGTCTTGTTCAGCTGTCGAGGGCAGGCGGTGCTGCACGACGCCCATAACCCCGCCCGGCTTTAGGGCTGCATAGGCATCCTCGAACAGTTTCGGCGCGTAGTCTCCACGCATAAGGCCATGAATGCCGCGGAACGTGACGACCGCATCGACGCTATTGGCTGGTGCCAGTTCGCCAGACTGCACGGAAAAAGCGCTATACTGAAGCTCGCCAAACGTTTCTGGATCAGCGGTGTACTTCGCTTTGAAATCAGTATTTCTCTGCTGAATACGGGTTAGCGTATCGCCTTCAAAAGCCGCTTCATCAAAGATCGCCGCAATCAGGGTCCCATCGCCCCCCGCCAGATACGGCGCGAGCACGTTGGTATACCAACCCCCACCGGGCAGGATCTCAACGACTGTACTGTCCGGCGTGACTTCGAAAAATTCGAGCGTTTCTGCAGGATGACGGAATTCGTCACGCGCCTTCTCAGCCTCGCTACGCCAATCGCCCGCCAAGACCGCCTGCATCGGATCAACCGTTTCAGCGACTTCAACAGGCGCTTCCGCAGGCGGGCTCTCCGCTACTGTCGTCATGGTCTCTTCGCTGCCACCGCACGCTGTCAGTGCGAATGCTGCGACCGTGCCAATCAAAATCCGTTTCATGCCCAATCTCCTATGAGAGCCCTTGAATCAAATCACTACGCCCCTCACATACATCGTGTTCCGGCGCTGCCAAGCGGGTCGGGACCGGAAATTCTGCCAGTGCCGATGGTCGGGCTGGACTTAAGAGAGCTTCCGAACACCTCGCCTGACGCGTTTCAGAACCGCGAAGGGCACAGTTGCTAGATAAGGACTGAACCTATGAGTACGATTGATCTGACCCCCCTTTACCGCACAATGGTTGGCTTTGACCGCATGGCCAACATGATTGATAGCGCCACCCGGCTCGATGGCGCGCAGGGCTATCCCCCTTACAATATTGAGCGTGTCGCCGATGATGAATTCGCGATTGAGATCGCTGTCGCAGGCTTCGGCGAGGGCGACCTCGACATCGAAACCAAGGACGGACTTTTGACCGTTGCTGGCCGCAAAGGTGCTAGCGAAGATGGCGAAGAGCGCCAATTCCTGCATCGCGGCATCGCAGAGCGCGGCTTCCTGCGCCGCTTCCAAATCGCCGATCATGTGATCGTCACAGGCGCGGAATTGCGCAATGGCCTTCTTCGGATCGAGCTCCTGCGCGAACTGCCAGAAGCAAAAAAGCCCCGCAAGATCGAAATCGGCGCGCCGAAAACCGGCACAAAGCCAAAATTGATCGAAGGCGATAAATCCGCCGCCTAGTATAGGCACGATCTAAAATTATGCCCCGGATCAAAAGGTTCGGGGCATTTCGCGCTTAAGCTAGTCCCGGTTGGAAAACCAGACCCAACCGCTCAGCAAGATCGCCGACCCAGAAACAATCGTCATGACAGTTCCTGGCATAAAGTTCACATATCCAGGAACATCAACAAATACCAGATAACCAATATCAAGCAGTCCGCCGACCATGGCAGTGACCCAGATGGCCGTCATATTCTTTCGCCAGATAAAAATCGCCCCAACCAAAGTCACGAAGCCACCCCACAGCAAGTTCCAGCCATGTTGGTTGAGGATGCCGCCGACTGCTGGATGATAGTCAGAGTCTAGCAGGGCAGGATCAACAGCATCAGCAATCGCGCTAAACCCACCCGATGCGTCAGCTGGTATGACGATGATTCCTGCAAGCATATGGATCAGTCCCCAAATGACCCAAAGAACCGCCGCAATTTTCAAGACCAATGCGTGTGTCGATGTCATTGACCGATCTCCCATTCGATTTCACAAAACGTGAATGTTTCGCAACCCATCCCGATTGGTGGTACGGTTAGTTGATTATGTCAACTAATTTCAAGCTTCCACGAGAAGACTATCTTTCTCTCGCGCTCGACATTGATCGACTGATGCGTCGCATCCATGCGAACCTGCATCCGAAAGCTCAGGCCGTCGATGCTGAAAAAGTCGGCCAGCTCGGGGGTGTGATCTTGATGACCATTCAGGATTTAGAGCCCGTTCTGCTGCGTGATCTAAGCGCCCATCTCTCCCGCGACAAAGCACAAATGACCCGCCATGTTCAGATGTTAGAGCGCAAACACCTTCTATCTCGAAAGCCAAGCAAAGGGGACGGCCGGAAAATTTTGATAGAACTCACCGATCGTGGAAATGAGCTCGTAAAAGCATTTCAGCACGAGCTCTCCAACGTCATTGCTGACATGCTTCCTGACGCTGATGAGAGCGAGATTAAACAATTTTCAAAAATGGTTCGAAGAATGATTGCCGGATCATCCCAATAGTCTTCCGTGGACGCTCAAGTCCTACCAGCCCGCTCCCGCTTTCATAAATTGAAAGACAACCCAGGCGACAGCGCCGCTTATCAAGCCCCCGGCAATTGCGCCCAAGAGTTGTAACACGACCGAATACTCAAGCAGGCTTAGAACAACCCACGACGCAGCCCCGCCCGCAATCACTGCGGCTAACCACAAAACACCAAAAAAGATATTGAACACGCTGGTGAAAACGCGCTCGAAGCGATCAAAAAACTTCATCAACCTGTTCAAACAGCCACTCCGGCAATCCGCAGCAAATGATCTTCCAGCTTCACACTCTGTTTTTGCAAGTTAAAAGACTCCATCGCAAAGGCTCGACCAGCCTCTCCCATACGACCTGTCGCTTCAGGATCGGTTAGCATTTTACGTAGGTTTTCAGCCAATCCGGCTGCATCGCCTTCATCAACCAGATAACCTGTCTCGCCGTCTTTAACGCATTCAACAATGCCTGAATGGCGTGTCGCCGCGAGCGCGCAGCCTGACAGCATGGCTTCGATACAGACCAGCGGCAGCCCTTCAGCATCGCCTGACGGGGCGCGCTTTGATGGAATGCAGGCAATCCGCGCCTCGGCCCAATGTCTAGGCATCTCATCCGCCGGAACCCATCCAGCCAGTTCGACATCGATGCCGGATGCCACCAGCTTATCATGCAGCACCTGCTCAAACGCGTCACGCTGGCCTTCAGGCTTGTTCCCACAGAGACGCACGGTCCAACCGTTCAGATCGTCCCCCAGTATGGACAGCGCCTCGATCAGGGTGTCGATCCCTTTCTTAGGCGACCAGCGCCCCGCAAAGACGATCAGATTGGATTTCTCACCCGGCTGAAACTTCGCTGGATCAGCCGTGTTATGATGCACCACCATTTTTTCATCTGGCGCGCCTTTAGAGAGAAGCTCGCGGCGAATAAAATCAGAGCAAGGCAGGATCAGATCCGCCTCGTCCCAGAGCGCTTGACGCCGACGATTATAGACGCGAGTGAAGCTATTC
>JBCBCO010000067.1:0-11222 GCA_038630445.1 Pseudomonadota bacterium | reverse complement strand
GTCACCGGAGGACAGGAATATGCTGACCAAAAAGCAACTCGATCTGCTGGAATTCATTCATAAACGCGTGCAGCGTGATGGCGTCCCGCCAAGCTTTGACGAGATGAAAGAGGCTCTCAACCTCGCGTCGAAATCCGGTATTCACAGGCTGATTGTGGCACTTGAAGAACGCGGCTTTATTCGGCGTCTACCCAATCGGGCGCGCGCACTTGAAGTTCTGAAAATGCCGGACGCAGTTACACCGACCGCACCCCCTCGCGGGCGACAGGCTTTTCGCCCCAGTGTTGTTGGAGCTGCCACACCTGCCATGGCTGGGTCTGTTCCAGTTCTTGGTCGTATCGCAGCCGGTGTTCCCATTGAGGCCATCCAGCATGAAGTCGACCGCGTGGTCCCGCCATCTGATCTCGGCGATCCAGACAAACACTATGCCTTGGAAGTCAAAGGCGACTCGATGATCGATGCCGGTATTCTTGAAGGCGATATCGTCATCCTGCGCTATTCCGATGATGCGCAAAGCGGAGATATCGTTGTCGCGCTCGTCGAGGAACAAGAAGCCACGCTGAAGCGCCTTCGTAAGAAGGGCAATTCGATTGCTTTAGAGGCAGCCAACCCGGCGTACGAGACCCGTATTTTTGGACCGGACCAAGTTCGAGTTCAAGGTAAGCTGGTTGCGCTCGTTAGGCGTTACGAGACCTGAGGACAGGTGCGCCAAGGTCGGGCTCTACAATCAGGCTTCTTGATAAGTTTTAGTTCATTACTTCGGTTTACGAAGCTTAATCCATTCGCAAGCTCGGCGTCTCTCAATGTGTAAGTCAGACGATTACAGATGCTTTCGCGCTCTACTGCTTCGGCGGTGAAAATTATATCTGCACGCTTCCATCTTCGGCAGTCCGTTATGCCTGCTACGGAGACCAAACCCAGCGTCAGACCGTCATGGGTGATCAGACAGTTTTGATCACCGCTACAAGCCTCTTGCTCCGCCAAATTTGAATAGCGTAGCGGGGCAAGGCCTTCGCCATCAGCGAACTGTAATCGCTGCGGTCCGCTTTTGTCCCCTAAAAGGAAGATCTCCCCCGAAGGTGCGAAGTGGAGACTTGCGTTACTCGCGAGGCCCCAACTCAACAGTCCAACGACTATCGGGGGAGCTGCCATCGCTAAACGCCCGCGCCAATTCCGCCCGATCAGGCCAAGGACCAGAGCGATCGAAAACAAGATCAGAGCACTGCCCGGCATAGGCTTGCCGACTTTACCACTCACACCCTCCACATCTGAGAACACACCCCCAATCCACAAAATCGCCTCAAGCGACCATCCAAAGGCCCTCAGTGGCAAGTCTGTCAATCCTAGCGGAGCTGTCACCAAAGCAAGACCGGCAAGCGGTGCACTGATCAAAGACACAATCGGCATCGCCAGAACATTCGCAATAAGACCAAGAGGGGCCATCCGGTCAAAATGATAAAGCGCAAATGGAACGGTCGCGAGACTAGTGACAAGGGACGTCACGATAATTGATTTCGTCCAGAACCAAGCCCCTCCGCTGAGGCCCAACCCTTCGGCCCGCCGTCGTTTCTGCCAGACCTCATAGGTCATGATCAGAACACCGGTCGCCGCAAAAGACATTTGGAAACCAGGCGACAAAACGCTCCACGGCGCAATCGCGACCACTAAAATCATCGCAATCGCGACGGAGCGCATAGACAAGGCGGTTCGATCAAACAGGACCGCCCCGAAAAAGACCAGCGCCATAATGAACGCGCGCTGTGTCGATACGCTGGCCCCGGACAGGACCAGATAGACAAAGCTCACGAGCAGCGCCGACGCCGCAGCGGGTTTGCGGACGGTGATCCGCAAAGCGAGCGGCTCAATCAATGCGAGACCGCGCCAGACAATCACAAAAACGAGGCCTCCAACGATGCCCATGTGGAGCCCTGAAATCGCCAACAGGTGGGCCAGCCCGGACCTACGAAGCGCGTCCTTGTCAGCCTCTGCCATGAAACTGCGATCACCAGATGACACAGCAGCAGCAAAGCCCCCTGCCCGTTCGCCAGCGGCCTCGTTAACATAGTAGGCGAGCGCCCGGCGTCCCTCGGCAATCTTGAGGCGCCATCGATCAAACATATTATTAGGGGCCCCCAACGCGCCTCCACGACAGCGCCCTTGGACGTAACCCACAGCTCCCAGTCCTTCATACCAGGCTTGCCGATCAAAGGCATAATCGCCGCGCATAACCGGGGCAGGCGGTGGGCGCAGTACGACCCAACACCGCACAAAGCGCCCGCTCTCAACTTTCAAGCCTGCTGTATGCGTGACACGAATGTGTTTCGGCACCGCGCCGCGCGCTTGGCCATCAACGGCATGGACGAGCAACCGCAAGCGGACACCGCGTTCAGCCGGTTCAATCTCTTCGACCCAGCCCTCCATCATGACTGGCCCCAGTGCAGTCTCGATCACCGGATGCGCAACGCGCAGCGTGGCGACTTTCCCCGCACAAAATCCGCTGATGAAGCCGAACCCGATAATAGCAAAAATGAACGCACGCCCCACGCGTAAACAGGACCAAAACAGGACTGAAACCAAGCCAAAAGCGATCAAAACCGACCACGTTTCAGGCTCAAGTGGCAGTGTAAAATAGGCGATTGAACCCACACACATGAACAGCGCGAATACCAAAGGCAAACGCCCTGACAGATCAAGTACACCTCGAAAATCAGAGATAACAGCTGTAACGCGCCGCCGCCTCTTGCTTTGCGGCGCTTGAGCGTGTTCAACCCCCTCAAATCCAATCATGACTTCAAGCCAGAACGGTTCATCGCGCTTATGACCATCGTTACCCGTTTCGCCCCGTCGCCCACCGGAATGCTACACATTGGTGGTGCGCGGACTGCCCTATTCAATGCGCTTTTAGCCAAAAGACACAAGGGCAAATTTCTCCTTCGGATCGAAGACACCGACCGCAAGCGCTCAACACCTGAGGCTGTTCAGGCGATTTTGGAGGGTATGGCTTGGCTGGGATTAGATGCCGATGAGGACCCGACTTTCCAGTTTTCGCGCGCCGATCGTCATGCAGAGGTCGCACATGCGATGGTGGAGGCTGGGACCGCATTTCGCTGCTACACAACGATGGAAGAGCTCGCAGAGCGTCGTGAAACTGGCGAAGCGAAACGTGCTGAAGCGAAAGCGGAAGGGCTAAGCGAGGCTGAACGCGAGGCATTGCTTGCGGAAGCAAACGCTCTGCTCGCGCCCTATCGCTCTCCTTACCGGGATGGCGCACCCGCACCGCAAGAGAACGCCCCGTACACCATTCGCTTGCGTGCGCCGGATGACGCTAACATCACTGTGAGTGATCATGTTCAGGGCGACGTCTCGATCAAATCGCACGAAATTGACGATCTGATCCTGTTGCGCGCAGATGGCACGCCGACCTACATGCTCGCCGTTGTCGTTGACGATCATGATATGGGCGTCACCCATGTGGTGCGCGGTGATGATCACTTCCGGAACACATTTCGCCAAATTCCGATCTATCAATCAAATAACTGGGACCTTCCAAGCTTCGCGCATGTGCCGCTAATTCATGGCCCTGATGGGGCGAAATTGTCGAAACGCCATGGTTCACAGGCCACGCTTGAATATCGCGATATGGGCTATCTACCTGAAGCCATGAACGCTTATCTTTTACGTCTTGGGTGGAGCCACGGCGATCAGGAAATCTTCACGATGGATGAGGCCGCAGAGGTTTTTGATCTGTCCGGTCTAAACAAGGCTCCGGCGCGCCTCGACTTTGATAAACTGAACGATGTCAATGCGCACTTTATCCGTGCTGCCGATGAGGATCGCCTCCTCAACCTTCTCAAACCAGAGATCGAAAAGCTCACACATTTGGACGATACGCTTCAAAATCGTCTGACCTCCGCGCTGCCAACTTTGAAAGAGCGCGGCAATACACTTCCGGAATTGGCGGAAAGTTGCCGTTTCTTATGGGATAGCAATAGCGACAATCTCAACAAGAAAGCCCGCAAAGCGCTCCGCGAAGAGGGCCTACATAGACTAAAAGATATCCGCAAAGCCCTAGACCAAATCCAAAACTGGACTATTGATGCACTGCAACACGCGTTGGGGTCGTATTGTGAGGTGAACGAGCTGTCATTGGGACAGGTTGGCCCTCCGATCAGAGCGGCTCTGACGGGCGGATTACCCGCTCCTGACCTCGCGCCCGTCATGTTCTGGCTCGGCCGCGAAGAGGTTCTGGCACGAATAGACAAACATCTGGACGCCCAGGCGACCACGTAAGAGGCATGATATGATCAACAAGACAAAACAGACCGGCACGGCAAAACTCGAGGTCAAAGGCAAAACCGTTGAGTTGCCGATTTTAAGCGGCACGCACGGACCCGATGTCGTCGATGTGAAACGCGTCTATGCAGACGCTGGCGTCTTTACTCTGGACCCCGGATTTACCTCAACCGGGTCCTGCGAAAGTCAGATCACCTTTATTAATGGCGAAGAAGGCATCCTTTTGCATCGCGGTTACCCAATTGATCAACTCGCGGATCAATCCGGCTTTCTGGAAGTGGCTTATCTTCTCTTGAACGGTGAACTGCCAACCCAACCGGAGTTCAAAGAGTTTGCCGGTCGTGTCACTCAGCATACAATGCTGCACACACAGATGGATCGGTTCTTCGAAGGCTTCCGCCGTGATAGCCACCCAATGGCGATGTATACAGGTACGGTCGGTGCTCTGTCGGGGTTCTATCCGGGCGCCATGGACAGTTCAGACCCGGAAGAACGCAACCTCGCTTACATCCGCCTGATCGCGAAAATGCCGACTTTGGCCGCCCGTATTTATAAATACACTCAAGGTCAGCCTTTCGTCGATCCGCGCAACGAACTTAGCTACGCTGAGAACTTCCTGCGCATGTGCTTTTCTGTTCCCGCTGAGAGCTATAAGATCAGTTCAACGCTTGCGAATGCGATGGACAAGATTTTCATCCTGCATGCCGATCACGAGCAAAACGCGTCGACCTCAACCGTTCGTCTTGCAGGCTCATCCGGGGCGCACCCGTATGCGGCTGTCGCAGCCGGTGTCGCTTGCCTTTGGGGCCCTGCACACGGTGGTGCGAATGAAGCCTGCCTGAATATGCTACGCGAGATCGGAACGGTTGACCGCATTCCTGAGTTTATCGCTCGTGCGAAAGATAAGCAGGATCCATTCCGCCTCATGGGCTTCGGTCACCGCGTTTATAAGAATTACGACCCGCGCGCGACTGTGATGCAGAAAGCCGCGCATCAGGTGCTCGACGAGCTCGGTATTGATACGCCGGTTCTGTCTGTTGCAAAGGAGTTGGAAAAGATCGCGCTTGAAGACGAGTATTTCGTTGAGAAGAAACTCTACCCAAATGTCGATTTCTACTCCGGTATTATTCTCGACGCGATGGGCTTCCCGACGGAGATGTTCACCGTGCTCTTCGCCCTCGCCCGCACGGTCGGCTGGGTTAGCCAGCTTAATGAAATGATCGAAGATCCAACCCAGCGTATCGGACGCCCCCGCCAGATTTATACCGGCGCCGCCAAGCGCGATTTTGTCCCGATCCGGGAACGCTAAATCGCAGCTAAAATGGCTTTTGCCGCAATTATTTGCGGCGTTTCATCGCCCTCTCCCCGCACACGGGAGAGGGCTTTGTTTTGCGCTTGGACTTGAGCCGCAAGCGCGTCCTTATCATTCAAAAGCGCAATCGCTCTCTGAGCGACGGTGTCCGCTTTAAATTTAGTTTGCAGGAATTCAGGTGCGATTTCTGTATCATCCGCCGCGATATTCAAAAGCGTAACATGATTAGGCTTATAAAGGAAAAAGCGCGCCACGGCCCATGTCATCCAACCGGCTTTGTACCCGACCAGGAATGGCGTTTGCTGGACAGCCAATTCACTCGTCACGGTGCCTGAACACGCCAAAGCAAGCGTCGCCGCGCTCATCACGTCTGCCGCATTTACGCTGTCATCCGTAACGGTGCCGATCTCTTTCAAATCGGGTAAAGCATCCAGAAAGCCTTGCCGGATCGACGGCGCTGGCGCGAATATGAGGTGGATATCAGGTCTGGCGACTTTCACCTTCCTCGCCGCTTCAACCAGGGTGGGTGCAACCCTGCGCAATTCACTTAGCCGACTGCCCGGTAAAACTAAAAGCACGTCGTCATCCGGGCCGATACCAGCTGCGTCCCGATACTTTGCCCCGTCTCCGACCTCTGCACGATAGAGGGCAGGATTGCCCATCACAGTCACTGGAAGGTCAAATGGCTCATAATACGGAACTTCCATCTCGTGAATCGCGATCATCTGATCAACTTTTGCCGCCATTTTCTTTGCGCGCCCCGCACGGGTTGCCCAAACCTGAGGGCCGACGAGTTTGATCAGCTTGATCTGTGGCGCTCGTGCCCTGACGCGCTCTGCCACGCGCACCATAAAGCCCCAACTGTCCACCAGCACGACCGCATCGGGGGCAAAAGACAAAATGTCCTCGACCGTGGTTTCAACAAGCTTCAGCACGGTGCCATAAATCTTTAGCCCGTCAAAAATACCAACAATCGAAAGCGGTGTAATATCGATAGGAGAGACAATGCCCCTCGCCGCCATGGCCTCTCCACCAACGCCAGCCAGGTCAAGATCAGGCGAGAGTGCCCGCATTTCATCGATGACTTCAGCGGCCAGTAAGTCGCCGCTGGGCTCCGCAGCGACCACATAGAGGCGCGTCATTGCCCCCAACTTTCTGGAAATCCATAGAGGAAAAGACCAAGCTCTTCAGCGCGCTTAAGGAGAGCCTGCCCCCCGACGAGCAGCGTACCATCCGCCTCAAAACCAATCCCTGCCAAGCCGGCATCTGCGGCAGCATCCAGCGTCTTTACGCCAATTGTCGGCAGATCAATTCGGCGTTCCTGCATGGGCTTAGGGCGTTTCACTAAAACCCCACGTTTCGCCTCAGCCGACCCGCGAAGCTTTTCATCGAGGCTCGCACACCGACGAAGCATCTCGTCCGTGCCCTCTTGCGCTTCGACACAGAGGACGAGACCGTCGCAGACAATTGTCCCTTGTCCGATATCGAGCCGGCCCATGTCCAAAGCAATCTGCGCGGCCTTCTTAAGGTCGGCTATCGTCGATTCATCGGGCTGCGGTCCGGCCAGCCAGCCTTCGCCCGCACGCAGGTTTCCTGCCGCTTCCTCTGCACCGATCACTTCAAATCCCTCTGCTTCAAAAGCGTCTACGACAACCCGTAACAAAGCATCGTCGCCTCTCCGAGCCGCATTCAAAACCCGGGGCAGCATGGCCATGCCTTTAAGGTCTGGTTTTAGCGCTGAAAAATCCGGGCGCTTAACGATGCCTGCGAAACAGATCTGTTTACAACCTGCCTTTTTGAACGCTTTGAAAACATGTCCGATCTGGGCGATGCCAACCACTTCACCAGCAAACGCGCTGAGTTTTGGCTCCTCAAACCCCTTCAATCGCAGAACGTGAACACCTTGGCCGCTTGCCGTCGCGGCTTGCGCGATCTGGACTGGAAGATCTCCTAACCCAGCGATCAAACCGAGGGGACTATTCATACGACATGCCCTTGCGATAGCACAGACCCTCAGAGCTCAAGGCGGAGATTGGGTAAACGAACACAGGCATCGTTGCGCTCCTAACGCGGCAAGCACAAGGATCGATTATTATTATCACGAATAAAAGTCACGATCTGCATGACCTCCGGGACATCCGCGAACGTCTTTGCAGTGTCTTCCAAACGCTCTGTAAACGTACCTTCGCGGGCATACAGCATGCGATAACCGGAGCGGATTGACTTGATCGTCTCACGCGAAAACCCACGCCGCTTCAGACCAACAACATTCAGCCCTGCAAGATGGGCATGATTGCCAACAACAGACCCAAACGGAATAACATCCGCGACAAGAATGGACCCGCCCCCAACGAAGGCATGATCTCCAATCCGGCAAAATTGGTGTATCGCGCAGGCCCCGCCCATCCAGACCTGCTCACCCGTCACCACATGCCCACCAATATGAGTATTGTTTGCAATGACGTTTTTATCCCCTATCACGCAATCATGAGCGGCATGCGTGTGCGCCATAAAGAAACATTCGCGTCCGATCCTGGTTAAACCGCCATGCGCGGGTGAGCCCGTATGAATCGTAACGTGTTCGCGCAAGATTGTGCGATCACCGATTTCGAGGCGAGACTCGTCGCTATATTGATAGCCCAGCACCTGCGGAGGGCCACCGATCACTGCGCCCGGATGAACTTCAACATGCTGGCCCAGCGTGGAGCGCCCGGTGACCATCGCTTTTGGATAGATGATACTGTGATCCCCAAGAATTGCTTGGCTGCCAACGTGGGCGAATGCCCCAATGCGTACATCAGTTCCAATCTCTGCACCGTCCTCAACAATGGCTGTTGGATGGATATCCGTACTCATCAGGAAGATTTCTTACCGCGTTTCACCTGACGTTGCACCCATGCAACCTCTCGCAGGAATTGTCGGAATGGTTTTGCAGGTCGTCCGCCCCACGTTTCGCCAGCAGGGACATCTGTCATCACGCCAGCGTCCGCCGTGAGCCTTGCGCCATCGCCAATTGTCAGATGATCGGCAATACCAACGCGACCTCCCATGATGACACCGTCACCAACAATTGTACTCCCTGATATTCCTGTGAAGCTCGCAAACAGACAGTTGCGCCCGATGACGGCATTATGGGCAATCTGTACGACATTATCGAGCTTTGTGCCTTCGCCAACAACTGTGTCATCGAACACGCCTCTATCGACACAGCTTCCAGCACCGATCGTCACATAGTCTTGTAACACCGCACGGCCCCAGTGCGCGATATCCTCCGGTCCGCTCTCCCCGAACAAGACCCCAAAGCCTGTCTCACCAATGTGCGCACCGGCATAGATTTTCACATGGTTCCCGATCAACGCGCACTGAACGGTCGCATTCGGACCAATCTCGCAGTCATGACCAATCTGCACCCCCGGCCCAATAATCGCGCCAGGTCCAATCACCGTGTTGCGGCCAATCGCTGCGCCAGTGCCAATAACAGCAGAAGGAGCCACCCGGGCGGTCTCATGAACCGACGCGTCAGGGCCCTGACTGCCCCAGTCCTTGGGTGAGAAAAGATGCCTTGCAGCCTGCATATGGATGCGACGTGGTGCGTCGCAGATTAGTGGAACGACGCACGACGGTACAAGCGGAGCTAGAGCTTCTGTGGTCAAGCAGGCTGCAGCATGCAGACTGATCGCCCCGGCAACGCTTGCTTTTCCTTCGAAAAAAATAAGCTCGCCCGGCCCGGCGGATTCCATCGCGCCAAGCCCTGACACTTTTACACCGCCATCACCGTCAACGCGTGCGCCGACCGCAGAGCAGAGTGCACCGAGCGTCTGCTCGCCATGAAACTCGTAGAAGCGATGGTCGACAGGCATCCCAGCCCCCTTGCCGTCCTATTGTGAAGTCTGCTGCTGTGGCAGACGTTGGCGTACAACAGAAATCGAAGGCGTCCGGGCATCCAACTTGGAGATAACAGTCGCTGTCACATCTGTGCTCGGAGCGGCAAATACGAGTTGGCTCCGCGAAACCATGATTTGAGCGTTTTGCTCAGTCATAACTTCTTGCAGCACCGGCTCCAGCGCCTTGGCCCAGTCAGAACGGGCCTTACGGATCGTCGCTTGTAGCTCGGCTGCTCTTATCTGTTGATTGCGTTGATGCGCAGCAAGGTCTTTCTCGAACTGTTGCAGCTCCGAGACCAGAGCAGGATCAGCCTGCAATTGCTGCATTGTTTTACCTTGAAGCCGGGGCTGTAAGGATGTGCTTTTTGCTTTTAAACGATCCGCAGTTGGCTTTAGTTCAGCTTGCATAGAGCGTTCGATATTATCGACTTTGGTTTCAATGTCTTTGCCAGAGCGGCTATCGTTATAAATCTTACCCTGATTGATAACGATCACTTTGGTGCCTTGCGCTTCAGCCGCTGGAGCAGAAACGACAACACTGCTAGCGCCGAAAACAAGCGCAAGCGCTATGAGGGTTGAGCGAATAGAGAACATCTTGGGTCTCCCTTTAAATATCTTAGAAACTGGTTTGTGTGCTGAACCGGAATGTCTCGGTCCGGTCATAATCCTCACGCGCGAGGATTTGTGAGAAATCGAACCGTATCGGCCCGAACGGTGAGTCCCAGCCCACTGACAGACCAGCCGACGCCCGCAGGCTCAGATCATCTCTGACGACCAGAACCTGAGTCGTATCTGTGCCGATCCCGCTAATTCTTGGGGGGTCATTGTCTGGACCCTCATCAAGGAAACCCACACTGCCGGCTTCGACAAAGAGCGCGGTATCGATCCCATACTCTTCCGGCAGGTAGTTCGGGATCGTTAGCTCACCTGTTGTTTGCCAATAGGCGCGCCCACCAAGAGAGTTACCAGACTGAAGCAATGTTTCTTCGCCTGTATTATTGTCAAAACTCACGATCACTTCGCGCGGCCCAATCCCCGCAACATCGAATCCGCGGAAAGTCGACCCGCCACGGAAAAAGCGGTTATTGATGCGAACGCCTTCATCATCGCCAAGTGGGTCGATAAAGCCTCCAGAGAGGCGAACACTGGCCCGCACACCTTTAAAAATTCCGCGATAGGTCGCTGCCGTGGCTTCAGTACGCAAGTAGGTTACATCACCGCCAATACCTGCAAAGTCCTGGCTGAAAGACATATCAAAGCCGCCCGTTGGAGCGATGGGATCATTGCGTCGATCCCAGTTGAAACTGTAACCGATAATTGAGGCGAGATCCGTCCTTTCACTTCGACAAAGCGTATTGCGCTGGACATATCGAGGATCACACTGGTCAACCAATATCTGCCCGGCCTGCACATCGCCCTGCTCGACACTTCGGAATTCATCATCGGAGAAATCATCCGGCGTGTTTGTACCTGCAATTTGAACCGTGCTTTGTACAAAATTGCCGTCATCCGTGATGATGATCGGAAGATCGCGCACATTGATCTCATCTGACTGCAATCGATAACGAAGACCCAGACCTGTATTTTCAGTCAACGGAAAACCGAATGAAACGCCGCCACCAATGGTCTGAGTTTCAAAGTTTGAGACATCAAGAAAATCGGATCGGGTTGAAAAGAGATCAATTCCTGCAGACAAGTTTCGATCAAGGAAACGCGGCTCACGGAAGCGAAGA
>JBCBCO010000066.1:0-11574 GCA_038630445.1 Pseudomonadota bacterium | reverse complement strand
GTCGCCTTATGTCATGCGGCCCGCGCGGCTTGATGATTTTGATGCACTGATGGAGATGGCTGAGGAGTCAGGACCGGGTTTCACGTCCCTTCCTGTAGATGAAGGCATTATTAGTGGTCGCCTAAAGAAGTCGGTCGCGTCTTTTGCCGGTGAGATCGATCCAATCGAATACGGTAAGTATCTGATGATGCTTGAAAATACCGACACCGGCGAAATTGGCGGCTGTAGTGCCGTTAAAGCCGGAACCGGCATCGATGCGCCTTTCTTCAATTATCGAATCATCACGCTGGCACAAGCGAGTTTGGCCGCTGATCGCCGCTTCGATATGGACGCCCTCGTGCTAACCAATGAATTCGTTGGTTACACAGAGGTCGGCACGTTGTTTGTGCGCGAAGGCCATCGCGGTAACGGCATTGGGCGACTGACGGCTCAGGCGCGTTACCTACTCATGGCGACCCAGCCTCAGCGTTTTGGCGATATGGTTCTGGCTGAGCTGCGCGGCGTGGTCGATAAGGATGGTAAAACACCGTTTTGGGATCATTTGGGCCGCCCCTTCTTCCGCATGGAATTTGTCGAAGCGGATTACCTCTCCGCCACAACGAACAATCAGTTTATCCTAGACCTGATGCCTAAATATCCGATCTACGTGGACCTTTTGCCGCCCGAAGCGCGTGAGGTGATCGGGCGTTGTCATGCCGATGGTGTAGGCGCGATGAAACTCCTCGAATGGGAAGGCTTCCGGTTTGAGCGCGTCGTCGATATCTTTGATGGTGGACCAATGGTGGTGGCACAGCGTGAGCTGATCCGAACGATTCGAGAAGCGCGCGTTGTAACCCTTGAGGCCGGTGACGCTGAGGGTGAGACAGGCTTGGCCGCACGGTGTGATCTTGAAGGCTATCGCGCAACCCAACTCTCCGGGGCCTTTCGTGAAAAAAATCATTTCATCACATCGGCAGAAACGCTGGAGCGTTTGCACTTGAAGTCAGGTGACAAAGCGCGGATCTGGTTGAGGACCTAAGGGACTATGGAAAAAAGTGTATATATCGGCGGTGTCTGGTCTGAAGGGCAGGGCGACTGGTTTGAGAAACGCGATCCTGCATCGGGTGAACCCGCTTGGCAGGGACATGCTGCGACACGTATTCAAATCGACTTTGCTCTGAGCACCGCACGGTCCGCCCAGCCAGGCTGGGCCAGACTTTCACAAACTGAGCGCACAACAATACTGGAGCGCTACGCCGACGAAATTGCCAAACGCAGCGATGAGATCGCGCATGCGATCAGTCGCGATATGGGCAAAACGCTGTGGGAAAGCCGCGCTGAAGCAGGCGCAATGAAGGGCAAGGTCGCAATCTCGATCAAAGCCCAGACCGAACGCGCAGGAACGCAGCAAGGCGAAGCGGCCTTCGGATCAACACATCTGACCCATCGTCCGCACGGCGTCATGGCCGTGCTCGGCCCGTTCAACTTCCCGGGTCACCTACCCAATGGCCACATCGTTCCAGCGCTTCTGGCGGGCAATACGGTCGTTTTCAAACCATCTGAACTCGCGCCCAGTGTCGCGTCTATTATGGTTGAAGCCTTCGAAGCGGCAGGCCTACCCGAAGGTGTCTTGAACATGGTCCAAGGCGGGCGCGAGACCGGCGCTGCCCTGATCGAAGGTGACATAAATGGCCTGCTCTTCACCGGGTCAGCAGCGGCAGGTACCTATTTTCACAAACAGTTCGCGGGTCGCCCTGAAGTCATCCTTGCGCTGGAAATGGGCGGCAACAATCCGCTCATCATCTGGGATCCGGCTGAGGTCGACGCCGCTGCAGACATCGCAGCCCAGTCTGCATTTCTAACGACGGGTCAGCGGTGCTCCTGCGCGCGCCGTTTGATCCTGCCGGAGGGCAAATGGGGTGACCAAGTCGTTGACGCCATTGTTGAACGCGCGCGTGGCTTGACCATCGGAAGTTGGCAGGACGAAGGCGCTTTCATGGGGCCACTCGTCAGCGAGCAAGCGGCCCAGAATGCGGTCGATTTCCAGATCATGCTGTCTAAAGCGGGCGGGAAACCGCTGCGTCGACTGAAGCGTATGGGCCGCGGTGGTGGCTTCGTGACCGCTGGCATCATCGATGTAACAGACGCCCGAAATGTCTCCGATGAAGAACTTTTCGGACCGCTGATGCAGATCATTCGTGTCCCGGATTTCGACACCGCCATCGCGCGGGCAAATGACACACGCTACGGTCTGTCCGGTGGATTGGTCAGCGATGACGACGTACTTTGGGCGCGCGCGCACAGTGAAATGCGGGCGGGCATTTTAAATCGAAACCGTCCAACGGCGGGTGCCAGCGGTGCTATGCCTTTTGGCGGACCGGGACTGTCCGGCAATCTCCGACCGGGGGCGTATTACGCAGCTGACTATTGCGCTTGGCCGCAAGCCAGTCAGGTCGCCGACAATGCCACGCGTCTTGGCGCAATTGGATTTCCGGGAGGAGACTAAGCCATGAGCAATGCAGACCAGATTGAGTATTGGAATGGCAAAGCAGGTGAGCGCTGGCGCGACGATGCCCGGGCTTTGGATCAGTTACTCGCACCTTTTCTAAATGCGGTTTTACAAGCCTTGCCGCAGGATTTGTACGGACGGGTGCTCGATGTTGGATGCGGCGGTGGATCGCTAAGCCTCGCAGCGCTGACCCGTTTCTCTGGATTGAGTGCGACGGGTGTCGACGTTTCGAAGCCGCTATTGGGTTTGGCGAATGAACGAGCATCTGGGCAGGACGACGTTGACTTCATTGAAGCTGATGCCTCGACTTATTCCAGTTCCGCAAAGTTCGACGCACTGATGTCGCGCTTCGGTGTCATGTTCTTCACTGATCCAGTGGCGGCATTTTCAAACTTGCGGTCTCAGATGAAACCGCATGCCCCGATGAGCTTTGCTTGTTGGCGGGCAGCGGCGGAGAATGGCTGGGTGATGACGCCACTGAAGGCTGCCCACGGATTTTTGACCAACGATCTGCCTATGCCTCCAGCGCGCGCCGCAGGTCCGTTTGCGTTTGCGGAGTCTGATTATGTCACGCACATCCTGGACTCTGCCGGGTGGCGCAACGTCTGGGTTGAACCTTGGGACGGCGTGCTGACGATGCCGGGCGAGACACTGTCTGACACGGCTGAATTCTCCCTGACGATTGGGCCACTCGCTCGGCTGATTGCAGAACAGGATATTGATCGGGCTGAATTGAAAGCGGCGCTGATCGCGCTCTTGGAAGACCATGTTGGATCAAATGGAAAAGTCGAGTTGAGCGCAGCGGCGTGGATTGTGACGGCGAAAGCATGAGTGACGCAGTAGAAGTCAATTTCGATGGCCTAATCGGTCCAAGCCACAATTATGGCGGCATGTCGGACGGCAATCTCGCGAGCCAAGCCAATTTCGGCGATGTCTCTCATCCGCGCGAAGCGGCGCTACAGGGGCTGGAGAAGATGCGGCTCTTGGTCAAGGCGGGTTTCGTGCAGGGTGTGCTGCCGCCGCTAGAACGGCCTGATACTGAATTTATCTGGAATAGTGGATTTGGAAGTGATCTTAAGACTTCGATTTCAGCACTATCCCATTCTGCACCTCGCCTTCTTAAAGCTGCATACTCAGCAAGTTCGATGTGGACGGCGAACGCTGCAACGATCTCACCATCGGCTGATACGGCAAGTCGACGTCTTGAGATCACGACGGCAAACCTTTCCTCTATGCTCCATCGAAGTATAGAAGGCGTGCATACCTATAGGCTTTTGAGGCGTGTTTTCCGAGAAGTCCTAAGCGACACGCCTGATCCGTTGCAGCATTCGAGCTTTGATGTTCATAACCCTCTCCCAATGCATGCCGATTTCTCAGATGAAGGCGCAGCAAACCACGTCAGGCTATGCAGCGAACACGGCGCGCAGGGCGTCGAACTGTTCGTCTTTGGCCGAGAGGCAGGCGAGAGTTTTGACGGTTTCCCAGCCCGTCAGACCAAGCTCGCCAGCGAAAGCATTGCGCGGTCCCACGGCCTCCGGTCTGAGCGCACAGTCTTCGTGCGCCAATCTGCGAAAGCGATCAATGCAGGGGCATTCCACAATGATGTCGTCTGCGTCGGCACGCTCGACACGCTCTTCTTCCATGAATACGCGTTTGAGGATACGGACGGAACACTCGCGGCGCTGCGCAAAGCAGGCGAGGGGCTGTTTGATCTCAAGCCCGTTATGGTCCCGGATGCCGAAGTCCCACTCGCCGACGCCATCAAATCATATCTCTTCAACTCTCAGCTTTTGCAGTGGCCGGGCGAGGATCGCTTGGTCTTGCTCGCCCCGACTGAGACGCAGGACACCAAATCGACCCGCGAATATTGCGAACGGTTGGTGCAAGGCAACGGCCCCATCGGGCACGTCCAATATGTCGATGTTCGCCAAAGCATGAAAAATGGCGGCGGCCCGGCCTGCCTGCGCCTCCGCGTTGTGATGACAGCTGAAGAGCGCGCCGCGATGCATCAGGGTGTCTTGCTGGATGAGGCCAAGATCGACGCGCTGCAGGCTGTCGTGCGTGAGACGTACCGTGACCGACTGTCAGTTACCGACCTCGCCGATCCAGCATTCGCGGAAGAATGCTTCCATGCGCGGCGCGAGCTCTTGAAAGTGCTAGACTTAGAGACGCTGATTTAATGGCGCGCTTCCCATTCAGGATCAGCGCAATGGACTGTGCCGCGCGAACGGGAACACTGGAAACCCCGCGCGGAGCGATCCGCACCCCTGCTTTCATGCCTGTCGGTACAGCCGCCACGATCAAAGCGCTTTACATGGATCAGGTGAAGGATGCCGGCGCGGATATTATCCTCGGCAACACCTACCACCTGATGCTTCGGCCCGGCGCGGAACGCATAAAGAAGCTCGGTGGTTTGCACAGTTTTGCAAAATGGGACGGCCCCATGCTGACCGATAGTGGTGGCTTTCAGGTCTGGAGCCTCAGCCAATTGCGTAAAATGGACGAGGACGGCGTCACATTTCAAAGCCATCTGGACGGCTCAAAGCATCGCCTTGATCCAGCCCGAAGCATAGAAATTCAGGCTGATCTACTCGGCGCGGACATTTCGATGCAACTGGATGAGTGCACCGATTATCCGTGCAGCCACGAGGAAGCCGAACGGTCGATGAACCTCTCGCTGCGTTGGGGTGAGCGTTCGCTTGATGCGTTCGGTGACCGTTCGGACCAGACACTGTTCGGCATTGTGCAAGGATCGAACTATCCAGACCTGCGGGAGGCATCCGCTAAAGCTGTTGCAAATCAAGGGTTTGGCGGGATCGCACTGGGTGGATTGGCTGTTGGTGAAGGCCATGATCAGATGTGCCGTACGATCGATATGACCGTCCCGCACCTGCCGGATGATTATCCCCGGTACGTCATGGGCGTGGGAAAACCGATTGATCTGGTCGAAGCCGTCGCGCGCGGAATTGACATGTTTGACTGTGTCCTACCCACCCGCAGCGGACGACATGGTCAGGCCTGGACATGGGACGGTCCGATCAATCTGAGAAATGCGAAATTCGCCGAAGATTTAGCGCCCGTTGATGAGCGCATTGATTGCCCCGCAAGTCGCGAGTTTTCACGTGCTTACCTCCACCACCTCATTCGCTCCGGTGAGTATCTCGGGTCTATGGTCTTGAGCTGGCACAATACAGCTTTCTTTCAGGCGCTGATGGCGGAAATACGCTCATCTATTGCAGAAAACCGCTTTATAACATTCCGAAAAGAGATGTTTGAACGCTGGAAAGAGACAAAATCAGCACCAAAAGATGCTTAAATTTTAAAGCCCCAATCGCGCATCAGAATATCAGCGAGGTCCTTTGATCGTGTCCGGACATCATCGGGCGTCCATGTCGTGCGCCCTCGAAGATCCTCAGTAAGTGGGAATACAGTCTGACTTTTGTCGAAGTAGAGTGCGCATTTATCGCGGAAGGATAGCGTATCAACGGCTTGGTTCAGCCGCTCCGACAGAAGCACAAAATTTCCAATCGTTTCACAGAGTTCCCGCTGCGCATTCACGTTCGGCCAGGTCGTATTCCAGTGCGAATCTTCAGCTGGGTTACGTGGTAGAACGTGTTCGAGCGTCGCTCCGTGTTCAGGTGTCAAAGCGTATCCGCTTTCAACGGCTGCGTTGAGCCGTAGGGCAACGGCCTTTCTTTGCCGAGGTGCCCCGATGCGGGTTTGTAGTCTTTCGTGCAAGCGTGCAATTTCCGATCGATCAATTTTGAGCGGCTCGCCCCGGTCGAAGATTGACCGTGTTGCCCCAATAGAATCGAGCAGTTTCTGATATCGCTTCTGGCGTGGTCGTGCATCTGTCACGACCAGCATCATGACAAAGGCAAAACGCTCCAGCTTCGCAAAGAAATCACGCATGCGTTCTGGTTTATGGCTCGTGTAGCGCAGATATTTCAGCGCAACCGGGCGCCAAAGCTGATGATCAATTAGGCGCAAATGGTTGATGTGCGATGCGATGTGCCCGCCGGGGTCATCAAAGCCGGGCTTGCCCGAACTGATCGTTTTATAAGCGCGGAAATAGGCCGGGAGTTCTTCTTTGAGGAAGCTCTCCGCGCTCATTTTTGAGAGAACCCCTGAGGTGAACCCGTCTGGCCCCTTGCCGTTTCGCGTGAAGATACCTGTGATCAGGGACAAGAGATCATTCATGTTCCCGCCGCCGATTTCGGCTTCGAATTCTGCCCAGCGGGTCGATAGCGCATTCACTTCCGGTTGAGGCAGATCGGCGGCCTCTAAGAGGTTCGATTTGATGATTTCGTGGTCTGAGGGCCCTTTGCCGCGTGTATTCAGAACGCGGAAAACACTGTACCCCTCGCTCCACTCATTCACGGTGACATGCACAAGGACAACGAGCTGTCCAAGTGCTTGTGCGAAGGTCCGCCGTGTTTCGTCATCCATCGCCGAGAACCGCTCGCGATAGAGCGCGAGATTGTCTTCCATGCGCGTTTGACTTTCGTTTTCGGGCGGCAAGGCATCGATGAGTTGCGTTGAGCCCTCGCGCTGAATACGCTCAGTGAAGAACGAGCGATTCAAATCATTCAGGGTCAATCGCCATGAGCGTTTTGTCTCAGCGCCAGGTGTCTCGTCTTCGCTGCTGATCATCTCATCCAGACTGGCTCTGACATCTCCGTCGCTTTCGAGATCACGCAGAGCCGCGACCATGATCGTCAGCGTTGTGAGCCGCTGTTGACCGTCAACAATCAGGCAGGTTCCGTCATCAAGCTCGACCAGAACAACAGCGCCCACAAAGTGCGGGCGCTCCTTGTCTAGGGCTAGCATAAGATCGTCCAGAAGCGCGCCCGCTTCATCCGTCTCCCAGGAATAACTGCGTTGGTAGGGCGGCAGGCTCAGCTTGCAGCCCGGTTTGAGCAGGTCGCGCAGAAATGTGTCGTTGGCTTTCAGATAGTCAGTCATTCTGACTGTGTCCTGTTTAAATCTACTAAAGGCTTCTCGTATGCATGCCGAACCGATCCCGCAATTGAATGCTAACTGTTGGCGCGTCGAATCGTGATCAAGTGTGTTCTGAAAGGTGCAGTCATGGCGTTTGCGGTGATGGAAACAGGCGAAAAAGCGCTCTCCGCGCTTGTGCGGGGTAGAGAGGCGATTGTCGTAGGTGAGGGAGATTTGACCTCCCGGCTTGGTCGTTTGAGCGAAATCGCGCGCAACACTGAAGGTGGTGAAACCGTCAAGCTGTCTGACGTCAAGCTTCGTCAGCCTATCTTGCGTCCCGGAAAAATACTGGGAATTGGGCTAAACTATGCCGCTCATGCCGCGGAGTCTGTGTCTTTCGTATCGAATAAATCACCCGGCGTGCAGAAGTGGTTCAACAAGCAAGCAACAGCAGCAAACGGGCCTTTCGATCCGGTGCACTTACCGAAGGTTTCAGACCAACTCGATTATGAGGGCGAGCTTGTTGTCATTATTGGTAAGACGGGACGGCACGTGCCAGCAGAGCGGGCTATGGAGATCGTTGCGGGCTTCGCCTGCGGCTGTGACTATTCCGTGCGCGACTGGCAGAAGGCGAGCCCGACCATGATCATGGGCAAGGGCTTCGATACGCACGCGCCGTTCGGGCCTTATCTGACGCCGATTGAGGACGTCGATGATTGGCAGGATCTAGAGATCAAGACATTTGTAAACGGAGAGCTTCGCCAGTCCGCCTTTGCCGGAGACATGACATTTTCGATTGCTGAGCAAATCGCGCATCTGAGTGCAGCTTTCACACTGGAACCTGGGGATGTGATCTTTACTGGGACCCCAGCCGGTGTCGGGGCAGGGCATCAGCCGCCAAAATGGCTCAAGGCAGGGGACAAAGTGAGGGTTGAGATTTCCGGTCTTGGCGCGATTGAAAACCAGATCGTGAATGAGCCTGAAACGACTGTGGTCATTGCGTGAAACGCGTCGCTCTCATCTTTGCTCTAATCGTAGCAGGATGTGGTTCACAGTTTGGGGATCAGCGCGCTGAGATCAATCCCGCGGATTTCGTCCTGCTGCCATGCGGTCTTCAAAAAGAGGCGCCTCCCTGCGCCTTGGCGGTTATTGGGGGTAAGCGGCTCCTATTCGGCGCGCCTGCAGGTCTCTCGGTAACTTTGACAGAAGACAATTTACGCCAGCTCGACGGGGTCTTGCTGTTTTCCTTACGTGCAAGCGATATTGAAGGCCTGGATGAAGTTCGCAATGCCAGTTGGCGTGCCGGTCGTGATCGCGCACTACCGGTCAGTGGCCCACAAGGTATAGGGGATGTCGTTGCTGGTCTGAACTTGGCTTTTGAGACAGCGGACGCCCTGCGAATCGTCGATGAGGGCGTCCCAAAAGGGGGATTTGACGCTGCGCTTCTTGTCGAGATGGAGAGGCGAGATGAGACACCCGATATCGTTTTTGATACGGGTGATGTTGTCATCCGCGTAATGACACGCGCGGATCAGAAGATCCGCTATTCAATCGTTTATCGCGGTGCTGATCCATTCGTGATTGAGCCTTGCCGTGTTGATGATTGCAGCTTCGGCGATGACCTTCAGTGGCCGCTGACGGCTCAGCACTTCATTGTGAAAAATTAGCTCTAGAAGAACGACGGGGTCCCACCTGAAGGTAGGACCCCTGTCTCCCCCGAGACGCCCCCGTCCGGCAAAATAATTTGCCGCGGACTGGTGTGACGCTGGGTTTCACTATTTGGGTATAAGGCGTTCATAGACCTGTCAAATACTGGGCCGTTATTTTTGAAATGTCATCAGTTTGTGTGACATCTCGGTCACGGATAAGCGAGCAAATGGACGTCCCGAAGAATAGACTGACCGTCAGCCGATCACGCCCTTGGCAAATGCTGCAAATCGGCGTTGTGCTACCAATTCGTTAACATTTGGAAGGTATTTGTTAAGGTTAAGACGAGTTTTGGGGCTGAGCGACGATGTTTGCAGTATTCTTTCTGATTTATGCGGCGGTTGGGCTCAGCGCAGGCTATGGGCTTTGGTCCCAACTCGCGATTGATCCTGTGCTTTCGGCCTGTGCTGGCGCAGTTATCACCATCTTTCTGATCCAGGTTCATATGTTGCTGAATAGAGGCAAGACTGAAATCAAAACGATTGAGTCCCGAATCGACGCGGTTGAGATCGCTCAGAAAGACACCGTAGCCCGAGCCGATGTGATTGAGGCGCGAACCGACGCGATAGAAAGCACGCTTAATCACGAATTGACGGAGCGGCGCGACGCTCTGGTGACCGAGATGCGTCAGCTCGAAGGCCTCATAGGCAAACTCACTAGCAAGTTTGATACGCGCCTGACTCAGGCTGGTCATAAAAACGTGGTTGGCCCAGAAGACGATGCCATCCTGCGCGAAGTGCGTACGGCGCTGCATGAGAACCGCGTTGATCTGCACTTGCAGCCAATTGTCTCTCTGCCACAGCGGCGTGTGTCTTTCTACGAAGGGTTCAGCCGTTTGCGCCGTGAAGATGGCTCGCTGATCATGCCTGCAGAGTTTTTGGACGCAGCGCGCCGTGCAGGTCTGATGGGGGTTGTCGACAATTTGATGCTATATCGCTCGGTTGAGATCGTTCGACGCCTGACGAAGCGGGACCGGCGCGTGGGTGTGTTCTGCAACGTCTCCGCGAGTTCACTGTGTGATAAGCAATTTTTCCCGGTCTTCCTGAACCATATGCGTGAAAATCAGGACCTCGCTGGCGCGCTGATTTTTGAATTGCAGGAAGAGAGATTTCTTAGCGCCTCCAACGACATGCGCGCGGCGATGCGTGAGCTGTCTATGCTGGGCTTCAGATTCTCCCTCGATCACTCTGAAAGCGTCAATCTCAACCTCCCAAAATTGCAGGAAGCCGGTATCCGGTTTGTCAAAATCAAGGGCGATGATCTTATCCGGCAGCTGGCTGACACTGACGGGCCGCGCCCGAGCTCTCAAATCAATCGCACGATCCAAGGCGAGGAAGTCGCGACTGTCTTCTCGCGCTACGGGGTAACGCTGATCGCTGAAAAAATGGAAGATGAGGTGAGTGTCGTCGAGGTCCTTGAATATGGTATCCCTTACGGGCAGGGTCATATTTTCGGGGCCGCACGCCCCATCAAATCCTCTCTTATGGAAGCGACGGCGCCGCCTGCGGCCCTTGTTCGGAGGCTTACGGCTGGACGTTAAGGGCGGGGCGCTCTAGGTCGCGCCTATGACAGACTTTCCAGACGGCCTTTCCACAATTTCAGACCGCTATCAGATTATTTTGTGCGATGTCTGGGGTGTCATTCACAATGGACGGAACGCGTTCGAGCCCGCGTGTGAAGCCCTCATCAAGTTCCGTGAAAAGGGCGGTCAAGTCTGCCTGATCACGAATGCTCCGGTCCCTAAAGCGCAAGTTATCCGGTATTTTGAACCGCTTGGCATATCAGATCAGGCGTTTGATGATTGCGTGTCCTCCGGGGATGCGACGCGTGAAGTGCTTGCGTCTCGCCGCGCCGATACTTTCTGGCGAATGGGCGGCGATGAGGGCTGGGAGCATGATCGCTTTTTGTATCAAGGACTCGATCTCAACTTTGAGAGCGAAGACTCCGCCGACACGATTTTGTGCATCGGGCTTGAGGATCAGCAGCAGGATGAGCCTGAGCAGTATCGCGCGCGACTGAAAGCCGCTGCGGATCGCGGTATGGATATGATCTGCGCTAATCCGGACAAGCAGGTTCGAGTCGGCGACCGCCTTTACTGGTGTGCGGGTGCTCTGGCCGATATTTTTGAGCAGGAGGGCGGGCGCGTCATTTATCCGGGTAAGCCCTATGCGCCAATTTACGATTTAGCTCTGAAAAAGCTTGGCGTTGAACCTACCGAAGCAGCGCGCGACGGAATCCTTTGTGTTGGAGATAGTCCGACGACAGATATTCAAGGCGCGGTCAGCCAAGGCTTTGACAGCCTCTATGTCGGGACCGGCTTGAAAGAGCATGGCGCAGATTTTGAGCAGGAAACGCGTGCGCTGCTCGAAGCTTACCAAACGAAGGCCACATGGGCGATGCCGCAGCTTAAATGGTGACGTGGCTTGAAACACATTGTA
>JBCBCO010000065.1:0-11747 GCA_038630445.1 Pseudomonadota bacterium | reverse complement strand
AGAGGATTTGTTGACCATGTCCTTACTTCATTTTTGGAGTCTCGTCACATCCGGTCATGTCCAGACCGCTCGCTTCGATGAGTGGCGAGAGACCATCGACAACACCTATGTCTAGTCAGGGTGTTTCTGGCCTTTGCAAGACATAGCGAGACATGTCTGGACATGACCGGATGTGACGAGACTCCAAAAATGAAGTAAGGACATGGTCAACAAATCCTCTTTCAGCGCTTGGCCGCGTCTCATGAAGGCAAAGCTCGCTGCCACCTATATCGGCACCTCAACGACGCATTTGCGACGTTTGGTGGAGTCCGGTGAGTTGGCAAAGCCGCGTGAGAGGGGAGGCGAAAGGCTCTGGCATATCGACGACCTCGATGAACACGCTGACAGCCTGCCACGTATCGGAGAGCCCCGGAAAGGGGACTGGACAGACCAAGCATTGTGAGAACGCCCATGGCTTCAATTCGATATCCCTACACCATGTTCGACCATGATCGCTCAGGGAAGAAACGCTGGTATGTGCGTCTCGTTATTGATGGGAAGAATAAGAAGCGGCGCATTAGAGCCAAAGAGGGGAGTGCAGCGTGGGCATCAGAATACGAAGCCCTGTTGGATGAGTTGAGAGCGGGCGAAGCCCGCAATAGAAAGAACCCCTATGTCGAGCACTATTCGCTCGCATGGCTGATCAATCAGTATTTCATCAGCACAAAGTTCAAAGAGGCGAAGCCCGCCACTCAGGCACAACGTAAATCTATCCTTCTCCGCATCTCGCGTGAGCACGGCCATCGCGATTGCCGCACGCTCACCAAAGAGGCGGTTCAGGCGGGGAGAGATAGTCGAGCGGCTACGCCCGGTGCAGCGAACAATTTCCTAAAGGCTGTAAAAGCGATGTATCTTTGGGCGAATGAGGACGGTCATGTGACACATAACCCAGCCGAAGGTGTCAAACGCCTCAAGATGGGGCCGAGCACGTGGAAGCCCTGGACGAGCGAACAGCGTGAAGCATTTAAGGCGAGACATCCCCTAGGAACGACAGCGAGAACAGCCTTCCATCTGGCCTTCGATGGGGGACTGAGACGCTCTGACGTGGTGCGAATCGGTCGCCAGCACCGCGACGAGACGCACCTGCGAATTGAACAAAAGAAGACGGGCAAAGTCGTTTCTATTCTTATCACTCTCGATCTTGCGGACGCTCTGGACGCAGCACCGACGAAGGACTTGCTGTATATCGAGACAGAACACGGCAAACCATTTTCAGAGAAGGGTTTTGGCCAAGCTGTGAGACGTTGGGTCGAGCAAGCTGGACTGCCCAAAGGTTTGACCCTTCACGGATTGCGAAAAGCAGACGGAGTCCGCATGGCAGAGGCCGGCGCAACCGAAAACGAGATCGCCGCAAAGCTGGGACACACTGACACAAGATCAGCTTCGATCTACACAAAAGGAGCTAATCAACAGCGTCTCGCGGACGCCGCTGTGAGACGATACAGTGAACAAATTGCCCCGCAAAATGCCCCAGTGGAGCAATTTTTAGAAAATAACTCAATAAAAACCGATACTTATTCAAAGTCTGGTGGGCCCGGAGGGACTTGAACCCCCGACCAGACCGTTATGAGCGGTCCGCTCTAACCAACTGAGCTACAGGCCCGTGTTCTCAAGATGAACGGGCGCATAAAACGCCAGACTTGATCTCGCCGCAATGACGCAATTCAATAGGCACTGCAAGTTTTTTAGCGACCCCGGAGGGAGCCTATGCGTTATTCTAAGACACTGAGCCTACGAAACGGCCTGATTGCATCATCCGTTTTGGTTCTGGCAGCCTGTGGTGGCCAAACTACAAGCGAAAGCGCCGCGTCGCAAGCGGACCCGACGGTGGCAGATATTATCCCGACCCCAACCGTGACGCCAAACGCGGAACCGATCGCGACGACTCATCCAAACTCCATTCAACCCGAAACGACGCTGAGCATTTCAGCCGAAGGGTCGGTGATGCGCGAGCCCGATATCGCTTTCTTAAATGCAGGGGTTCAGACCCAGGGTGAAACGGCGCAAGCCGCGATGAGCGCGAATGCGGCCGCCATGAATGGCGTGTTCGATGCGCTCGCGGCCGCGAATGTTGACCGCGGGGACATGCAGACATCGAATTTCTCACTGCAGCCGCAATATGATTATTCCAACCGCGCCAACGGACAGCCGCCGCGTTTGACCGGCTATCAGGCGTCTAACCAGCTGACCGTCAAAGTCCGCGATCTCGATAATTTGGGAGAGACGATGGACGCGCTGGTTGAAGCAGGTGGCAATACGTTCAATGGGCTGCGCTTTGCGCTCGACGATTCCCGCGCGGCCAAAAATGCGGCGCGCGATATTGCCATGAAAGAAGCGATCGCTCGCGCTGAGCTGTACGCCGCCGCCTCAGGCTATGAAGTCGCGCGCGTCGTCACGATTTCAGAGAGCGGAGGCTATAGTCCGCAACCGATGGCGATGATGGCCGAAGCGCGCTCGATGGACCGCTCCACGCCGATTGCCAGCGGTGAAGTTGGGTATTCCGTGACGGTGAACGTGACATTCGAACTGCGTCAGCCGACCGAATAAGAAAACCCGCCAAACAGGCGGGCTTTCCTAAGTCTACAATTCTACACTTCTACGCTCAAACGTCGTGCGTGCTTTAATAAGCGGCGCTCGGCGTTTTGATCTCATTGTGCTCGTCCATCAGCGCGACCTGTGGTTTATGTTGACGCGCAAGTTCAGCTTCCATCTGGACAAAAGCAGCGATGACAACTCGGTCGCCAAGCGCGAACTTGCGCGCGGCGCCGCCATTAATTCCAATCGTGCGCGATCCGCGCGGCGCTTCAATCGCATAAGTCGAGATGCGCTCGCCATTGGTAATGTTCCAAATGTCCACACGCTCGTGTGGTAAGATGCCTGCGGCGTCGAGGAGATCCTGGTCAATCGAGACCGAGCCCTCGTAATAGACGTCACATTGCGTGACGGTCGCTGCGTGCAATTTGCCTTTCAACATGTTGACCAGCAAAGCTCGCCCTCCCTATCGAAATCTACGTGGCAGGCCCCGCCTGCTATGCATATATGGGTACTGCTTACCCTCGGGTAAAGGTCTTTTGTGCAGTGCAAGAAGCGTGCAAAAAGCACAAAAGACAAAAAAGGGAAAGGGGCCTGACCGCGCTGTCAGCAGATGGTTGTATTTGTTCAGGATTTTAACGCGCTAAGATCTCACGTAGCGTGTTGTTTTTGAGGTCTAATTCCAGGATCAATTCTGTGTGACCGCTCGCCTCATACAGCTTTTCAAGCGGCCCCATCGCGGCTTTCAACAGATCATAATCACGATCATCGCCGATGACGTCGCCAGCATCTGTTTCAGATGCAAGTGGTAGTTGAGCGTGGGTGTGCCATCTTCGACCAACTTACGGGCCTTGAACTGGACTCGGGCCGCGCCCGGCAACGCAGCAAACGTTAAAGCTTTGATCCAATCTTCGCTCATTCCAGTGGCACTCCCAGCTCTGACATGGTTTCGCGCAAAAGCGGCCCGATCTCGGAATGGATCACCAGATCCGCATAGACATCATGCTCGGTCTCTTCGCGATTGATGATAATGTATTTCGCGCCGTTCTGTTTGGCGATGAGGGGAATATTCGCCGCCGGATACACGACAAGCGATGAGCCCAGCGCGATCATCAGATCACACGATAGTGCCTCGCTTTCGGCGAACATCATTTTGTCTTCTGGCATGGCCTGTCCGAAAGAGATGGTCGCGGATTTCACGAGGCCGCCGCAGAAATCGCAGGTGATGTCTTCGTCCGCCTCATAGCGCGGGCGGAGCGTTTCATAGTCGTGTTTTTTCCCGCAATTGAGGCATTTGGCATATGACGCATTGCCGTGCACCTCGATCACTTTGTCATCGGGCACGCCGCCATCTTGATGCAAATTGTCGACATTCTGGGTCACGATGCTTGTGACTTTGCCTATCTCGACCAGTTTCGCGATCGCGTGATGTCCGATATTGGGGGTCGCCCCTGTCCAACCGGCTGAGCGCTCAAAGACGCGGCGCCACCCTTCTCGGCGCGCCTCGCGGTCGGACACAAAGTCCTGGAAGTAAATCGGCTGCATCTTCGACCAGACGCCGCCGGGGGAGCGGAAGTCTGGAATGCCGCTTTCGGTCGAGATGCCCGCGCCAGTGAAAATCACCACACGATCGGCAGCCGCGATATGCTTGGCGAGAGTAACAGCTTCATTCATGACATCACGCTAGCTAAGCCAATCAAAATGGCCAACAGAATTCTGAGCATAAGAGACTCTCACCCTGAGCGAAGTCGAAGGGTAGGGGTCGGGCTTGTGGCACAGGAGGCTCCGCCTCGTCCTTCGACTTCGCTCAGGATGAGGTTGTTTTCAATCGCTCAGGATGAGGCTGTTCTTGCTCGAGCGCTAGAAGCCCTTTCGCGTCATCCAATCGGAACAGATGCGCACCGCTTCAGGCAAGAGGTCCGGGCGCTCAATGTAATAATGGTCTGCATCTTTGACATCGTGATGCTCTTTATCCTCATGCCCAACCGCATCAAACAGACGCTGCGCATGGCTCGGTGTGCAGGCAAGGTCTGCGGTATTGTTTATCACCAGGACGGGACAAGAAATGCGCGACGCATTGCCAAGCCCGGTCGCATTCGTCGTGTCATAGCCCCATTGGCTGAGCCAAGATCTCAAGGTCGAAAATCGCGCCAGCCCAACCGGGCCGTCATTCGCGACTTTTGGCTCCCCAAGATAACATTCATGAGGGCGGCGATCTGACGGATCTTGGGTTGGATCGGTCCAGCGCAGATCGGCCATAGTGCCGGCCACCGTAAAGGCTCGCTCGGTATGGATCTCGCCAGCTTTTCGAAGATCTTTGAGGGTCTGTTGGACCCAGTCTGTAATCCGGCGATTGCGCGCAATCTGCGCCGCGCGGTAGCGGGTTTCATACTCAGCGGAATAGGCCGGTTGGTTCGGATTCTCAGGATCGTAAATGTTGAGCTCTGGATCACGAATGTAGGGCTCGCGCTCATCTGTGATCGACGGATCGATCCATTCGGTGAGCGTCATCGCCCGGCTAATATGCGCCGCGAGCAGCATGATGCCTTGGACTGGCGGTAAGTTCATCGCGGTGAGGTCATACGCATCGCCGGCAGGCGTGTGGGTAATGGTCGGGGTCTCAGCTTGATCTTGATAGAAAAGCGAGAGGGACCCACCGCCGGACCATCCGCCAAGCACAATCGTCTCATAGCCGAGCGTCTCACGCGCATGCTTCAGGCAGGCCCCGAGATCTGCGACGCATTTTTCCATGATCAGCGCTGTGTCATTGCCGCGATAACGTGGATTGCAATAAATCACATGATGTCCGGCATAAGCGAGTGCCGACACCAACGGCAAAAACGCACCGGACCCAATTGGGTGAGAAAACACGATCACTGACTTTGATTGGGTGTCTTTGAGTGCGATCTTCATACACTCGACCACGACAGTTGCACCGGCGCCGCCATACACGTCTTTAAAGCCGGACGTTTCTTGGTGCAGCACCAAATACGGTTCTCTTACCAGTTGGCTCATGATCGACCTCCCGCACGGTGAAGTCTTGGCGTTTTGGCTGGAGGAGTCCAGTATGACGCAAAGACAAGGGAGCAGGCGCCATGGTCAAGGCCACGGGAATCCATCACCTCGCGATTATGTCAGCCGACATTAAAAGTCATATCGCGTTCTTCTCAGACGTCCTCGGCTGCAAATTGTCAGCGATTTTCGACATGCATGGCGTGCCGGGCGGCATTCACGCGTTTATGCATTTGGACGATCATTGCTATTTCTCGATTGTACAATTGCCGCAAGTCAAAGACATCCCCGTTCAGATGGGGGTCACGCATGCGGGGACCGGCGCAGGTCCGAGCGCTGCGGGCACGATGCAGCACCTTGCCTTCAAAGTGGATACACCAGATCAGTTAATCGCCATTCGCGACCGCATCCGCAAGAAGGGCGTCAACGTCATTGGACCGATCAATCACGGCATGTGCCAGTCGATTTACTTCGGTGGCCCAGAAGACATGGTCCTCGAGGTCGCCACGTCTGAGACCGAGATTGATCAAAAAGCCTGGGTCGATCCGGCGGTCTTAGAAAAAGTCGGCATCAGCCCTGAAGAAGCCTCTGAATATATGAGCCCGGATCCTTATGACGGTGAAGGTGGGGTGGTGAAACAACCGCCATACGACCCGGAGAAACCGCATCAGGCCTATCCGAAAGAAATGTATATGCAGATGCTGCAAGCGCCTGATGAGGTCATCTGGAAGACCGCGTCATACGCAGAACCTCCTGTCAAAGTGTAGTCTGAAATGATCAAAAAAATTGCGTTGGGCATCGGCGCCCTCATCGCCGTAATTCTGCTTGCAGCGGGCATCTACACTTGGGATCCATTGCCTCAAAACCCGTCGGCGGAGCGTCTCTCTGAAGCGGCGCAAAACTATGATGTTGAGATCATCAGAGACAGTTGGGGCACCCCGCACATTTACGGAACGACCAATGCGGATGCGGCTTTTGGTGTCGCGTATGCGCATGCCGAAGATGATTTTGAGACGATCCAAGACGTGGTCGCGGCAACGCGCGGTGTTCTGGCGCGCTATAAAGGGGCGTCGGCGGCACCCACCGATTATGTCGTTGCCTTGCTGGATGTTTGGGGCACGATTGAACGGCGGTACGAAAGGGACATTCCTTCAGATGTGAAAGCGATGGCCGAGGCCTATGCCGCGGGTATCAATCTCTATGCGGCTGAGAATCCAGGCGAGACCTGGGCTGGGCTCGCCCCATTCACACCAGAAGACGTTATCGCAGGCTTTATTCTGAAGACGCCCTTCTTCTATGGCTTTGATGGCACGCTTCAGGACTTGTTTGCGGAGACACGGGAGGCGCCGCTCGCCACCGATCCGTCACAACGCAGCTGGCTGTTGCACCCAAGCTTGAACACTGAGCGCGGCTCGAACGCGTTTGCGGTCGCACCGGCGCGCAGCGGGGATGAGACGACGCGCTTAATGATCAACTCCCACCAACCGATGACCGGACCAGTTGCCTGGTGGGAAGCACATATTGTGTCAGACGAAGGGCTCGACATTTCAGGCGGCTTATTCCCCGGAACGCCGGTCATTCTGCACGGCTTTAACCGCCACCTTGGCTGGGCCAATACCGTCTCTAAGCCGGACCTGACCGACATCTATCGGCTGACAGTGAACCCTGACGACCCAAACCAGTATCAGCTCGATGGGGCCTGGCGCGACTTTGAAAAGGAGAGCGCGCTTTTGCGGATCAAACTGTTTGGGCCATTCGCGCTGAAAGTCCGCCGCCCGGTTCTTCGCACGGAACACGGTCCAGTCATCGAAGCCGCGCATGGAACCTACGCCGTCCGCTATGCGGGCATGGGCGAAATCCGTCAGTTGGAACAATATACTCGGCTCAATCTTGCGACCAATTGGGATGAGTTCAGCGCCGCCATGGCGCTCAATGCCCTGCCGAGCATTAACTATGTCTATGCCGATAAAGCGGGGAATATCGCCTTCATTCATAACGGCCAGTTCCCAGACCGTTTACCAGGTTGGGATTGGCAGGCCGACCTGCCGGGCGATCGCTCTGATTTGATCTGGTCTGATTACATTCCTTATGCGGACGGCCCTAAATTGGTGAACCCGGAATCCGGTTTGGTGTTCAACGCCAATAATACGCCGTACAGCGCCACGGACGGGCCAGATAATATTGCGCCTGGCGATTATCCCGAATGGCTCGGCCTACAGACCAACGACACCAACCGCTCGCTGCGGATTGAAGCTTTGACGGATGGGGTGAGCTTAATCGACCGGCAGAGCTTGCTCGATATCAAGTTCGACACCGCCTATGCCGAAGGCTCTGAAGCGGACCTGTTCGTACAAAAGGTGCTCGCCTTCGATTGGTCTAGCGAGCCAGACATGGCCGAGGCCGTCGCCCATTTGGCAGCGTGGGACTACGCCCTCACGATTGAGAACACACATGCCGCGCTCGGAACGCTCACGGTTCTAAGGCATGTGACGGGTGAATTCACCGGCGATTATGGCCCAAGTCCGGACCAAGCGTTTCGCGATGCGGTTGCGTTGCTGACCGCAAATTATGGTCGCATCGATCCGACTTGGGGTGAGGTCAATCGACTGGTCCGCGGCACCGTCGACGTGCCCATTAGCGGCGGCCCGGATGTGCTGCGCGCCATTTATCCGGCTGAAATTCGCGAAGACGGCAAGCTTCACGCGAATGCTGGGGATACTTGGATTGCGCTAGTTGAGTGGGATGCCGAAGGCGAGCAGACGGCTGAGGTCATCCACCAGTTTGGTGCCGCCACCTTAGATCAAAGCTCGCAGCACTATGCTGACCAGGCGCCGCTCTTTGCGACTGAAGCTTGGCGCCCTGCGCTTCTGACGCGCGAGGAGGTTGAAGCGAACGCCGCTCGAACCTATCGGCCTGGACGCTAATCTATCTCGCGCGCCCATGCGCGAACGTCCTCGACGAATAAATCCGGGACTTCCATCGCGGCGAAGTGCCCGCCGCGCGGCATCTCCGTCCAGTAATGGATGTTGTAAGCGCGATCGCACCAAGAGCGAGGCGGCGCTGTATAGATCTTTTCGCCGGGATAGTTCGCAAACCCGGTTGGCGTTTCACAGCGTACGCCTTCCGGCAAAGCGGGGCCGCCTTCGCCCATAAAGGCGGCATAGTACCAAACCGACGTCGCGATTGCGTCATTGACCAAATAGATCATCACATTGGTGAGGAGCTGGTCATAGGTGTAAACGCTGCGTAGCTCGCCATCCTTTAAGTCTGACCAGCCATGGAATTTCTCGAGGATCCAGGCGGCCGTTCCCATCGGGCTATCCATCAGTGACATGGCAAGGGTTTGCGGTTTCGTCGCTTGCTGCATGAAGTAACTGCCACCGAGCTGCATCATCGCTTGGCTATGTTGCAGCCAGGCGATTTCCTCGTCTGATTGTGGTGAGGCGGGCGTTGGACGCAAGCCGATCATATTGAGATGGATCGCTTTGCATCCGCCTTTGCTATCGTGCGCGCCATGATCAAATCCGATCCAGGACGTGACCATGCCGCCCCAATCTCCGCCTTGAGCGAGATAATGCTCATATCCGAGCACATCCTGCATCAGCGTGTTCCAAAGTTTGGCCGTGGCGCGCTGACCGAGCGGGGCAGACGGTTTGCCAGAGAAGCCATATCCTGGGAGTGACGGAATAATCAGATCAAACGCATCGTTCACCTCGCCCCCATGCTGACTCGGGAACGCCAGTGGACCAATTGCGTCATAGAATTCGAAGACGGACCCTGGCCAACCATGGGTCAATAAGAGCGGGCGCCTGCCTTCAGCCTCACCCACAATGTGCAGGAAGTGGATTATTTGACCGTCAATCTCGGCCGTGAATTGCGGGTACTGATTGAGCTGCGCTTCAGCGCTGCGCCAATCAAAATGATCCAACCAATAGGATTGGATCTCTTTCATCACCGGGGTCGACATTCCCAGCTGCCAATCCGGCAGACCTGCTGGCGCTGAAAACCATTGATAAGCCTCAACGCGGCTTCGGATTGCGTCAAGCTTGGCTTGCGCCACTTGAATTTTGAATGGTTGAATATCGCTCATGCAAACCCTCCCGTTTAAGCGAGAGGGTGCTGATCATCGGTTGTAGGTCAAGGCCAGACGCCGCGAGAGCTTAGCCGCCATGCGCATTCGCCATTGCGCCGCCAACATCATCAGCCACGCCTTGCCAATTCTCTGATGTCCCGCTGCCGGTTGCTGAAAGCGCACCAATCAGCGCCAAAGTCATCAATGACAGGATCAGCCCGTACTCCACGGCAGTTGCACCAGATTCATCGCGACGAAACCGGGCCGCTGCTCTGCGAATAACACTCATATTTTCAACCCTTATCAACGGGAAGCTAAAACGTTGAAGAGCGGAATGTCGGCGTCAGGCGCTGGGTAAGAATGCAAATTTTGCGGCGTCACCCATGCGAGCTCCTGTCCTTCGGTCGGACGTGGCGCTCCCATCCATTTCTTCACCTCATAGAGTGGCATAAAAAGGTGAAAGCTTTCGTAAGTATGGCTCACAAAAGTGATGGGCTGGAGGTCTAATTCACTAACTACGATCGAGAGTTCTTCTTCAAGCTCTCGCACGAGCGCGCGCTCTGGCGTTTCTCCGGTTTCGATCTTACCGCCTGGAAACTCCCAAAGCCCTGCCATCGCCTTACCCTCTGGGCGTTTGGCCAGCAGGATCTCGCCTTTTTCATTGTACAAAGCGGCTGCTGAAACATAGACGATTTTCACGTTCTATAGGCTCCGTTAATGTCGATATAGGCGTGCGTGAGATCGCACGTATAGGTTAACGCGTGTCCTGAACCTTTTCCGACTTTCACTTTAATTTCGATTTCTGATTGTGAGACGGCCGCGCTGGCCGCATCCTCACTATAAGTCTCTGATCGCGCTCCTGAAGCAGCGACTTGAACGTCGCCGAACCAGATTGAGAGCTCGTCTTGGTCGATCGGTTCGCCGGACTTTCCGACCGCCATCACCACGCGGCCCCAATTGGCGTCATTCGCGGCTAAAGCTGTCTTTACCAGAGGGCTGTTTGCGATATCTGCAGCGATCGTTTTGGCCGAGGCGTCAGACACCGCGCCCTCTACCGAAATTGAAATAAATTTGGTCGCCCCTTCGCCATCTTTGACGATTTGGATCGCAAGATCGAGGCAGACCGCTGTCAGGGCCTCAACCAGTTGAGAGTATCGATCATCGGTGCTGGAGGAGATTTCCGGCGCGCCATTTGTGCCCGTCGCAAACACCATAAGGCTGTCGGACGTCGATGTGTCGCTATCAACCGTGATAGCATTGAAGCTCTGATCACACGCCGCGCGCAAGGCGGCATCGAGCACGTCTGGCGCAACCGATAGGTCGGTGAACACATAAGCCAGCATGGTCGCCATATTCGGCGCAATCATTCCGGAACCTTTAGCGATGCCTGAGAAAGTCGCCTGCTCGCCGCCGATTTCGCGGACCAAACCAGCGCCTTTTGGATAGGTGTCGGTCGTCATAAAGGCTTTGGCGCACGCGGCCCAATCGGGCGAAGTCAGGCTTTGCGTTAGATCTGGGACAATACTGCCGACAAAATTCGGATCCTCCAAAGGCTCACCGATGACGCCAGTTGCGCCGAGAAAGCAGCTTGTTTGAGACACGCCGAGACTGGCCATCATCGCGGCCAAAGTGGCGTCGTTTTTGAGTTTCCCTTTCGGGCCTGTGAACGCATTTGAATTGCCAGAATTCACCACCAGTGCAGAGGCCTTCCCGCCGCCTTCTTTCAGCGCATGACGGCACCAGGCGACATCGGCGGATGCGGTGGAAGAGCGCGTAAAAACGCCTGCACACGTCGTTCCGGGTTCAAACGCAAAGAGGAACACATCGTCGCGCTCAAGGCCGCGGCCAGCGTAAAAGCCGCGCGATCCTGTTGCCGCGCGCACGCCAGAGACAACGGGAAGATCAGGAAATCTTTCCGGTGCGAACGGGGACGGTTTCAAATTCATTCGGTTGGGTTTTCCGTATCAGCGTCAGTTGTTTCGACGGCGGCCTCATCTTCGAAATAGGAGGCCGGGTCGCGTTGCTCGATATCCGCTTGATTGCGCAATTCACTCAATATGTCGCTGATCTGAGTGAAGGTCAGAAACGTGAT
>JBCBCO010000064.1:0-11776 GCA_038630445.1 Pseudomonadota bacterium | reverse complement strand
CTATCTCTCACGGCTCTCAGAGGATGGCGTTCTCGTGATGCATGTCTCGAACAGGCATATGAAGCTCGCGGATGTGGTCGCGCGCATCGGCCGTGATAGATAGAGCTCAACCGCTTCAACCGTCAGCAAATGCGCGGGCACAGAATCAGAACTAAACGCGTCAATCAAGAGGAGATTAAAGGCCTCTTCAGGTTCCGCTGCCAGCGTCAAACGGCCATCGCCCAGAACTGTCTCTGCCTCAGGCGTACACTCAGACAGATAAGTAAAGTAAGCCGGATCACTCGCGAACTTCGCGACCAGTGGATCGATCTCAAAATACGTATAGCTCTGGCCCTCACGTGCGTAACACGCGACCGACCCTGTCCCCAAACCGATCACGCCAATACGCCCGGGCACGTCATGCTGGGCAAAAACCTGACCAATTGGAGCCTCTGGCGCATAATAGGTTGTCGGACGCAGAATATCATCACCGCCGAGATACTGCGCACCGTGCAGGGTCGTTCCATGCATCATGACACGATGATTACCGCGGTCGAGAACCTTAACCACACCAAAAAAACCACGCTCCGAAACAGCACCCGTCATTGGGTTTGCGGTCAATCCAATGCCCCAGGCGCACACGGCACAAATCACCGGGGCGAGTCGGCAGTCACGCGCCATGATCACACCGAGGACACTCAACGCCAATAGGATTCGATAAACGTAGAGGCTTTGTTCCTCACTCCCCTCAACAAGGCGCAGAATAATAGCAGCAACAAAGGCCGCCATCGCAACACCGGACCAAAGACGCGTGCGCCCTTGCCCCATAAGACGCGCCTCTGGACGGATCAGAAGGAGAAGGACCAGCATCAGCGGATACTCTGTCACACCATTGAAAATAACCGGTACCAGCAGCGCATTGAAGGCCCCACCCAAAACACCGCCGAGCGACATCAGAAGGTAGAACTCCGTCAACCGGGCTGGCTCAGGGCGTTCCTCAGCGAGCATCCCGTGGCACACCAAAGCCGCCAGGAAAAGCGCTGCCAAATGCAGGAAGAAGGAGAGCAGAAGCGGGAATGTCGTCATGCTTGGCAAAACCAGGAACGCCGCTGCAACTGCTAGCGGCAAATATCGTAGCGAGCCCGAAAGGCTGATCGGCGGACGCTTCGCGAACACGATAATGAACGTGGCGATATACAACATCAAAGGTGGCGCCCACAGGAAAGGCGCGCTCGCCACATCTGTTGCGATATGGGTTGTTACCCCCACCAACAGGCTGGACGGAATAAAGGCGAGCGTAATCCACCAAAGCCGCTGTTTCCAACGCTCATTTGATGACGCCATCGACTGATCGGTAACAGACAGACCCTCGGCTTGAAGCACTTCCCGACGGGTCCCTACAGCCACCAGACCCGACACGATGAGGAGGGCTGCCAAAACGACATACCCAACCGTCCAGACCTGCGCCTGTGCCGCAACCGGCAGCAAAGGCTCAAGCAGAAGTGGATAGGCCGCCAAGCCCAATAGAGAGCCAATATTGCTGGCGCCGTAGAGGTGATACGGATCATGCGCATCTTCACGGCCGGTAAAACTGTACCAGCGCTGGATGAGCGGCGCTGTCGCGGAAATCACTGCGAAGGGCGGCGCGATAGACAGCATGAAAACGCCAATCAACCAGAGCGTCGGCTGGTTCGGGTTCGGCTCACCGAGCGCGCCTGAGAGTTGAAACGGCAGCACAATTGCTGCCAACAGTAAAAGCACAGCATGGATCGCGACCTGATTGCGCAGAGATTTCACAAAGTGCGAAAGCGTATGGGCGTAAGCATATCCGAGAAGCAACGCCGCCTGAAAACAAACCAGAGACACATTCCAAACATTCGGCGATCCCCCAAGCAGCGGCGTCGCCATCTTTGCAAACATCGGTTGAACAAGAAAAACGAGGCCCGCAGACAGGAAAACTGTCGCCACATAGGGGCTGGCTCCTAAACGATCCGCCATACCGCGCCAACCGCGCACCTCGGGAAGAGCCGCTTCACTCATTTGTCACTCCACACATCACATTTTGTATGCTCACTGCCATACTTTGGTGAAGACTCCGTTGCTTACGCTCGCAAATCCTTTCAAAATGACCCAATCATGTTAATGGTTTTGTCGTCTTCTCGACTGGCTTTGGCCCTCTGTCTGTCAGCCTGTCTGATGGTTGGTTGTGACGATCATCAGGCTGATAAACCTGCAGAAACAGTCGACGTTGAACCTTGCAGAACGCTGACCCATCGCGACATGCCCTTCACGGTTTGCACATTCCCAGCCAGCGCGAATATGCAGCTGTTCCACTCAGACGCCGACGGTGAGCCTTATCTCCAATTCGATGCCCTATCGCGCGAAATTTCAGAGCAGAACGAAACCCTGATCTTCGCCATGAATGGCGGCATGTATCATGAGGATCGATCCCCTGTCGGGTACTACCGCGATGCCTATAGTGAGCGGGGCAGCGTGAACCTAAATGACGGGCCGGGCAATTTCCACCTCAAGCCAAATGGTGTCTTCTGGATCAAGTCGGGACGCGCGGGCGTTCTGGAAAGTGCCACCTACACGCAAACGGAGCTGGAGCCCGACTACGCAACGCAATCCGGCCCGATGCTCGTCATAGACGGGGAGCTACACCCCGATTTCAATCCTGAAGGCATTTCGCGCAAACGCCGAAATGGCGTTGGCGTGTCTGATGACGGTCTGACAGTCCACTTCGCGATTTCAGACAGTGCGGTGACCTTTCATGAGTTCGCCACACTGTTCCGCGATGTCCTGAAAACACCAAACGCCCTATTCCTCGACGGTCAAGTCAGCCGCCTTTATGCACCCGGCATCAATCGCAATGAAATCGGGTCCGATCTTGGGCCCATCGTCGGCGTGATCGAATAAGTCTATTCAATCAGCACGCGGTATTCGATGCTGAAGGTCGGCGTCCCACCGCCGCTTGTCCCATTCATCGTTCCGCCGAATTGCAACAGGAATTCCCCCACAGCCGGATCAAATGTCCCATTCGGCGTCACCGGGCTGCCACTGCCATTAAAGAATGTCACGCCATCTGTGTTATCAGACACCCCACCCCAAGTGAGCGTCACTCCACTGGCATCAGCACCGGCCCCGTCAATAAAGTCGAACGGCGATCCACTGCCGTCAAAGTCACCGCTGAACAGGCTGATACTGGAGTCCAGCGAATCCCTCAGCGTCAGCGATCCCGGATCCGCTGTGCCTACGCCATTATTCGTCACACTCAGCGTATAGATCGCCCAGGCCCCTGGAATACCCAGCGCATCGGTCGTGCCGTTGATCGGATCCTGCTCAATCCGAACCGTCTTACTCACAGCAAAGTCAGGACCCTGACCCAGAAAGCAGACGTCATCAATGTGCCAATAGTCGAAATCAACGCCGCTCCCACCTGTTTGACTGAATCGCGCCTGAAAATTGGCGTGCTGCGCATTGGCAGGAAGATTATACGTCCGATCGAAAATTTGACCCTGTGTGCCATTCCCTGAGAACGTCTCAAGCGTGATCCAGGCATTTGACGAATTCAGATACTGGAACACCAGATTCTCATTATTCTCCGGATTTTCACTGAAGGAATCTGCGCCGCGCCGGATCCACACTGTAATCTGGTTCAAACCCGCCGAATTGAAGGACGTGGTCGTGGTCGTGACAGCGCCATGACGCGTATAGAGTGATCGGAAGCTCGAATTGCTCGTTTCGGATCCAATCGCGGAACGCGTTGAGTTTGTCGTTGTCCAATTATCAAACCCGTTTTCAAAATCATCACACCGATTGACCCCAAGCGCCCCGGTTCCGCCGACGGGTGGGGGCGTGCCGGTCTCTGTGATCGTCACATCGTCGAGGTGCCAGAAGTCAAAGGGCAGATTGCTCCCCGCCAACTGGCGCACGCGTAACTGAAAACCGCTGTGAAGCGCAGCTAGAGGCAAGGACTGATCAACAAGTAAGATCTCGCCATTGGTTCCACTGCCCAGAAACGACTCAATCGTCACCCAGGCCCCTGTGCTGTTCAGATATTGGATTTCAAAATCCTCACCCGCATCGGTATCTTCCGAAAAGCTATCAGCGCCGCGCCGCACCCAGGCGGTCAGGTCTGCGCCGACAACACCGGATAGATCGGTGACAGGACTGGTGACAACGACAAAACCGCCTGCAGTAAACAGCGAACAACTTCCTGAATTCGACGTCTGTGTTGAAGTCCCACCGAAATTCGTATTCGTCGTCGTCCACGGTGCAAGAGCGCTACACCCGCCCCCATCATCAAAATTATCGGAATAGAGCACGTCCCCCGGTGCCGCACGTGCAACGAGACCACCAGCGATCACCGCCAGTGCAGCCATCAAGGCCTTCACTAGGTTTATCCGCCCTTTCATTATCGGCAAAATTATAAAAACGCATAGTTTACGGTGTGTTAGCCGCTATGAAAGTGGCCATAAATGCGTTCCGCCAGAGCTTCGCTAACGCCATCAACGGACTGCAGATCAACCAGTTTCGCCCGCGCAACACCGCGTGCAGATCCGAAATGATGCAGCAGGGCTTTCTTGCGCGCGGGTCCAATCCCCTCGATTTCATCCAGCGGATTCTTTTTGATATCTGCACTGCGCTTCGCCCGATGCGCGCCGATGGCCCAGCGGTGGGCCTCGTCCCTCAACCGCTGCAAATAATACAGAACAGGCGCATTTTCAGGCAGTCGGAACGGGGCACGTCCGGGCTGGAAGAATTGCTCACGCCCGGCATTTCGCTCAACGCCTTTGGCAATGGAGACAAGATTCACATCGCTCGGGGTCAGGCCGATTTCATCCAGTGCTTCAGTCACCGCTGAGAGCTGCCCCAACCCCCCATCAATCAGAACCAAATCGGGCCAAGTCGCGGTATTACCTTCCTCACGTTCCTTGACCGCGCGCTTGAAGCGACGCCGCATGACCTCGCGCATCATGGCATAGTCATCGCCGGGCTGCGTGCCCTCATCCTTGATATTGAACTTGCGGTATTGCGCTTTCTCAAACCCGTTCGGTCCGGCAACCACCATGCCTCCGACTGCATTTGAGCCTTGAATGTGGGAGTTATCATAGACCTCGATCCGGTTTGGCGGCTCTGTCAGATCGAACGCCTTTGCCACTTCTTTCAAAAGGCGCTGCTGGCTCGCCGTCTCTGCCAGTTTCCGGCTCAGCGCTTCCTTCGCATTCCGGGACGCTTGTGCAACCAAGTCCTTTTTCGATCCACGCACAGGGCGATGAATCTCAACCTTTCGGTTCGCACTCAGGCTCAGCGCGTCAGCGATCAACTCAGCCTGGTCCGGAATCTGATTGACCAGAACCAGCCGCGGCGGCGGTCGCTTATCGTAAAACTGCACCAGAAAGGCTGACAAAACCTCTTCCGCGGTCTGATCCTTTTCATGGCGCGGATAATGCGCCGTCGCGCCCCAATTCTGTCCGGCCCGGATAAAGAAAACCTGCACGCAGGAGACCCCGCCATCCATCTCGATCGAGAAGATATCCGCTTCTTCCAGACCATCCGGATTGATGTCCTGACTGGCACGAATGACCGCTAAAGCCCTGATCCGATCACGTAATCGGGCCGCCGTTTCGAAATCCAGCTGCTCAGCGGCGGTCTCCATATCACGCGCCAACTGCTCTTGAAGATCGCCCGACTTCCCACGCAGGAAATCCGCTGCCTGATCAATCAGGTCTTTATACTCATCCAGAGTGATCTTGCCGCAGCACAGTCCGGCACAGCGTTTCATCTGATAGTAAATACAGGGCCGCGGCGGTTTTCCGCTATCGGGATCGTACATGTCATGGCACGCCCCGACCTGAAACACTTTCTGCAGAGTATCCAGCGTGCGACGGACTGAGCCCGCGCTCGCAAAGGGCCCAAAATAATCACCCTTAATGGCCTTGGATCCACGATATTTGACGAGACGCGGAACCTCTTCATCACGGTCGATCAGGATGTAGGGGAACGATTTGTCATCACGCAGCAGGATATTGAAACGCGGCATCAGGGACTTGATCAGATTGGCTTCCAGAAGAAGCGCTTCTGTTTCCGTCTCCGTCACCACGAATTCCATGCGCGCCGTCGACATAATCATCGCCGCAATGCGCTGCGTCTGCCCGCCAATACGGGTATAGCTCGACACACGGTTTTTCAGATTTTTCGCCTTGCCGACATAGAGAACCGTATCGTCCTCAGCAAACATGCGATAAACGCCGGGCTTTCCCGGCAGCCGGGTCAGATTGTCCTTGATGACATCAACGCCGCGCTTGCGGACAGTCTGCGCTTCTGAATCAGGCATACATCCTATTTAGGACGCCTGAAACCGCATGCCTAGCGCCCGAAGACGTGGGACATACCCCCGCCTTGTATATTTACCATGAGTCCAAAGCCGTAAACGCAAATCGCGACGAGTGCGCAAGCTGATGTCACGTGGCGCAAGGCCCCCAGCCGGCTGCCTTTGGTCAAATTCATGATGACCACAACACCGACGATCAGAACCGTCGAAACAGACGCCCAAAAGATGTGATCATTGATCGTCCAGTTATTGACCCAACGCACAAGCATTTCATAGCGAAATTCAAGATCGCGGATCATCCGGTCAAAAAAAGTCTGTAACCATTCAGGCATCACGTCCCCCTCGTGAAAAGATGCGACAGGCTGCCGGAACCGCCTTCCAGCGTCCATCCTGTCCCAAAGGCAAAGATCACCACCAGGATCAAGGCCGTCGTAAATTGCCGGCTTTTGCTTCCAGGATCAGATTTCGCTTTGGCCTTCATCACAATCATGGTCAGCAAAGCCAGCGAGAACAAGCTGATACCGATCAGCTTTTCCGCCATGGTCAAGCCATCCATCCAGACCTGGACGTCACCGATCCAGCTGCGGAACTCAATGACAAATTGGTTCCAAGCCGCTTCGTAAAAGCCGGTTTGTCCTGATGTATTCGCCATATCCTCAGCGCCTAAAGTCAAATTTCAACACGTGGTATAGCAAAACAGCGTAAATGCCCGATTATGCGGGTTGGTGAAATTCAATCTATCAGCCTCCTCATAACCCGTTGCAGCATTCAAAATCGAGCGCTATGCGATGCGAAACCGTGTGAGGAATTGAAATGTCTGCCTATCAAGCCAGCCAAGCCGTCAATCGCGTTGCCCCATCCGCGACGATCGCCGTGACAACAAAAGCGGCTGAGCTTCGCAGCGCCGGTGAAGATGTCATCGGCCTTGGCGCCGGTGAACCGGATTTCGACACACCCGATCATATCAAAGAAACTGCCATCCAAGCAATCCAGGACGGCAAAACGAAGTACACGCCCGCCGATGGCCTGCCAGACCTCAAAAAAGCCATTTGCGCAAAGTTCAAGCGCGACAACGATCTGACCTATACACCGGATCAGGTGCACGTCGCTCCCGGCGGCAAGCCGGTTATTTATAACGCCCTCGTCTCTACCCTTAATGAAGGTGATGAAGTCGTCATCCCTGCGCCGTATTGGGTGTCCTATCCTGAAATGGTGAAACTTTGTGGCGGCACGCCAGTGATCATCTCTTGCGGCCCCAATGCGAAATACAAGCTGACGCCGGAAGCGCTCGAAGACGCGATCACATCCAACACGAAATGGCTCATCCTAAATTCACCGTCGAACCCAACCGGCGCGGCCTACACGAAAGACGAACTGAAAGGCCTTGCAGATGTCCTGATCCGCCATCCGCAAGTCTGGATCCTGACGGACGATATGTATGAGCATCTCGTCTATGATGGCTTCGAATACTTCACCATCGCGCAAGTCGAACCCGCACTTTACGATCGCACACTGACCATGAATGGCGTCTCCAAAGCCTATGCAATGACTGGCTGGCGCATCGGCTACGCGGCGGGTCCTGCAGAGCTGATCAAGACCATGCGTAAGGTGATCAGCCAGACAACGTCCAACCCGTGCTCAATCTCCCAATACGCCGCCATTGCTGCGCTAAACGGCGCTCACGATTGGCTGCCAGACCGCAACGCGGTCTTCAAACAACGCCGCGATTTTGTCGTGGCCGAGCTGAATAAGGCGGACGGCCTGACTTGCGCCACACCGGAAGGCGCGTTTTATGTCTATCCGAATTGCGCAGGCGTCATTGGAAAGACCGCGCCCTCAGGCAAAGTTATAGAAACGGATGCAGACTTCGCCTCCGAACTTCTCGAAACTGAAAAGGTCGCCGTTGTGATGGGGGAAGCCTTCGGTCTCTCACCGGCCTTCCGCATCTCTTATGCGACCTCGACCGAAGCGCTCGAGAAAGCGATGGCGCGAATCCAAAAGTTCTGTGCCGCGCTGACATAAAGCATAAAAACCACGCGATTTTACAAACATCTGTATGCCCTGTTGCTGCCTCTTGGCACACGCTTAGCACTGCCCTAGGTCTGGCAGGGCTGATGTAAGGACATGACCAATGACCTCCTACCGATTGTTCGGGGCAGAGACCTCACCCTATTCCGTGAAAGTGCGCTCTTTCTTGCGGTATAAAGGCGTTGAGTTCGAATGGATTGGCCGCTCCAAAGCAACGGAAGAAGCTTTCCAGACCGAAGCGAAAGTCCCGACTGTGCCGCTTCTGCTATCACCCAACCGCCCTGCCAATCAGGACTCAACCAGCATCATCACAACGCTTGAAGCTGACCACAATGAGCCATCAGCGGTTCCCGATGATGAAGCCTGCGCCGCGCTCGCACTCTTGCTCGAAGACTATGCCGACGAATGGCTGAACAAGCTCATGTTCTTCAATCGCTGGGGCCAGAAACCGGACCGCGAACTCGCCGGTGATCGCACAATGGCGCAGCTTCTCGATGGTGAACTCCCCCGCGCAAAGAAGAAAACCCGCGATCAAATCGTGAAGCGCATGCGCGAACGCTTGCCCCTCGTCGGGGTCGAAAAGAAGAATGAGAAGGTTCTGAAACCGAGCTTTGAGCGCTTCTTCACCCTCCTAAACACCCATCTAGAGAAAGCCCTCTTCATTTTTGGCGGCCGCCCCTCTGCAGCGGATTTCGCCCTTGCCGGTCAGGTCGCACAATTGCTGATGGATCCAACGCCTGCAGAATGGCTCAGGGCGCGCGCGCCTTTCGTTGTCGCCTGGAGCGAGTTTATGGATGCCCCGAAAGCGGGCGGTCCCTTCAAACCGCTTTCAGAGCTTGAAGAAACGCTCACACCCCTCTTCGCTGAAGAAGTTGTCGTCACCTACATGCCTTGGGCACTTGCAAATATGACGGCTGCCAAAGCGGGCGATGACAGCGTCTCGGTAAAGCTCGATGGAGCCGCCTATGAGCAAACCGTTCAGCACTATGCCGCGCGGGCTTACAAGTCCGTTCTAAAAGCGCTGGATAAAGCCAAGAAGGCAGATGGCCTGGACGCGTTCCTCGATAAAGTCGGCGCCAAGCCATATTTGGGCTAATGTTTAACCCAGTGTCCGCCCGCTCCCCCTGCCCAACCGCCCGCACAGGGTAACATTGGGGTGGTTGGGCCCTTCGACTTCGCTCAGGATGAGGAGCGGGCGGACACTGATCTAAAAAGAGCTATTCACTCCAGACGATCTCGCTGTCTGAATAGCCCTGAAAATAAAGCGCCGTCGTCAAATCTGTGACACTGATCGCTGCATCACTCGCAGCCGCCACAATTGGTTTTGCATGCACGGCTAGTCCAAGACCCGCTGCTTCAATCATTGCAAGGTCATTCGCGCCGTCACCCATGGCGAGCACGTCCGGGCGTGGAAAACCTGCGGCCCCAGCAAATTCATCCAACGCTTGCAGTTTCGCCTCACGACCCAGGATCGGGCGCGTCACCTCGCCCGTTAGCGTCTCACCATCATTGATCAGCGTATTGCCGCGATGCGCTGTAAAACCAGCCGCTTCAGCAACCCGCGACGTAAAAGACGTAAATCCGCCCGAGACGAGGATACAATCTGCGCCATTCGCCTTCATGGTGGCTGTCAGCGTTCTCGCTCCCGGCATCAGGTCGATCTTTTCTTCATAGCATTGCTCAATCGTCGATACAGGCAAGCCTGCCAGCATACCCACGCGCTCGGTCAAAGCGGCTTCAAAATCCAACTCACCCGCCATCGCACGCGCCGTGATCGCTGCGATCTCATCCTTCAAACCCGCGAACGCCGCGAGTTCATCAAGGCATTCCTGTTGGATAATCGTGGAATCCATATCCGAAATTAAAAGACGTTTGCGACGCCCTGCAGATGGGATCAGAGCAAGATCAGCCTCGCCCTCAAAGGCCGACTCCAACGAAGCCTGCACCTCCGCCAAACGCGCTTTCGGTACTGAGACATCCACCTCAACTGCCGCCCAACGTTCTTCTGCACCCAGCAGCCGAACGCGTCCGACAGGTCTTACACCGCTCTCACCCACAGCCTGCTCAAGACGCTGACCCAGCGCCATAAAGCCGACTGAGACTGGTGCAACGGCAACAGCCACGCAATCAAGAGAGGTTTTATCAGTCATAGGAGTTTCCGGCCTTTACCCTTCGCGCTGAGCTTCATACCAATAAGGGGGATGAAACCAGCAATTTTGATACATGGCCCAACGGCCAGCGGGAAGACAGCCCTCTCAGTCGCGCTCGCTGATCGCCTTGACGGTGAGGTCGTGAATGCTGATTCCATGCAAGTTTATGCCGATTTGAGGATCATTTCAGCCCGTCCCACACCAGATGAAATGAACGGCACACCGCACCATCTGTTTGGTCATATTGCGGGCCATGAGCGCTACTCCACGGGGCGCTGGCTGAAAGACGCGGCCTCGATCATTGCGGATATCGAACGGCGCGGAAAAACACCGATCATCATTGGCGGAACAGGCCTCTACCACATGGCACTGGTCGAGGGCCTGTCAGAGATCCCACCGGTCCCCGAAGATGTGCGCTCTGAAGTCTTTGCCCTGAAGCGGGCAGAAGGCGCAGCAGGCCTCCATCAACGTCTCAGCAAATACGATCCCGAAACCGCCCAGCGCCTCGGCACGCATGATGGCCAACGTCTCGCCCGTGCGCTTGAAGTCTTCATCGCCACTGGCCAGTCCATCACGACCTTTCAGGGAAAGCGGACAAAGCCGACTCTGGACCCAAATCGCTGGCTCGGCATCGCGCTGACCCCTCCCCGTGCGCGGCTCTATGCCCGTATTGATCGCCGCTTTGAGGGCATGCTGATGCAAGGCGCGATGGAAGAGGCCCGCGCACTTCTAGCTCAGGATCTTGCTCCCGACCTACCGGCCATGAAGGCTCACGGGGTCCCCGGTCTGATCGCCTATCTCAAAGGCGACATGAGCGCTGAGGCGGCAGCCGAAAATGCAAAGCGTGACACACGACGCTATGCAAAACGGCAGTTCACATGGATTGGCCGCCAATTCCCATTCTGGCCGCGCGTGCCCAGCGTCGACCTTGATGACCGCCTAAGGGTAATTCTTTCCCTTTATAGAGAGGTTGACGGCACTTAAAGGGTAAGTTATGCCCCAATCAACTCTTGGGAGGAAACGCTTCATGCGTCCAACAGTCGTACTCGTTATTAGGCACCTGCGCTGACGTTCCCCTGACGTCGGCCGTAGGTGCTTGTAACAAGGGTCTCTTAACCGGGACCCTTTTTTCTTGTCACAACACCAGCCGCTAGCCCCTTTAAGGACAAATATCATGGATACCGCAGCAGCCATAGAGACCGAGCCAAACACCCGAACCATGACGGGTGCGGAGATTGTGATTACGGCGCTCAAAGAACACGGCGTCGATACGATGTTCGGC
>JBCBCO010000063.1:0-11860 GCA_038630445.1 Pseudomonadota bacterium | reverse complement strand
CAATCGATATAGCCGGTCAAACCAAGGCCTGAAATTGTCGCCCTAAACAGCTCGACGTTTTCGTCCGGCGAACAGATAAGAGTCTCACCGTCTGAGCGTCGCAAACAAAGCGCTCGAACATGAGCCCCAAAGCTGCCTACAAGATGATGGTTCTTTCCATGCACGTCATTTGCAACCGCGCCACCAAGAGTCACAAATTTGGTTCCGGGTGAAACAGGCGTAATCCACCCCGAAGGCACAGCGACCGCGTTCAGCTGCGCCAGCGTCAGACCGGATTGCGCACGAAGGACGCCCGTCTCGCGATCAAAATCAAGCACGTTATCGCGCGCGGTCGCAACGCAGAGCCCCGCTCCTTCATTCAGCGCAACATCGCCGTACGAGCGGCCCATGCCATGAAAGATCGTCGACCTGGCACCACCAAAGTCTGACAAGTCGACGCGATCAAGCCGCGCTAAATGGGACACGTCATGATCATACCGGAAGACGCGGCCCCAGCTTAAAACAGGTTGCGCCATAGCGGACCTGTCAAATCATAAGCAAAAATCAGCGTGACCATGCTCAGCATGACCAGACTGGTTTTGTCTTTGAACGCATAAACGACCGGATCGTCGCTCACCTCGCCTCGCCCGGCCAGCAGCCAAAAGCGAAGAACCCAAGCCAGCAAAATTGCCGAGCCAACCAGAACCACCGTCTCTGACCGGAAAACCGTAATTGGTGCTGACAGACCGTAGATCAGCATGGCGAGTACGGCGATGGTGCCAATCGCAACCCCGGCGGTGAGCATCGGGATCGCATCGTCCGACGTGTAGCCCCGTCCCGCAACGGATGTGTTCGGGGCAAGCGCACGAATCTCGACAAACCGTTTTCCAATCGCGAGGGACAGGAAGAAGCTTCCAATGAAGGTCAAAAGCCATCCAGACGGCGGAAAACCGACGACATACGCCCCTGCAATCACGCGCAGTGAAAACAGGCCGGACAATGTGAAAACGTCTGCCACGGCTAAACGCTTCAATCGGAATGAATAGGCCGCCGTGACCGCGAAATAACCCACCGATGCCCATCCGAATGCGGTTTCTATCAGGAAAGCCAACGCCAAAGAGGTCGGGATCGCAAACAGGACGAACCAGACCGCCATCGGGACGCTGAGATGGCCGCTCGCCAGCGGGCGATGACGCTTTGTACGGTGCTTGCGGTCGTCCTGAAGATCGAACAGGTCATTGAGCACGTATGTCGCGCTGGCCAAAAGCGAAAAGCAGAAGAAGGCCCAGAACAACTTGATGAGATCAAACTGGGTCAGATTGACGACCTGAATTGCCGGAACAGTAAACAAAAGCGCGTTCTTTGCCCATTGGTGCATACGCAGGCTTTTGATAAGTGCGGGCAACTCACTGCGGCGCGCTTTAAGCTGTTTGACCTCAACTTCTGATCCATCATCGCGCTTGAGCTGATAAGACTTGGATGGCGCGTTGATGCCATACCCGCCCTGTCCAGCTCGCCAGACAGCATAGTCCGCGGTCGAGTTTCCAGCATAAAGAAAATCTTCGCCATGACGCTCGCGAAGATATGCGGCCTTATTGTGTGAGGTCAGGTTCGTGCCCGGCTCTGTCCCTCGATAGGCCGAAAATCCGTGATGGTCCGAAATGGCTTTAACCAGTGTCTCATCAGAGCCTGAAACCAATTCGACGTCGTGACCATCTCGCTTGTATTGATCAGCGAGGTCCAGAATCTCAGCCTGATAAGGCAGATCAGCTGGATCAATCTGGTCTTTAAATCGATCCGCCAATATCCGCTTCGCGCCGGGTCGGTCTCCGATCGCCTTGAACAGCGCGTAAATCAGCAGGAACGGGTTCCACCGCGCGCAAAGAACGAAAAGCTCAAACGTCAAATCGTTACGGATGAGTGTTCCATCCAGATCAAGGATCAAAGCTGGTTTTTTCAAATCGCCCATTCCTGTTATCGATCTCGGAAGCGCTCGCGAGGGTCAGCGCGTCTTATGCACGAACAGTGTAAAGATGCGGTTGAAATGGCCATTATGCCGGTAGTGAAATATAAGTGGCTCACGGCTCGCTCATCTCAGCTGTGACGCGCGCCGCGACATTCTTGCGCACAAACATCGCGACCGAGCCAGCACAAACGGTTTCATAGTCAGCTTTGAAACGCTCCGTGCCATAAAGGCCTTTCAGCGTGGTCCACCAGAACGCATCGGGATAGCCCGATAAGTCAGAGCAATCCCAATTCGCCGGTGTGACAATGTCAGGTGCGGCCTCCCAGAAGACCTCTTCGACGAAGCCACCATGATTTTTGACGGTCCCGCTCAGATCATCAGACGCATGCGCCATAACCGTCCAGTTCAGACCCATCAGATCATAAATCGGACCCTGCCTGTATGTGACAGCGATCCCGCCGGCTGGAACCACAGAGATGCTCGTGCCCGGCGACAATTGGTTGAGGCGCTCACCGAGAAGACGGCCGTCCTCAGCAATGCGAAACTCTTTTGCGAGATCGCCGTTATCCTGCATGAAATTAATGCTCGAGATCGTAACGCAGGCCAGCCCGATGATGCTGATCACCATCCCGAGCGTTGATCTCATATCTTGTATTTTAGAACTCAATTTCAAAGTCATCGTTCCCGCGACAAAGGGCAGAATGACAAGCAAGACCGGCTGGAAAAATCTGTAGGACCCGAAATGGTCACCACCAAGCATCGTATAAAGCGTGATAATTCCTAAAACGAAGAGAAACTGAAAAACGCGATGATCGAAGACGAGTTTGAACAGGGTCTGGCGAAAGTTAATCGTCAAACCCGCGCTCACGACAAATCCTAGAAGAAGAGGCAGGATGAAATCGCTCATCAAAAATGTGCGCAAATAGCTCAGTCCTGAGAGCGCTTGCTCAACCGAATTTGTAGAGACTTTTGCATAGAATGTGTTCGGAAAGGGCACGCCGAAATAGCTCAAGCGCCAAAACGTGACGGCGGCAAATGTCGCAACTACTAATCCAATCGCAATGAGATACTGGATCGACGCATGCTTTTGCTTTTCCAGAGTGCTATGAATCAGAACGTAGAGAAGGATGCCCAAGCTGATCGCGACCCCTTCCGGCCGGGTCACGGTCAGAAGAGCGAACGCGGCCGCAAACAGGATAAAGCTCCTACTGCTTTGCGGTGGACTTCCGTTTTTAAGCTGGCGAACCGTAAAGAGCAGTATAGCAGACAATAAGCAAAGCCACAGCGTGATATCCATCAGCGCCCAAAGCGACCACGCAAAAAAGCCTAAAAATGTCAAAAATAATAGGGCAAACAGGACACTGTAGAGTGGGGAGGGGCCGTTTGCGTTATCGAGAAAGCTTGTAAATCCCAGTTTCCAGCAATTGGATATCGTTAAAACACTCAATCCAAAACAAATCAGTGTTACCCACAACTCTGCGGGTCCGGGTAGTGCGAATAACACGCCATTTATAAGCGTCCAAAGGAAAGACGTGCTGCCCTCAACGCGCTCGCCACCGGCATAATACGTAAACTCAAACCGCTCTGCGAAAGAGATCGCGTAGACTTGCGTGATGTTCGCGTCATCAATGCCAACTGCTGGACGAAGGACAAGAAACGTCATCATACCGCCCAGCAGAACCAGCATAATGGCAACGCCGCTTGCAACGCGATCGTGCGTGTTGAAGAAACCGCGTTTTGCGGTCGCCGCCTGATTCATCGTTCCAACATCACTCTCAGATTCTGCCTCTAGCGGGCATTCCAATATGTTTGAGGCGGGTAAATGCCCACTTTATCTTTCTAAGCTGCGTATAAGATTGTGGTTAATTTCCGGAAAAGAAACCGGCTCTAAATATCCTTTATAGAGCTCTACGTACTTTTAGACTGAACTTGAAAGCAAGTGACCTTGATGCCTAGGGATGATCCAAAATCTATCGTTTTGATTGGCGCGGGCCATACACATGCTCTTGCCATGCTACGCCTGCAGGACGCGCTTCCCAAAGAGACCCGGCTAACGCTCATCGACCCACTGGCCCATGCTGTCTATTCAGGCATGCTGCCAGGATGTGTCGCGAGACATTATCAACTCGACGAGCTGAAGATCAGCCTTGCCGCTCTTAGCGAGCGGGTTGGGGCCACTTTTATTCAGGATCGCGTGCGCGAAATTGATCCGGTCAGCAAGCGGCTCAGTCTCGGAAATGGAAAGCACGTTTCTTATGACGTGGCGTCTTTCGACATAGGCGCGACCTCTAAGCTTAGCGGTTTGAACGGCTTTGATAATCACGCGGTGCCGGTTAAACCGCTCGAGGCGTTTACGAGTATGTGGGACACTTATCTCACGCGAACGGACTCAGGCCTAATCGCAGTGATTGGCGGCGGTGTTGCCGGCAGTGAACTTGCCATGGCCATGGCTTTCGCGCTTCAGCAACGGAATTTAAAATACCAAATTACGGTGGTTGATCGTGATGAGGTGCTAGCCGACCTCTCAAAGTCGGCACGGAGGCGTATTCTGAAAGCCTTTCAGGCTTTTGGTATCATCACTTCAGAGCATGCAAGTGTGCGTGAAGTCACCGCAGACGGTCTGGTGCTTGAGACCGGACAACTTGTCGATGCAGACTTGATAATTGGGGCGGCCGGTGCTGTGCCGCATCAATGGATCGAGACGACGCCATTGCGCCAATATAACGGATACATAGAGGTCAACGCGCAGCTTCAATCCAGCGATCCCGATGTCTTTGCAGTCGGCGATTGCGCACACTTTACGAAACGGCCTTTGCCTAAAGCGGGTGTATTCGCGGTACGCCAAGCGCCGGTGTTGTCGCACAACCTTATCGCTGCGATCTCCGGTGCTCACCTAAAAGCGTACAAACCGCAATCCGATTTTCTGAAACTAATCACGCTTGGCGGCAAAACAGCACTCGCTGATAAGTTTGGAATCACAATCTCGGGCAAATGGGTCTGGGCGCTCAAGAACCGAATTGATAGCGATTTCATGCGGCGCTTTCGCTAAGTGCTGAGCCAGTATATGCAATTAGCGATACTTGGTGATCGCCTCGTCCAGTAGGGCCGTGAGGTCGGTTTGCTGTTGACGGGTGAGTAATTGGCGACCACTGGCACCACCCTGGTCCATCGCTTTGACAATCTTGGAATAGAGCACTTGCCCGCTTGCCGTCAGGAAGAGGTGAGATAACCGCCCGTCTTCTTTCGATGATCGTCTCTCGATAATCTCTTTCTCCACCAGTGTCCGCACGGCTCTGGACACGATGCCCTTATCCATCGGAGTCAGATCAACCACAGCACTTGCGGTCCGGCCCGGCTGATCAGCCACCGCGATCATGACCCGCCATTGGCTGAGGTTCAGGTCCGAAACCTCGTGCAGAACGGTCGACACTTTCCTTGAAATCAGGTCCGCCAGCAGGACGGTTTTATACGTCCAGCTATCGTCCAAGCTCAGCACAGTGATATCGTCAGGCGCGTCCATTACAGCTCCGGATTTTTAGTTGCAATCACAACTAATTGTGATAACAACTTACTTAACGGATAATTGCGTTTCGAACAAGGAGTTGATCATGGCAGACCTATTTGAAAACCCTGCAGGGCTGGATGGATTTGAATTTATTGAGTTTTCGGCCCCTGAAAAGGGTGTTCTTGAGCCGATCTTCGAAACCATGGGCTTCACCAAGGTCGCACGTCACCGCTCCAAGGATGTTGAGCTTTGGCGTCAGGGCGGGATCAACTTCATCACCAATTATGAGCCGCTCTCTCCAGCATGGTATTTCGCGCGCGAGCACGGCGCTGCGGCTTGCGGCATGGGTTTCCGTGTCCGCAATGCTCAGAAAGCCTACACTCACCTGATCGAAAACGGTGCTGAGCCGGTCAGCGTTGAGACCGGTCCGATGGAACTTCACATTCCCGGTATTCGCGGCATCGGAAATTCCATCATCTACTTTATCGACCGTTATGAAGACGGCGAAGGCAGCCACTCCATCTACGACATCGATTTTGATTACCTGCCGGACGTTGAGCGCAACCCAGAAGGCTGTGGCTTCAAACTCGTCGATCACCTGACCCACAATGTCTATGGCGGCCGCATGGCCTACTGGGCTGACTTCTATGAACGCCTCTTCAACTTCCAGGAAATCCGCTATTTCGACATTAAGGGCGAATATACCGGTCTGACCTCGAAAGCCCTGACGGCACCTGACGGCAAAATCCGCATTCCGCTGAACGAAGAAGGTGATAGCGGCAAAGGCCAGATCGAGGAATTCCTGCGCGAGTTCAATGGTGAGGGCATTCAGCACATCGCCCTGATTTGCGACGACATTGTTGCGGCTTGGGACAAGCTAAAAGAGGCCGGCATCCCGTTCATGACACCGCCGCCGGACACCTATTACAGCATGCTGGATGAGCGCTTGCCAGGCCACGGTGAGCCTGTCGATGAGCTGAAATCCCGCGGTATCCTGCTCGACGGGACGACAGAAGGCGGTCAGCCACGTCTTCTGCTGCAAATTTTCGCGCAGCCACAGCTCGGCCCGGTCTTCTTTGAGTTCATCCAACGCAAAGGCGACTACAAAGACGGTTTCGGCGAAGGAAACTTCAAAGCCCTGTTTGAAAGCATCGAGCGCGATCAGATCGAGCGCGGTGTTCTAGAAACAGCATAGGATTTAGCGAGAACTCTATGACATCGTCTGAGGATGCACCGATTCTGAGTATCAGTTTTGACGTCATCTATAATCCGAGTGGTGAAATTGATGGGCACCAATTGGGAAACATTGCAGACGATGTCTGGAAATCGCATCTGGCTTGCGAACGGTATCGAGTCGAAGATGACCGTTTTATAGCGTTTATGTATACTCTGATCGGTCGCGATCTTCGAAAGAAGGAGCGAGATGAATTGAATAAGCGCGTTGAAGCACTGGCCAAGAGAATGCCGCACTTAAATCCAACCGTGAACTACGGAGGTATCAGCTAAATGACCCCAGCTCCTAAAATCAAAGGCGTTCACCACGTCGCCTATCGCTGCAAGGATGCGAAAGAGACCGTCGAGTTTTACCGCGATGTCCTCGGCATGGGTTTCCAACTTGCGATTGCTGAGGATCACGTTCCCTCAACCGGTGCGTACGATCCGTACATGCATATCTTCATGGATGCGGGGGAGGGCAATGTCCTCGCCTTTTTCGAACTGCCACAGCAGCCTGACATGGGGCGCGATGAAAACACGCCGCTCTGGGTGCAGCACATCGCCTTCAAGCTGGATACGCTGGAGGACCTGATGGCGGCAAAAGCCCGCGCTGAGGCGCACGGTCTGGATGTGATCGGCCCGACCCATCACGGCATCTTCAAGTCGATCTATTTCTTCGATCCTAATGGTCACCGGCTCGAATTTGCCTGCAATATCGGCACGCCGGAGCAGTATGAAGAGCTCGCCCGCGTCGCACAGCCGATGCTGGACGAATGGACGGAAACAAAGAAAGCGCCGCAACACGCCGCCTGGCTCCACGAACTCGCCCGCGCAGAGCACGACAATTAAGTATGAAGCTCTATAGCTATTACAGGTCGTCGACGAGCTATCGTGTCCGCATCGCGCTGAATCTCAAACGGCTGGATTATGAAATTCAGCCGATCAATTTGAAAACGGGTGAACAGCGCGAAGCGGATTTCGCGGCCCTCAACGCGTACCAAACACTGCCTGTGTTGATGACAGGTGATCACCAGCTCGTTCAATCGCTCGCGATCCTGGAGTGGTTGGAGCAGACCTATCCATCCCCATCCTTCCTGCCGGGCGATACGGGTAGCGCCCAACTCTGCCGTGAGCTGTATTACGCCATAGCGACCGAAATCCACGCGCCAAATAACCTGCCTGTTTTGAAATACTTAGGCTCTGAATTTGAAGCAGACCAACAGGCTCTGGAACACTGGAATGCCCGCTGGATTCATCGCACGTTTGAGCCGGTTGAACGACGGCTTGAATCCCATTCATGGGCAACAGATGACCTGCCGTTTGGCGAACCGGGGCTTCTCGAAATTGTCCTCATCCCCCAAATCTATAACGCCCGGCGGTGGAACACCGACCTGTCAGCATTCCCGAACCTTCTAAAAATTGATGCGTATTGCAGCGAGCTTGAAGCTTTCAAAGCAGCTCACCCGGACGCGCAACCTGATGCCCCAAAGGATAATTCATGAAACTCGCGACTTTAAAAAACGGAACACGCGATGGACGCCTCGCCGTCGTCAGCAAGGATGTCCGTACCTGCGTTGACGCCTCCACAGTCGCACCGACGCTACAAGCCGCCCTCGATGATTGGTCAGTCTGCGGACCGAAGCTCGAAGCTCTGGCTGAGCAACTCGTGATGGGCTCTGTCCCAACGGAGCGTTTCCACGAAGCTGAGTGCGAGAGCCCATTACCGCGCGCTTACCAATGGGCGGACGGCTCGGCCTACATCAACCATGTCGAGCTGGTCCGCAAAGCCCGCGGTGCCGAAGTGCCCGCGAGCTTCTACGAAGACCCGTTAATGTATCAGGGCGTTTCCGGCCCCAATCTCGGCCCTCGTGATCCGATCCCATTCGTCGATCAAGGATGGGGCTATGACATGGAAGCCGAAGTCTGCGTGATCACAGACGATGTCCCAATGGGGGTGTCTGAAGCCGATGCGGCAAGTCATATAAAGCTGATAATGCTCTGTAATGATGTCAGTTTACGCGGTCTGATCCCGGCAGAGCTTGGTAAAGGCTTCGGCTTCTTCCAATCCAAACCTCCATGCGCCTTTTCCCCTGTCGCGGTTACGCCTGAAGAGCTCGGCGATGCATGGAAAGATGCCCTGATCCACCTTCCGATGATGGTCGACTATAATGGCGACGCCTTTGGCCGCGCGAATGCGGGTGTGGATGCAACCTTCTCTATGGCGCGCCTTGTCGCTCATGCGGCTAAAACGCGACCTCTGGCGGCGGGATCAATTGTTGGCTCTGGTACAGTCTCGAACAAAGGCAGCGATGGCGGACCCGGAAAGCCGGTTAGCGATGGCGGTCTCGGTTATTCCTGCATCGCGGAAATCCGGATGATCGAAACCATCGCAAACGGATCACCGAGCACGCCATTCATGTCCGATGGCGACACTGTTCGGATCGAGATGCGGGACGCCGTCGGCCATTCTGTGTTCGGGGCCATTGAGCAGAAGGTTGAAGCCGTCTAGCGTTCAGTATCTAATCGCTTGCAGAGTTTGCGTCGCGATTTCGAGTTCCTCATTGGTTGGAATAACGAGTAAAGCAGCCGTGCTCGACGGGGTGGAGATTTCCTTTACGCCGGATGCGCCAGCGCCTGGACCATGATTACGCTCCGGGTCGATAGAGAGGCTAAATCCTGACAGCCCAGCGGCAACGTGCGCTCTTATAAGCTTTGAATTCTCCCCGATGCCCGCCGTGAACGCAATCGCGTCGATCCCGCCAAGCGTCGCCACATAGGCGCCAACCATGCTCCTTATCCGATGCACGTAGACATCCATAGCAAGCTTAGCGGCCTGATCACCATTCTGGATCAGCTCTTCAACGGCCCGCATGTCGCCGACGCCACAGAGCCCCATCATGCCGCTATCCCGGTTCAGCGCTGTCTCAACCTCTTCGACCGATAGCCCAGCCACCCGTCCAAGATGGCTGAAAATCGCAGGGTCAACGTCCCCGCTCCGCGTTCCCATGACCAAGCCGGGCAAGGGGGTCAGCCCCATGGATGTGTCTATGCTTTTCCTGCCCAAAACCGCACACGCGCTCGCTCCATTGCCCAAATGCAAAACGATGATCCGGCTATCTTCCGGTGCAATACCGCGCTCAACCTTGAGCCACTCAGCGCAGCGTCCACTGACAAATTGATGCGACGTGCCATGAAAGCCGTAGCGACGAACACCGTATTGCTCCTCCCACTCAACCGGCACAGCATACGTGCGATGCGCTTCCGGCAGAGTCGCGTGGAAAGCGGTATCGAAGACAGCAACTTGCGGAAGGCCCGGGAAACTCTCTGCCGCAGCACGTATCCCAATAGCATTGGCCGGGTTATGCAGCGGCGCCAAGACCGAGAGACGGTCAATGGTCTCAACCACGTCGGTCGTGATCACTGTGGGTTTGGAATATTCAGCTCCACCATGAACCACACGATGACCAATTGCGATGAGCGCGTCGCCTGTCTTAGCGAGGTAAGCCTGAACCGTTTTCGCAACCTCGGCCATAGCCGTCTTATGGTCGGGAATGTCTGTCCCAATCCGCTCAATCAGCCCTTTCAGCTCGCTATCACCCTCATCCGCTTGGCCATCACGTCCGGGTTCAATCAGCTGATATTTCACGGAAGACGACCCGCAATTGATGACCAGAACGCTCATAGCGGAGACCTCTACTTCGCTTTTGACGTCTGGCGTCGGATCGCATCGGCCTGAATCGCCGTCACAGCGATCGTCATGATGATATCGTCGACCGTGGACCCACGGGAGAGATCATTGACCGGCTTATTCAGCCCCTGAAGAACAGGGCCAACCGCGACGGCTCCAGAACTGCGCTGAACGGCCTTATAAGTATTATTCCCGGTATTCAGATCAGGGAAAATAAGGACGCTCGCATGGCCGGCAACCGCCGAGTCCGGCATCTTGGTCTTGGCAACAGAGGGCACAACCGCGGCGTCATACTGTAACGGCCCCTCAACCCGCAAATCAGACCGGCGCTTTTTGACGAGCTCTGTTGCCGCGCGCACTTTTTCCACGTCTGCCCCAGTGCCGGATGCGCCCGTAGAGTAGGACAGCATCGCAATGCGCGGATCAACGCCAAACATGTCCGCACTTCCAGCTGATGAGATTGCAATATCCGCGAGTTGCTCGACCGTCGGGTCCGGGATGACAGCACAATCGCCGTAGACCAGAACGCGGTCCGGCAGCAGCATGAAGAAGACGCTGGAAACGACATTCGTTCCGGGCGCAGTTTTGATCACTTCAAAAGACGGACGTATCGTATGCGCGGTCGTGTGGATCGATCCGGAGACCATGCCGTCGGCCAGTTCCAGATGAACCATCATCGTGCCGAAATAGGAAACATCCGCGACTACATCCCAAGCCTGTTCAAACGTGACCTGCTTGTGCGCGCGCGCTTCTGCATAGGCTTTAGCAAGCCGTTCACGCAGCGGATCACTGACCGGATCAATGATGGCCGCACCGCTAATATCAGCGCCACAGGATTGCGCGATCTGAGTGACCTTTTCGGGATCACCCAGCAGTGTGATAGAGGCCAGACCGCGGCTTAAAATGCGCTCTGTCGCCTTGAGAATTCTCGGCTCAATGCCTTCCGGTAGCACGATGTGCTGCTGAACCCCTGCGGCGCGCTCAAACACATCATGAGAGAACATGAGCGGCGTCACCGCTGTGGTCGGTGTCGTTGCAATACGATCGACCAGATCGGCCGCTGGGAACCATTGACGGGTATGGTCCAGCGCCGCCTCGATTTTGCGCGCCGAAGAGGCGTGAATGCGCCCAGTTAGGGACGTGACCGTGGTGGCAAGATCAATGGTCTGTTTTTCACTGGCAAGGACAGGAATGTCCCCTGCAATGTCACTCAGCAATCTGATCGTCACCGGGTCAGGATCGAAACCACCGCTCAGCACAATTCCGTTCGGGCTGGGAAATCCCGATGCCTTCGTCGCCGCCAGCATTGCAATAATCATCTCAATCCGGTCACCCGCAACAATGACCAGCGCATCATTTTTCAAATGCTCAAGCGCTCTCGGCAGTCTCATCGCCGCAACAATCGGATGGGCAGCAACTTTGCTCATATGATCTTCGCTGCCGGAAACCCTCTCGCCTTCAATCGCCTTGGCAACATCGCGCAGGGTTGGCGCTGAAAGGATGGGTA
>JBCBCO010000062.1:0-12027 GCA_038630445.1 Pseudomonadota bacterium | reverse complement strand
AGGTAGTGATCTATTCGAAAGCTTGCGCCAAATGGTGTGTTGTCGAGATAATACCATGATCCCGCAAACATCCAATCGTGCGTGCTTTGGCCTAGGATGTCCGCAGAACGTCTAAAAAGATCCATATCTCCGGACCGAAAAATCTCCCAGCCGCAAGCACAAGCTGCTGTGCCACAGCGTGCAAGCGCTTGATTTGCGTCGTCAAGATAAAAGTTCCAACCTGTCGCTATCACTTTCATTTCAAACTTGCCCTCCGCATGCGGGCGCGGGTCGTTCCAAAGAAAGTCTGACAGCTCGCCAAGCTGTAGGTGAAAATCATCCATTTCAGCGCGCTGTGCGTTGCTAAACTGAAAATGCCGTTCGTGTTTCATCCTTCATCACCTTTCATCTTGTTGCGACCGACCCGCTAAGGGAGGAGAGACGGGCCGGTCGCTGTGCCGCTTGCGACCAAGCAGCGGCGTGGGTTGTTATTTGCGACCGACCCGCCGGGAATTAGGGAACCGGTGGCGGGCCGGTCTAAGCCGCTGCTGTGCAAGGGACAGCGGCTATTCATCGACACGGACCACCGTGCCGTCCATTTTCTTGCGGTAGCCCGAGCCTTTCGAGCCGGGAATGAGTTGTTTGCGAGCCTTTATGCCCAGGTGCTTTTTGCGCACGCGGCCGTTCTTAGCTCTCTGCGCCACATCGCGTGCGGTCTTGGCCTTGTGCGGGTCCTTGAGAACGGGCTGCAAATTGCTTTCGCGGTGCTGCCCGCCGTTACAGAGAGCCAAGGCATGGTCCAAGTCCCAATCCTCACCTGCTCGTATTTTGCGACCGCTCTCAGCGCAGATGCCGTCATGAGCATCGAAAACGCGGGCGCGGACGTGTGGCGGCACAGCTTGATCGTCGTGCTTTGCAATCCATTCTGGGACCGTGCGGGGCATTATGCGACTCTCCGCAGATCTTCTGGATCAACGCCAATCTGGTCGGCAATCCAATTAAGAATGGCTTCTTTGCTGCGCTGGAACCGCTCTTTTCCCATAGCCTTGTAGGATTGGCTTTCAGGCCACCGAATTACGGCCACGCCACCGCGGACAATAGCATGCGCGTAACCCTCAGAGCGCTTGCGAGCGTTCATGATTTCTTGCGCTACGGTACGCGCAAGCTTTGGGTCACCGCATTCAATTATGGCTTGTTCATAAAAACCGGTTTGGCAAAGAGCATGCTTGCGCAAGGTTTCCTTAGTCGCAGCCCAAGGCTCAAAAGCCACGGTTTCTGGCGGGTTCGACCACGCATCCGCCAGCCAGGCAAACTGGTGCCGATGCGTATTGTCAGAGCGCACTTGCTCAATCGTCACAGACACCATTTCGCCTTCACCAATGGCGGGCAGATGATTGGCCATTATGCGCAAAGAGCCGCCGCTGTATTGGGCGCGATACTGCATCAGAACATCCGATCAATAATTTCAACGAGATATGTTGCGTCTACAAGCTCGGGGTTTTTCTCTCGTATCTTCGAAATGACCTCTGCGAAGTACGCCACGTCCACTCCGGTAAGCTGTTCCTCGAGTACCAAGTGGTCGGTCAGGTTTAGCTCCGAAATCTGCATAGCCATTTTCAGGTATTGGCCAGCGTTTATGCGCCACCCGCGCTCTATAAATTTGCGCGAACGAATGACTGAGCAAAGTGGATACTGCGAACCGTTGTAGACCAGCGTTCGGCTCAGAAGCGCCTCAAGGGACTCCGGCCGAAGGGTCAGTTTTGACGACCCGCTTTCCCAGTAATTCATGCAGTGAGCAAAATCATAGCTCCCATGGATTGTATCGGGGTCGCCGTAAAATCGCAGAATCAGTTGAACTTGCCGGCGCAACGAAATTGCATTGCTGCTCAAAAATGCGGGTGTGTAGGGTGGCGCGGCATCCGCTAATTTTTCTTTGGCGTCATCGGCATCTCCGCCAGTAGCAGACAGCGGGTCAAAAGCCTCGCCAATATAGTCGCCCGCTTCATGATCTGGGCGACCCTCAAAGTATCGATACTCGTCGCTTTGCTCGTCGCTCGCCACACCAGCGGACTTTACAACTATCCGAACGCGATCACGTCCTTGCAGGTCTGCAAGTTCCTCAACGTAGCTGGTTACGCCAACGCCGCTCTGGCTTTTTTTATTCTCATTGAATTTGGCAACGTAATAGTCAGCCACGCGCCGCACGGTCTCTTTGGTGCGGAAATAAACATCAAAGTCATTGACGGGCTCACCGAGAAGCATTGACGCGATGCACCCGCCGGTGACAATTGCTTCTTTGCGGCACGTGTCTCGGAGGTCGTCATCCTCTATCGTTTCAAGCCACGAATTTACCTTATTGCGCAGTATAGATTTAATGGTCCTTGCCTTAAGGCCGCGACCCGTGCCTTCACCATGGTTGTTCATTAATACGCCACCCGCTCAGTCCATGAGCGTGTACCAGCAATATTGACCGTCACATGATTGCGGCGCACATATTCATCAATGAACGCAGCAAGTGCGGGCTTATCGTTGGCGGCGATCCAGTTGACTGCGGCCTGGTAGTCGTCAATAGCCCAAAGGCGTTTTTCGCGCAGACCTTTCACAGTGTCTTTCTTTGCAGCCTGCGCCGCTTCCTGCGCGGCCTTGGCCTCACGAATGGCGGCGTCTGCGGCAACCTCTTGCTCATAGTTGCCTGGCTCTGCCGCTTGTGCTGCGGCCTTGGCTTTTTCCTCGGCCTCACGTGCTGCGCGGGCCGCTTCCGCTCTCTCTTGCTCTTTCCGAGCGGCAAGTTCGCGCTTAAAGCCATCGACCAAAGACACCAGACCTTTAAGGCGCCGTTCAACGTCCTCAACGGTCGGCTTCCAGCGGGCCTTTTCTGCTTTCCAGGCATCATGCAGCGGCGCAGTTGCCGACTTCTCTTCTTTGGCCAGCGTCGCTTTTGCTGTGCGTAGAGACCTGATCAGTACGTCCACGGCTTGCATGGCTTCCTCGGACTGGACGGGGGTGCCGTCCAGCCAATTCTCAGCCTCAGAAATCGCATCGCCAAAGGGCTCAAGCGCCAGATCAATCGGGTCGGGTGGCGCGTTGTGGTCGCGCGGGGGCAAGTTGCCGTCCATCGTATCCTCCTAAAAAGGGATTGTGTCGCCAAGCTGCTCGTCCCAGCCTTGCGCGTTACCGCTTACTGGCGTGGCTGGCTGAGCGTGCGGGGCGTAGTTGCCCTGGGGAGGGGGCGTATGGCCATTTGTCTGCGCGGCGGCATGTGGCGCCGATTGTTGCGTCGGCTGCACCTGTCCCTCACCAAACATTGCTTTGTATTCGGGCGACTGAGCAATGGTGGCCTTAAGCTTGTCAGACAACGCGGAATAGGCGTCCTGGTCGAAGCGGTTTGGCTCAAGCGACACGTAGATCACTTGGCCCTCAGGCTGGGGCCATTGCTCCTTGGGGGGCGCAAGAATGGCCTGCATGTCGGCATACGTCTTGTCGCCCTTAACCGTGTGAGCGATTTGGATAGTCGCGCCCACCATGAGCATTGATTTCATGTCAAACTCGGCAAGCTCTTGTTCGGTGAACGGCCGACCTCGCCACATTTCAAGGCGTTGGCGAAACAGCGCTTTGGAGTTGCCCGAAAACGTCATGCGCTCGTAATGGAGGACGGGCCCCTCATGCTGCTGGCCGTCCTTTTCGTATTGGACGCGCTGCGCGGGAATTTCCCAGCCCATGAGAATTTTCCGCTTGGGTTGCGGATACATCTGCGAGCCCGGCTGCGTGCCGAGGTCAATCAATCGTGTCAGCACGCCAAGGTGCTGGCCCGCTGGGGTTGGGGTGAAGTCACCGCCGCTATTTTGAGGAATGTGCATAAGTTTACTTTCTCAGTCAGTTCAATTAGTGGTCGTGAAGCGAGCGGCGGGCCCAAGCATCCCCTGTCGTCATTCGGGTCGCATAAACCTCGGCGCCCCCGCTCGCGCGATCCCGCTTTACGGGCGGGAATTGGTGTCTTTCTCTTGTTCGAGGTGTTCGCGCGCAGTGCGCAGCACTGACGCCCGCTGAGCCGCAGCCCGCGTGATTTGCTCCATCGCATCTAGGCTTCCGCACATCTCAAAAGCCACTTCGATTGCCGCAGGAAGGTCTAGGTCGCTAACCTGCACCACACCTTGACGGATGAGCGCCTGTGCGTCCCGCACGGCCATATCGACCGAGATCTTGCGTGGCTTGATCGGCGCCTGGCGCATCTCAAACTGCTCGGGTTCCATCCAGTTCATAGCGAACCCCCGTAAGCGATAGCGCCGAAGAAGACGCGAATGGCGATTGGAAGCGCAGCGGTCAGAAACAGCAGCCCAACGACTAGAAAGCCGACGGCCAGGCGGTCGAGCGGGGTCATTGGCCCAGCTCCAACATTTTTCGGAGTTTCTTTTCCTGCGCGTCCCAAGCAGCGTCCCAAGCAGCGGTCCAAGCGGCGTGCCCAGCGTCGGCCTGAGCGTCGGCCTGAGCGGCGGCCCGAGCGGCGACCAGAGCGGCGTGCCTAGCGGCGGCCCGAGCGGCGGCGTGCCCAGCGTCGGCCCAAGCGGCGGCGTGCCCAGCGTCGGCCCAAGCGGCATCCCGAGCGGCGGCCCGAGCGGCGGCCCGAGCGGCGTCCCGTTCTTCACTGGTCGCGCCGTCATTGCGCAGCATGTTGATTTGCGCCCTTACTCGTGTGTCGTCAGGCCGATGACGTTCGAAGATCGGCAAGACTTGCTCAGCGCACCAGGCTTGAAAGTGGCGAGCCAGGCGATCATCAGGCATGGCATAGCTCAGGACCCACAGCGCATCGTCCAAGCCGTTGCTGTCGAGCACTGTCAAAAGCTGCAGTGGCTCGTCGTCAGCAGCTGTTTTGCCAAGGTGTTTCAACAGCTTCTGCCAGCCATCCTGGCATGGTTCGGCGTCTCGAATACGGTTCAGTGTTGTTGTTGAAGCGCAGGTCATTGGCCCAGTTCCAATGCCATCATGTCCTCAAGCTCGGAAATGCTGAGGCTGTCGCACCGTCGGCCAAGCTCAGCGCCATCCACAAAAGTGTCGTCGCTGATCAAGATGCCTTGCAGGTCAGCCCAGAAGAAAACGCGGCCATCGTCGCCGTCGACGCCGATCTCAAAGTACGCGTCGCCGTGATATTCTTCGTCGCCGTCCTCGGCGTACAAGTGCACGTTCGGCATGATGCGCAGATCATCAGCGTGAATGTGCGGGCAGGGGTCAATCGGTGTTGCGTCCAGCATGGGGTGCTCCTCTGGTGTTGAGGAGATCAATACCTGATAAATAATCAGGTTGCAAGAAAAAACCTGATATAAAGTCAGGTCTCCCTATGCGACTCAATATTTGGTAGCGTCCGCGTGCAAAACGGCAAGACAGAGTGGATGGCACATGAAGCAAAGTGGATTGTTCGGCTTGGCGCATCTGTGCCAATGCGTGTTCGACATGCATGGTCTTGTCATCGACGAAACCGATGATGCGGATGAATTCGAGCAGCGGATGACTGCTATCGGCAAAGTCCGGCGACAGCGACCCTTCGACACCACCAAGCATATTATTCCTCGCCATCGATCCATGGCAATTCTGCTTAAGGACGGCCACAGAGACATAACGGGCGTGATCGCGCGGTCGCTTGATATTGGGGATCAACCACTTTCGGCGCTATTGCACGAAGAGGCGCGCGTTTTGTACGGGCACGACAGGGTCAGGTCGGCGGTTTGCCCTGCGGCCCATCAAATCCGCGGACGCGTCGCCTACTTTGGAGAGATGTTCGCGCCGCCGGCTGATCGGGGCAAACCGGGTGTTGCGGCGGCGCTTGTTCGTTACATCCAGTGCCTAGCTTTTAGCAAATGGTCGCTGGACTGGTCTTACGCCTTCATCAAGAAATCGGAAGTAGAAGGTCGTGGTCGCGTGGCGCAGTACGGCTTCTGCATCGTTGAGCCGAACGCGCAGAATTGGGATGGCGTCGAAGATCAGCGGCGGGACTCTGCGGAATATATGGTCGCCAACAGCAGGGACCAATTCGACCACTTGGTCAAAGCGGCGATGCAGAACCCAATCGACTTTCTTCCAGGCTATGAGCGAGTTTATTCAAACGCAAAACAGATCGCTACCGGCGTGCTGTCCGAGCCGCCAAGTGAAGCCTTTAAGCGCAGTGACCAATAGCGATAGGGCTCTGGGTCGCCTTCCATCTTTACGGTCATATCTGTGACCGGGAACGAGGATCCGCAGTCAAGAGCCCTGATTTCTCGGTAGACCCGCACAAGGTCTCGCTGTGTAGATCTCGGCCAACTTCTCACCTGGCGCAATAGGCGGTTGGTATCAGACGAGCCAATTTTCTTCGCCGAAAGGCTCTTTGCACCGACTTTGATCGGGGTCACGTAATGATCATTTGCATCTGGAATTCTGACGACATCGAAGTATTCCTCGATATCTGCCCCACGTCCGACCTCGCCGCCAGTATCACGCCACCACTTCAATACATCTTGAGGGCCGATCTCCGTGCCTTGGCCCGCACACTTTGCAGTCGCGGCTCGCATGAGATCGTTTGCGAAGCGATCAATGAGGCCAGCGACTTCCGCAGGGTATTCAGCCACGATCGACCTGGGTGCAGGCGCGTAGCCTAAGAGATAATTTGCCTCCACGCCAAGTTCGGCTGCAAGCCTCGCCATGACATCAGCGCCAGGCATAGGGCGATGCGCGTTTTCATCTTTAAGCTTGTTGGCGCTGGTGATGTTGGCGAGCCATGAAGGATTTAGGCCAAGCCGTTCGTTGATGTCCTTCTTGGTGTAAGGACTATTGCTGATCGCGTCGTTTATTCTCTGTGCCGAAAGCAAAGAGAGACCGCTTCGACGCCTTTCACTGCCGCTGACCGAAGGATGGGTTTCGGCATTCGTGAAAGAGAACAAGTTCTGTGGGCAATCTAACCCTTGTTCGTCGCAAGCGCGCCGCAAAGCCACAAACCAGTGGGCCGGGAAGACACCTTTCTTGATCGCGTTACTCACGGTCGCGTTTCCGACACCAACAAGCGCCGCGATGTTAGACCGGCCAAGTTGATCCGCAAGTGTTAGAGCGCTAGTCATCCACTATGCTAGTTTGAAAAAAATGAAATACGCAAACAGATTTTACAGCTGTTCTTTCAAAAAGGGAACGTTTAGCGTGAAAAAGTCGTGAAAAACCGCCACCACAGCAGCTGCGCATTCCAGGATTTTAGCATTTATACTAAGCTTAAAGCCTCGAAGGGAGTGCGTGGGGTGCGCTTTCGGGGGACTTTTCAGTGAGCAGACTGTCTTGGATGTGCCTAGTTCTTTTTTGCCGGATGGGGTTCAGCCTCAAGCCTTTTGCCGACGCCTATCTTTTTCTTCGGTCAACACCAGATGAGCGAAGAGCTCGTCGCGAACGGAGACGGGCAGTCGGTCATAATCGCCAGTCACGATAAAGGTCGGATCGACGTTCGTGTATTCGTACAGCTTGACCATCAGCTCCCACGATGGGCGGTTGTCTCCGTGCTCGACCTTTGTGATGGCGTCTTCGGTGACATGGATCATTTCGCCAATTTCACGCCGGCTTTTGATCTGTGCCATGCTTCTCAACGCGACGATGCGAAAAGCGGCCTGCTCGTTGGTCATAACGCCAGGTTGGGCGAGCTCATCCATACGTTTGCGCGAATATTCAGTCATCGCAAACCTGTAACATTGCGCGCCTCTGGAAGCGCTCTGCTAAATAATCAGTATTGTAACCTGAGAAATAATCAGGTATTGGCCTTGCATGGGTATTATTCAAACAAGTGCAGAAGCGGCTGATTGCGAAACAATTCAAGAGTTCTTGGATTTTCTTGGTCGAGATGATGTCGCGCGCGCCTGCTCGGTGAAGCGAAACACCGTTGACACAATCATTTGGCGCTCGGCGAAAATACCTGCGAACTGGTTCGCGGCGATTGAGGAGATGTGCGTTGAGCGGCGGCGTGGCTGCCCCAGGCATTTCTTCGCGTTTGATCGCCGCAAAGGCGCGCCCAAATCTTATAAAGAGGATGGGGCGAGATGACTTTAAATGCTCGCCCCAACGCCTCGTCACTGAAAAATCGTCAACCACGAAACGGAGTTAGGCGCGCCAGCGCCAACCTGTCCAGCGGAGAGTTTTCCGGTTGCAAAACAGAGACTTTGACCTATCGCGCCGCGTTTGCGCGGAAGTGGTCGCAGTTTATCCAAGAGAATTTTGACGGCCCACAGCAGGTGGCCAAGGCGTTTCACGTCGATTCGTCCACGGCTGAGAACTGGTGGGCCGGACGGAACGCGCCGCAGGGCTGGGTGATCGGCCGAGCGGCCTGCATGCCGCGCCTGCGCTGGCCTGTCGTGCAAATGATGATGGAGGACGAGCAGTGACCACCGTCAAGCGCTGGTTCTTCATCGCAAACTCGTTGCTGGCGGCCCGTCTGGGAACGCGATGCGACCGGTGGGCCAACTGGTCCATGCGGCGCCTCAGAGAACTTTCGGAGAACAGCGAAGCAAGCTGACGAGGGACGTCCGCACTTACGGACCGCCTGGCCGAGCGTATCGCGCCACCGCCTGCGGCCTCGGGGGAGGTCGCTAACCTGCCGGGGGCCCGTGTCCAACGAGGCGCGGGCCCTTTGGGTAATGGAGGATGGAATGACTAGCATTACCGAAGACCTCAAAGCGACCGAGCACAATCTTCGCGGCATGCGGTCAACACCGCGCGAAAATGCGGTGGCAAGCCGTGATCGCGATCGCGACGAGCGAGACCTTGAGTGGCTCAAGCGCGCCGATGAGGGCGAGACCTACAGGCAAATCGCTGAGGGTTCGGGCGTCGCCTACAAGACGGTTGCCAATCGGGTTCAAATGATCCGGCAGGAGATGGACTGATGGACGGACACACCACAGGCCCGACCGGCATGCGCGAGACAGAGGCGGACCAAGAGGTGCGCGACGAGGCCTATCGCGTGTCAGCAGACGAGCTGCGCCAGTTCATTGAGCGATGGGAGCGCCTTGAGCAAGAGCGCAAGGAACTGGCCGATGATCAGAAGGAGGTCATGGCCGAGGCCAAGGCCCGCGGGTACGACACAAAGGTCATGCGCAAGGTGATCGCGCTGCGCAAGCGCGAGCCGGACGACATTGCCGAGGAAGAGGCGGTGTTGGAGATGTACCGTCAGGCGCTTGGGATGCGTTGATGGCAGCCTATTACAACGAGAATGACCCCAAGGCCGCTGCGTGGCTGCGCGAATTGATCCGCCGAAAGCTGATCGCCGATGGCGAGGTTGACGAAAGGAGCATTGAGGATGTCGAGCCAGGGGATCTTGCCACTTTCCGGCAGTGCCATTTCTTTGCAGGCATCGGAGGATGGAGCGAAGCCCTCCGCCGCGCTGGCATCGCCGATGATGTCCCGTATTGGACCGGATCATGCCCGTGCCAACCTTTCAGCCCGGCAGGCAAAGGCGAAGGGTTTGATGATAAGCGGCACCTTTGGCCCGCATTCTTCCACCTCATCGAAATCTGCCGCCCTCAGCGCGTCTATGGCGAACAAGTTGCAGGACGTGACGGCCTCGCTTGGCTCGACCTTGTTCAATCTGACGTGGAAGCCTGCGGCTACACCCTTGGGTCGGTCATTATTCCGGCTGGCGGTTTCGGGGCGCCGCACGGAAGGGCTCGCTTGTATTGGGTGGCCGACGCCGCTGGCGCACAACATACGCGGACGGTCTGCCATGCAGAAGCAGATACACGGAAGCAAGCACGGTTGCTCTTGCCTGGTGCTGGACGCGAAACTTGCGAGCTGGCCGACGCCTCGGGCATCAGACACGACCGGACCACAGGTGCCGGATCGTCAGGGCGGGATGGCGCTCAGGGAGATGGCGCAAATTGCGCACTGGGCAACCCCGACGACAATGGACGGCAATCGCGGGGCGCAACCTCCGAGACCGCAAGACACCGGCGTCCCTTTGTCTCAGCAAGTAGCAATGCCGGACGGCCCGGCCCGACTAATGGCGAATGGCGAACTGCTGACTGGATCTGGTGCCGAGATGAGCGATGGCGGCCAGTTGAACCCGGCCTTGCCCCGCTGGCTGATGGGCTACCGGCCAGAGTGGTGCGAGTGCGCGGATACGGCAATGCAATCGTACCAGCGCAAGCCGCGGCGTTCGTCGCAGTCGCCGAAGACGTGATGGGGCCCCTGCTATGACCCACCGCCGCGCCAACCTGATCATCGAACATCTAGGCGAATGCGACAGCATCGCCGCGGTCAACGCCTGCGTTCGCGAATACGCCAAAGACCACGCCGCTTTTCTCAAGCAGAGCGATCGGCTCCTGCGCGCTCGGGTGCACCACATCGTCAACATGGCCAAGTATATGCGGTGGCGGATTACGAGGGGCTTTGGACCGATGCGGGGGCGGGGGAATGACTGACCACGTAGCCCTCCTGCGCCTCTCATGGCCAACCAAGCCGCTCTGGGCCAACAGCCGCGTTCATTGGGCAAAGCGGTCTAAAGCCGTCGCTGCGTATCGCAGAGAGGCATACGGCCTCGCCCTTGAGCAGCAGGCTGTGAGGCTAAAGCACGTTCGGCCAATGCTTACGTTCACCTTTCACCCGCCGGACAATCGCCGCCGCGATATCCACAACATGCCCCACACCATGAAGGCCGCAATCGACGGTATCGCAGATGCCATGGGCGTGGACGATCAGCACTTTCTTTGCCGCTGGGCGGACGTGTTCGCGAAGCCGGTTACTGACGGCTGTGTGCTGATCGAGGTCAAGGCAACGCCTCGTGATATTGACGCTCAGAACGGAGGATTGCTGGAATGGTAGACCCCTTGCCAAAGCTCAAAAAGCAGCGCGCACGGCTTTTGCAGCGCGTCCAGAAGGGCGGTCGCGGCGTTGTGGAGGCGCAGAGGCGGCTTGTGAAGGTCACTACGCAAATCATGGTCTTGGAGATGCGGTTTCATGGCTGAGAATGGATATGAGTGGGGGCCGCTGGTGCTCCACGACGGCAAAGGGTGCCCATGCCATGGCGAGTGGGTGGAAGTGCATGGCGTCCTACCCGATCAGACGCGCGTTAAAGCAGAGGGCTTCGCCGACAGAAAGCACGGTGATTGGCTTTGGGCCAACTTCGGCAAAATTGGCGTGTATGATGACGGCAAAACGGGTCGCGCTGGCAAGATAATTGCTTACCGCATCCGCCGCCGCAACCTCCACAAAATGTTTCACATCAAGATTGATGCCGACCAGCCTGCGCCGGTGCCGGAGGGCGTGGAGTGAACGGCGTCGGGCTCGAATGGTATCGGCGTGAGCCGATGGCGTATCTAAAGGATACGCACGGCCTCAGCGCGTCTTAAGAAAACAGGGGCGGCAAGATGCAGGTGCAGAGAATAAGTGAAGAGGCGGCGAGCGGCCTATTCAGCATAGAGCTTGAGCAACAGGTGCTTGGCGCGCTTTTGCAGCACAGTCACGCTGTTCCGATGGTCGCGGCGGCTGGAGGGGCAAGCCTATTCTTCGATGGCGTACACGGCGAGATATTTGACCGCATCCGTGACTTCGCCGATGAGGGCGAGACGGCGGACGCATACACCTTGGCCGCGTGGGCGCGTGCTCAGGACAATTTGGCTGACATAGGCGGTGCGGAATACCTTTTGCGCATGCAGCTTTCTGCCGTGGCTACGGCGGCACTGCCGGATTACATCGCGCAACTTGCCGACCTGGCGATGCGCCGCACTTTTGTCTCTGCCCTCGATGAGGCGCGACGGTTGATCAATCAAGGTGACGAGCAGGTCAGTAAAATTGCAGGGCGTCTCGAGCAGAGCCTTGGAGCTATTGCGCCGGCACGTGGCGACGGGGCCAAGAGGATCGGTGCAGCCGTCATGGAAGCCGTGGAGGACTTGGAGGCGCGGTGGAGGGGCGAGGGGCCTCAGTCGGTAGCGTCGGGCGTCTACATGCTCGACAAGCTGCTCGGTGGCCTCGAGGCGGGCTCTATGACGCTGATCGGCGGAAGGCCCTCTATGGGTAAGACTGCCGTTGCCTTGCAGATCGCGCAGCGCGATCTGCAAG
>JBCBCO010000061.1:0-12271 GCA_038630445.1 Pseudomonadota bacterium | reverse complement strand
CTACAGGACATGATGGCGCTTTATGAGAAGTGGTGGTTCCGCCTGCCGATCACATTTACGGAGATTTTTCCGATTGGCTTGCTGGTCGCCCTGGTCAGTGCGCTAATCCTTCGCAATCCGAAGATCATGCCTGCGCGGGCGTAGTTCCCAAGCAAGTACCAAAAGGCTCTCGCGGCGGCGGGGGCCTTTTTGTTTTTTGTGCCCTGTTGACGGTCCTAGGGGAAATCGGCTCTGTTTGGGAAAAATGACAATCTTAAGGGAGTGCCGCGCATGGCCAGCATCGGAAATTTTGAACAGATCAAACTGGAGCTTGAGGACAATGTAGCGATCCTCACGCTGAACCGTCCGGACAAGATGAACGCCTTCACCGGCAAGATGATGTACGAACTGATCGAAGCCTTTGATCTGACCGATGCCAATGATGATGTGCGCGCGGTGATTGTGACCGGGGCGGGCGATCGGGCATTCTGTGCGGGGGCAGATCTGTCTGAAGGTGCGAAGACGTTTGACTATGAAGCGCGTGCCGATAGCGGTGAGGTCGGCCGAACGCAGAAGATTGACATGCAGCGCGATGGCGGCGGGCGTGTGACGCTACGCATTTTTGAGAGCTTGAAGCCGGTCATCGGTGCAATTAATGGTGCAGCGGTCGGCGTTGGTGTGACGATGCAGCTGCCAATGGACATCCGGATTGCCTCGGATAATGCGCGCTTTGGGTTTGTGTTTAACCGCCGCGGCATCAATCCTGAAGCAGCCTCAAGCTGGTTCCTGCCGCGTTTGGTGGGCATTCAACAGGCGCTGGAATGGTGCTATTCAGGGCGTGTGTTTCCAGCGCAGGATGCTCTGGATGGCGGACTGATCCGATCCATCCATTCTCAGGATGAGCTGATGGATGTCGCCAAGGGTCTCGCGCGCGAAATTGCGGAGAATACGGCTGCGGTTTCAACCACGCTGACCCGTCACATGATGTGGCGCATGATGGGCGCGAGCCATCCAATGGACGCCCACATTGTCGACAGCGCCGCGATCTATTCGCGCGGTCAGACGCCGGACGCAAAAGAAGGCGTGATGAGCTTCCTCGAAAAGCGCAAGCCGACCTACCCGGTGAAAGTGTCCGACGGGATGCCGAATTTCTTCCCCTGGTGGGAGGATCCGGAATTTGAGTGGATTGGGCCGGAGTAGGGGGAGATTTTGCTCTACGCTGCACAATACTTTACGATGAAAACTGATGCTTGAATTAGAGTCTACGACATAAGTCAGCTAGTCTTCGTTTTCGCTCCAAAGGCATAGTGTGTTGCGCTTGCCAACCAAAGCGATGCCAGCCTGCATAGTTTGGTTGTCTGCCGAAAAGCATGTTCCTGCTAAACGAAGACTATACCTTCTTCTATTTGTCCAAGGCCCATTTGATCGGGCTATTTCGTAGTGCTTATCTCTCCGTGTATACTGCCATTCGCCGATTGCGAAAAACATAGCATTTGGTCCAAGTGCTAAAACCGCTTCAGAAATGAGCAACTCGAGTTCTTTCGTGATTAGTTGCCAAGTGTTGTGTATCATGCAGTGACTTACGAACAGGCAAAACCATGTCTCTGCGTCATTTTTGGGAACTCCATTGAATATAGTTGGGTCGCTTAGATCGAAACCGCTGATATCTATCAGCCAAGTTTTGATAGATGCTTCTTTAATCTGATCACTAGAGAATATTCCCTCTGGGGTTTTCCAAGTGTGCAAGCGCAAGTAATTCTGATCATACTTGCCTATCTCGCTATGAAGGAGCGATACTATTTCGAGGTAGTTTCTCATACGATGTCTTTTTTACCCTCTGGTATGATATCCGCTATCTCCGCCAAATGCACCGCTACCTCAGCTTCATTCAAAAATGATCCTTTGAAACTATTCCGCGCGAGCGTGATAATATCCTCCGCTGTTAGGCCTAGTGCCTCGGCTGTCTGTCGATAATTCTCGTTCACATAGCCGCCGAAATAGGCGGGGTCGTCGCTGTTGATCGTGGCGCTTAGGCCGAGGTCGAGCATGCGTTTCATGGGGTGGTCGCGGAGGTCATCGACCACGCGCAGGCAGAGGTTTGAGAGGGGGCAGACGGTGAGGGTGAGGCCGTCCTCGTGCACGCGCTGGATGAGAGCTTCATCTTCGAGGAGGCGGTTGCCGTGGTCGATGCGATCGATTTTTAGGATGTCGAGGGCTTCCCAGACGTATTCGGGTGGGCCTTCTTCGCCGGCATGGGCAACCACTTTCAGACCAGCCTCGCGCGCTGCGGCGAAGACATTTTTGAATTTTGAGGGCGGGTTGCCGACTTCGCTGGAGTCGAGGCCGACGCCTTCGAGGCGGTCGAGGTAAGGTTGAGCCTGCTCCCATGTTTCAAACGCGGATTCTTCAGAGAGGTGGCGCAGAAAGCACATGATGAGTTTATAGGTGGTGCCGTATTTCTCTTTCGCAGCATCGAGGGCCGACAGGATGCCATTGATCGGGACGGAGAAGGGCAGGCCGCGTTCTGTGTGGCCCTGCGGGTCGAAAAAGACCTCGACATGGCGGACATTATCGGCCGCGCAGCGCTGCAGGTAAGCATCGGTCAGATCATGGAAATCGGCCTCGGTCTGCAGCACCGCCATGCCCTGATAATAGATATCCAGAAAGTCCTGTAGGTTGTTGAAATTATACGCGGCTTTGATCTCTTCGAGGCTTTTGAAGGGCAGGGTCACGCCATTGCGTTCGGCCAGCTGCATCATCATTTCGGGCTCAAGCGAGCCTTCGAGATGCAAGTGGAGTTCAGATTTTGGAAGCGCGGCGATGAGGGCATTGAGGTCTGTCATGCCTTCACTTTAGGCCGCCGCGCGCGTTTCGGGAAGCGCCTATTCGGCGGCCATTCGCCCGGCCATCATCATTGCGACGACGGGGTGGGGCTCAGCGGTCTCTCGCACGGCATTGAGGTCAGCAAACGCGCCGCGCGCGGCCTCGATTGTCTTGTCCATGTCGGCCATGGTCATAGCCTGACAGAGGAACATGTTGTGCCATGGATGGACATAGACGCCGCGCCTCAGCATGGCTTCGCCCCAAGCGAAGCCGAGGCGGAAATCGGGATCATCATCGAGCAGGAAAAGCGGCATCTGAACCGGGCCGGTCTGGCGCAGGCTGAAGCTCGTCTCTTTAGCAGCGGCATCAAGGCCTGCACGGAGGTGGGTGCCGAGCGCCACTGTGTGTTCGAGATAGTCGCTTTCGCGCAGGATTTTGAGCGTTTCCAACGCGGCTGCCATTGGAACGGCGGAAAACCAGAAGGAGCCTGTCGCATAGATGGAGGCTGCACCCGCCCGCGCGCTGTCAGAGCCAAGCAGGGCTGAGATCGGATGCCCGTTGGCGAAGCTCTTGCCCCATGTGGAGAGGTCGGGGCGCACGCCGATCAGTTCCCAGCTGCAGTCACGGGTGAGGCGGAAGCCGCCACGGACGTCGTCTACGATCAGGAGTGCACCTTTTTCATCGCACAGCTCACGGGCGCGTTTGGCGTAGGCCGGGTCCGGGGCAGCTTGGTCGGTAAACGCGTCATGCTTGAAGGGCGTTGCGAAGATACCGGCGAGGTCGTCTCCCGCCTCTTTGACAGCTGCTTCTAAGCTCTCAACCGAGTTATAGTCGTAATAAGCGATATGGGCGCGGTCTTCGGGCAGAACGCCCGCGGGCATGGGCGTACACCATGGCACCGCGCCGTGATACGCACCATTGGCGACCAAGATGATGCGCTTGCCTGTTTCCGCGCGGGCGACGGTTTTCGCCATCGTCGTCGCGTCTGTCCCATTCTTGCAGAATATCGCCCAGTCGGCGTGGCTCACCATCTCGGTCATGGTCTCGGCGAGTTCGACCATTAGCGCTGTCGGGCCGGTCATCGTGTCGCCTTTGGCAAGCTGAGCGGTTGCGGCTTTATTCACGCGCGCGTCGCCATAACCGAGCAGGTTCGGGCCGTAGGCGCACATGAAATCGAGATATTTATTGCCGTCTGTATCCCACAGGTATGCCCCTTCACCGCGCTCAAAGAATTGCGGGTAACTATCGGGCAGCATCATTGTGGATTCGTGCCCATAGACGCCGTTGGGCAGGACTTTTTGTGCGCGGCTACGCAGGTCTTTATCGTTTGTCCGATTCATCTTGCTTCCCTCCCGTGCGGCTTTGCCTTCTTGGAAGATGTTCGCTTTGCAGAGGGGTATTGTCAAACGCAGCCGCTCACATTGCGCCCTCGCGCAATCCTTAACCCCTGCTATAGTCGTTTGTAGACGGCCATAAGGGGTGGCTGCAAAGGGAGAGAATGATGGGTTTGATTTGGTGGATTTTGCCAGCGCTGACCTTGGTTTTGGGGCTGATGTTGAGCTTTGCCGGCATCGGGAAATTGATCAAACTGAACCTGATGTCGGGGGGTATCCGGTTCTTGTTCGGGATTGGGTTTTTGGGCTTGGCGGGTGTTGTGACGCTCGCGGGGCTGAACCTGCAAACGTTTAAGCGCCTGACATTTGAGCGCGTTGTGGCGAATGTGAGTTTTGATAAGACACCGGGTGTTGATGATACTTACACGGCGAAGCTTGTGCTGGCCGAAGGTGAAGTTCGCAGCCATGAGATTAAGGGCGATGAATTCTCTCTGGGTGCGCAGGTCATAACATTTAAACCAATGTCGCAGATGCTAGGCTATGACAGCGTCTATCGGCTCGACTATCTCGAAGGACGCTATGCTAATCGGTATAATACAGCAGCGGTGAGCGAGGCAGTGAGCACAGGGATTAAACTGTTCGAAAATCCGGGATTGGACGTCTATGGCCTCGCGAAAGAGCAAGGCAAGCGGTTCGGTGTTGCAGCGGGCAATAAGGACGCCCAGTTTGGGTCTGCGGTCTATGCGCCGATGGGCGACGGGCTCGAATACGAGGTCAGCATTACTCAAAGCGCGCTTGTGTTGCGGCCTAAGAATGAAGCGGCGCGGCGGCGGCTGACGATGCCGCAAAGAGAGTAAGCGATGTTCGGGCTTTGGGAGCGATATGTTGTTCCGCCACTGATTTCATGCGCGTGCTCGTCCAAGCCGATCATGAAACAGCGAGAGAAAATCGTTCCTGAAGCTGAAGGTGCGGTGCTGGAGATTGGCTGTGGGTCGGGCACGAATTTCGGACTGTATGACCAATCGAAGGTGACGCATTTGCATGCGGTTGAGCCGGCTGAAGGCATGGTGAAACGGGCGCGTATGGCGTGGTCTGATCGGGGTGGGGAGACACCTTGCAACATCCATCATTGTGGGGCTGAAGCCGTGCCTTTGGACGACGGATCCGTTGATACGGCGGTCGTCACGTTTGTGCTGTGCACGATCCCGGACTGGGAGGCGTCGCTGGCTGAGTTGCGGCGTGTTTTGAAGCCGGGAGGACGGCTGCTATTTTCAGAGCATGGGCGCGCACCGGATGAGGGCGTTGCAAAGTGGCAGCGACGGGTTGAGCCTGTTTGGAAACGTATCGCGGGTGGCTGTCACCTGACACGCGATACGGGCGAAATGCTGGAAGCGGGCGGGTTCAGGACTGAGACTTATGAGACGATGTACCTGCCAAATACACCGAAGATTGCTGGCTTTGCCGCATGGGGTGCAGCGCGTGTTGCGTAAGCCGCGCACCCCGCCGCACTTGCCGTTTTTGAGCGGTGAGCCTGATTTTGCGCCAAACATGAAGCCGATCGCGCCAGAGCAATGGGTCATGCCGGATACTGAAGCCGGTTTGTGGCTGAATAATAAGCGGCTTTTAATGAAGCTGATGCGCGATCAGGTGAGCGCTGGCGATTTGGACGGGCAGGCGGCGCAGGAATTGCTGTATAAACTGATCGAAGAGACCGGCGAAATTCCATCACAGAATATGCCGACTGCACTGGAAGAGGCGGCCTCTCTCGTGTCGGATGACTTATGCATTTTGGAGGAAGATCGGCCCGGCGATTGGCGGTTGAGTGCAGGCGTGTTGTGCGCACCGACCTTTTGGCGATTGCCGGAGCGGATTGGGCTGGATTTGGGTGGCTTGCACGGGCCTGTGCCGGGCGGTGATCCGGACCTATCCTCGCGGATTGGACGGATTTTTACAGGGCTTCGGCCGGGGCGCGTGCTGGAGCGGTTTAACTGGACGGTTCAGGTCAGCGGGGAGCGGTTTACGCCCGAGCGTCCATCAATAGCGGGCGCGAGCGTGCAGGACCTTTATCTACGCGTGGAACGTCAGACCGTGCGGAAGCTGATACATAGTGGGGCCGTGGTGTTCTCAATCCGAATTTGTACCGATCCCCTGGTCCCCATCTTGGAGAATCCAGAGTGGCGTGAGGCGTTTGAGGATAGCTGGATCGGCGCGCCTGAGGCTGTACGTCGGTACAAAGGATGGGACGCTTTGGAGCCACTGGTGCGCGGGGCCTGTCGTGGGGCGGCGTTCGCGATCTAAAGAGAGTTCGGGAGGAGTCGAAATGCCAAGGATCAATCAAGGACGCATGGCCGCCCAGATTGAAGGTGACTTCGTTGTTTTCCTCATCGGAATGCGGATCAACAAACTTTGGAAGTTTTGGAAATGGGGGCCCGTTATGACTGCGATGCCGCGTATGCTCATCGAATTGGCAAAGCGACCCGAACTTGGTTTGCTTCATGCGCGGACACATTTTGGCATCCGCAATGTTATGGTTGTTCAGTATTGGCGCAGCTTTGAGCACCTCCATCGCTATGCTACCGATAAAGAACTGGCTCACTTGCCCGCGTGGGCTGGTTTCAATCGCGCGGTTGGTGAGAATGGGGATGTCGGGATTTGGCATGAGACCTACCTAATCAAAAGCGGAGAGTATGAAGCAGTTTATGGGAATATGCCGACGTACGGTCTCGGCCGTGCGGGCAGTATTCTTACCGCTAAAGGTCAGGCGCGTAGTGCGAGAGGCAGACTAAAAAAGAGTGATGGTCGTGACGTGCCAGTCATGGACGGGATAGACAAACCGACCTAAATCACGCGCAAACAAAGAGGTGTGTCGATGAAATACTGGCTGTTTAAATCAGAGCCGTTCAAATGGAGCTGGGACCAACAGAAAGCCAAAGGCGAAGCAGGTGAAGAGTGGGACGGTATTCGGAATTATCAGGCGCGCAATTTTATGCGGGACATGAAAATCGGGGACCGCGGCTTCTTCTATCACTCGAATGAAGGGCTGGAAGTTGTTGGTATTGTTGAGGTTTCTGCGGAGTCTGCGCCCGATTCGACCACGGATGATGAGCGTTGGGATTGCGTGCATATCCGCGCGCTTGTCGATATGCCACGCCATGTGACCTTGAAAGAGGTGAAGGCCACCGAAGAGCTGAGCGACATGTCGCTGGTCACCAGTATGCGTCTGTCCGTACAACCTGTGAAAGAAGACGAGTGGATGAAAGTCTGCGAGATGGGCGGGTTGAACGGGAAGACGCTGAAACCGCTTTAAGTGATCGCGCGCACAGCGCTTGCGACAGTTTCAATAACTTCATCCATCAAATCAGCATCGTCCGCTTCTGCCATGACACGCACGAGCGGTTCCGTGCCGGATTTTCGGATCACGAGACGACCGGTTTTGCCAAGGCGGGTCTCCGCCTCTTTGATCGCGGTTTTGACGCTGTCGGCCTCAAGTGGATCGCCGTCTTTATAGCGGACATTGACCAGCTTTTGTGGGACTTTATCGAAGACGTGGGCGAGTTCTGAAAGTGGATTTCCGGTTTCGACCATGACGGCAAGAACCTGCAGTGCCGCCATAAGCCCGTCGCCCGTGGTTGAATAATCGGACATGACAATGTGGCCGGACTGTTCGCCGCCGAGATTGAATCCGCCCTCGCGCATGCGCTCAACCACATAGCGGTCGCCAACTTTGGTGCGCTCCAGCGTTAGTCCGAGGCTTTCGAGGTGTTTCTCCAAGCCGAGATTGGACATCACTGTGGTGACAACCCCGCTCGCGCTGAGCAGGCCTGCCTTTTTCCAATGCCCGGCGATCAGGCCGATGAGCTGATCACCGTCTACTTCATTCCCGTTTTCGTCGATAATAATGCAGCGGTCGGCGTCGCCATCCAGCGCGATGCCGATATCCGCGCGATAGGTTTTAACAGCGTCTTTCAGCGCCTCTGTATCGGTTGAACCGACCTCCTGATTGATATTGAAGCCGTTGGGTTCGACGCCGATTTTGAAGACCTCTGCGCCGAGTTCGTAGAGGGCTGCGGGCGCAACCTTGTAGGCCGCACCATTGGCGCAATCGACGCAGACGCGAAGACCTGAGAGGCGCATGCCACGCGGGAAACTGGCTTTGACGATTTCAACATAGCGGGCCTGCGCATCATCGACGCGTTTGGTGCGGCCAAGATCTTCCGGCGCGGCGAGCTTATCATCCAGCGCGCGGTCCATGCGGGCTTCTATGTCGAGTTCGATATCGTCTGAGAGCTTGTAGCCGTCCGGGCCGAAGAGCTTGATGCCATTGTCTTTGTAATTGTTGTGGCTGGCTGAGATCATAACGCCGAGATCCGCGCGGAGACTGCGCGTCATCATGGCGACGCCGGGGGTTGGAAGCGGGCCAAACAGGGTGACATCCATGCCGACCGACGTGAAACCGGCGACAAGGGCAGGTTCGATCATATAGCCGGACAGGCGGGTATCTTTGCCTATGACGACGCTGTGACGGCGCGGGCTGGTCGTGCGGAAATACTTGCCCGCCGCCATGCCGAGGCGCATTGCGATTTCTGGCGTCATCGGATGCGAATTGGCCGTGCCGCGAATGCCATCTGTGCCAAAATATTTGCGTGTCATGCGGGCTCCGATGCCGTTCTGTATCATTATGCACGGCCAATGCCATGATTTGTAAGGCAATTCCAAGGACGTTTTGTGATTACCATGTGCGCCGGGTGCCGAGCGCCTCCCGCTCCCCCGCCCAACCACCCCAATGGTCCCCAGGCTGGAGCGGTTGGCCCTTCGACTTCGCTCAGGATGAGGGCGGAGCGGGAGGGCGAAACGCTTAATAGTGGCATGCTGCTTGCTTAATTCAACTGACTGGGGAAGTTGAAGGAGACGCGATATGCGTTTGAATAGACTGATGATTGGCGGTGCTGTCGCTCTGTCGCTTGGCGGGTGTATGAGCATCCCGAAAGATATGAGCGTGGCCGATTATTGCGCCAATCCTAAAAAAGCGAACGAGAATGTCTGCCGCCTGAAAGTCGAAATTGATGGCAATGCAACGGCAATCGCCGACACAAATATGAGCCTGAAAGAGGCACGCCGGTTTGCGGCAAATGCGATGAGCGCGGCACAAAGTGCGCAGGCGACTGCGGATCGTGCACTCGGCGCGGCAGGCGGTGCGCAATCGACTGCGGATCGGGCTCTGACACTTGGCCAGAGCGCCATGCTGAAAGAAGAAGACCTGATCTGTAAAACCCGCGTTGTACAGCAGTCTTCTGTGGGTCGATGTGATGCTGGTTATACGGTCATAGGATGTACGCAGACACGCTACACCCATCGTGCCGGTGGACTGTCTTTCCTGCGCGAGGTCAATAATGACCAGTGCCGCTTTAACTCTCAGGTTCTCGAAATGCATGTCCGGTGCTGCATGACGGCGCCTGTCCAAAAGCGGATCAGCTACCCTGCGGGTTAAGCGATCTTAATAGCTATGGCGGCGCGGTCTGAAAAAGGTCGCGCCGTTGTCTTATCTGCCTCTAATCCCCGACACATTCCGCAATAGTCTTTGCAATGACGAAACCTCTGTCTGCTTTGTATGCAGGCGTTCGATATAAGTAGAGTGGAGACTGGATCGGTATGTGCGGCATTATCGGAATTCTCGGTCATAATGAAGCAGCGGCCCCGCGTTTGGTAGAAGCTCTGCGGCGTTTGGAATATCGCGGGTATGACAGTGCCGGGGTGGCCGCCTTGGACGGTGGCAAGCTGGAACGGCGGCGTGCGGCGGGTAAGCTCAAAAATCTTGAAGAGGTGCTGGGGGCCCAGCCGCTCGCTGGAACAATGGGCATCGGACATACGCGATGGGCGACACATGGGGCGCCGACCGTAACAAATGCACATCCGCACGTGTCCGGCCCTGTGGCCCTCGTGCACAATGGGATTATTGAGAATTTTCGGACTTTGCGCGGCGAGTTGGAAAGCCAAGGACGGACGTTCGAGACCGAAACCGACACTGAAACGGTCGCGCATTTGATTGCCGCCTATTTAGCCGACGGGCAGACGCCTCGAGGGGCTGTTAAGGCCACTCTGAAAAAGCTGGACGGTGCATTCGCGTTGGGCATTCTGTTTGAGGGCGAGCCTGATCTAATGATCGGGGCGCGTAAGGGGTCTCCGCTTGTCATCGGGGTTGGTGAAGGCGAGATGTTCCTTGGCTCCGATGCTTTGGCGGTTGCGCCGTTTACGAACCGGGTCGTCTATCTGGAAGAGGGCGATTGGTGCGTTCTGACGCGTGAAACATTTGAGATCTTCAATGAAAAGGGTGAGGTGGTTGAGCGACCTATCTCTGTGGTCCAAGGCGCTGGTGCAACTGTGGAGAAGGGCAACTATCGCCACTTCATGCAGAAGGAAATCTTCGAACAGCCAGACAGCACGGCGCGAACCATTGGCGCCTATGTCAACGCCCTCGATCAGGCGATTGAGCTTCCAGGCGACGATGAAGCGATTGATTGGAGTGAGATTTCGCATTTACACATGGTGGCGTGCGGGACGGCCTATTATGCGACGTGTGTCGCCGAGTATTGGTTTGAGCAGATTGCTGGCCTGCCGGTCAAAACCGATATTGCGTCCGAGTTCCGATACCGTCAGCCGGCCTTGCCGAAGACGGGTGGCTTGGCGCTTTTTGTCAGCCAGTCAGGCGAAACCGCCGATACGCTGGCGGCGTTGCGCTATTGCAAGGACGCGGGATTGAAAACAGCGGCTGTGGTCAATGTTCAGACCTCAACCATTGCGCGCGAAGTTGATTTGGTCCTGCCAACGCTTGCCGGGCCTGAGATTGGAGTTGCGTCGACCAAGGCGTTTACCGCGCAGCTTTGTGCGCTGGCGTCGGTTGTGATCGCGGCTGGACGCGCACGGGGGACATTATCGAGAGACGCTGAAATCCGTCTGACAAGGGCGTTGATGGAGTTACCACGCAAGATTTCAGAGACATTCGCGCTGGATGAACGAATTGCTGGCTTAGCCCGCAATATGGCGAAGGCGCGCGATGTGATTTACCTTGGGCGCGGTGTTCACTTTCCGATTGCGCTTGAAGGGGCGCTGAAGCTGAAGGAAATCAGTTATATTCACGCGGAAGGGTATGCGTCAGGTGAACTCAAGCATGGGCCGATCGCCCTGATCGATGAGGACACCCCTGTCGTATTTGTCGCACCTTTTGATGGCTTGTTTGATAAATCCCTGTCGAATTTACAAGAGGTGGCAGCGCGCCGGGGTGAAGTTCTGTTGATTTCAGATGAGGCAGGCTTGCGTGCAGCAGGGGATGCGCCGGCTCACCGCATCGAAATGCCAGATTGCGACCCGTTTGTTGCGCCGATCCTGTATAGCTTGCCCGTGCAGATGCTGGCCTATCATGTCGCCGTTGAAAAAGGCACAGATGTCGACCAACCACGAAATCTGGCGAAATCCGTCACGGTCGAATAAAGCATTGAAAATACTGCATTAAAAAACCCGCGCCTGTTTCAGGTCGCGGGCTTTTTTGTCGGGAGGAAACCCTGTTTAAACGACGGCAGCAGCTGCGAAAACAGTTGTTGCAACGATCGCCAGAGAGGCTGGGATTGCGAGTGCGAATGCCAGAATGCCCTGACGGGTTTCGGTTTGGGAGGAGACGCGCATGGGATTTATCCTTCTATTTGCGGTTATGGCGCAGTTTTCTGCGTCCATGAGAAGGATATAGGATACGTGATTTGAAAAATCAATGAATAATTTGAAAATTATTCAGCGTTCAATTTTTCCAAGCTTCTTACAGGAATTGTTAAGCCAGCCAGCGTGATGTCGAGAACGCCTTTCAACTCACGCTCAAGCTCAGGAAGCGTGAGGCGAGACCAGAGTTGCGGATAACGGAACTTCATCGTCGCGGCCTGCAGCATTTCAGCCGTGAAGTTTGGGTTCTCCATGTGCGCGAAAGAGCCTTCTTTCATGCCTTGTTTTAGAATTTGGACCAGATAAACGCGTTCCTGGGCCAATTCCTCGTTGGCAAATGTCGGCCGCTCGCGGGCCAGTATTTCAGCCACTTCGAGAATCTTTGCGTCTTTATCGAGCTTCGCAAATGTCTCGTGTAGTGCAATGAAATG
>JBCBCO010000060.1:0-12281 GCA_038630445.1 Pseudomonadota bacterium | reverse complement strand
CAACACAGACTGTGTTGCCAAGCCTAACTCACGGCTGCCCCATCCAAAGCCACCCTGTAAGAGAAAACCACCCATGGCCACGTCAGGAGCGTGGGCGACAGGAAAAAACAGTTTGTGTTTCTTAAGTGCATTATTGAGATCCAGTCCCCAACACCCCGGACCAACTTTCGCTACGCGGGCCTCAGGATCGATTTCAATCGTGTTGAACCGCGCCATGCTGAGAAGAAGGCCGCCATCGCGAATATGATTCTGTGCCCAGGAGTGCCCGCCGGAACAGATGCTGACCTTGAAAGTCTGGCGATGGGCACGGGCGAGCGCTGCCTGCACATCCTGAACGGTGTTGGCTTCGACAAAAACCATAGGTCGATGGCCGGGGTCGCGTCCATTGAAACTGGTCGCCAGAACAGCGGCATCAAATCCGGCATCTCTGCGTTCCCAGATCCGCCCTTTTCCCTTTGGTCGTTTCATGATGCACCTGTCTGCTGATGCGGGCCAAAGTCCGCATACAATTGCGGGAGAAACCCGGCCAGATGGGCCATTTCCTGGGCGTTGTGCGCGAGTAACTCGTTTCCTTTTGGAAGCAGGACACCCGCAAAAGGCCTCAGGATGAAGCTGAGGAGTGTGCCGACCGCACCTGGCCGGTTTCCAAATCCTATATTGCGTCCCCCCATCCACATGCGCGACCGCATCTCGCATCCGTCTTCAACCGGTCTAAGATGGTGTAGCAACCAGCCCGCTTTCAGGGGTATGCCGGGCATGCCAAGGCGCGCACATATGGCGACTTCGCCCTGAGCTACCAGTCTTTCCTCGTCAATTCCCAGCACGGTTGGCCTGACAAAGCTGATTGCGGCTCTCATCTTTTTTGAGCCCAAGTATTCCGTGATGAGCGAGGTGCGCCCGATATAGGCATCATCATCGCTGCCATCTGCCCATTTTGCCTCAATATGAGCCTTCGGATGCCACAGCTTGTAGCGCCGTGCTTCGCATCCATGCCAGCCGAACCACCAGTCCCACATCTGGGGTGTAACGCCGGGCATTTTCGTTAGGCAGTAAATGCGAAGGCTGGAGTCAGGCCCATAAGCGATACCGGTTTCAACAGGACCATAGCCCGGATCTGTCATATGCTTCGCGAATTCGACGGGCGGCAGCAATTCATGCGCTTGCCCACCAATCATCAGGGCTTCTGCCACCTGATCCTGAACAGGCGCAATGTCGGGATTGTAGTAAGCCGCGAAAGGGCCATTCGATAACTCTTCGGCGGAATAGCCTAGCCCGCGCTTACTCAATTTTCCCTCCCGCCTTCAGATATTAATGTATTGCATTGTGATACATACGTATTGTATTATGAATTATACGATCTCACAAGAGGAAAAGAGACGATGACAGTAACGGGTGGCATCCAAGTCATAGAGCGCGCAGCTGAAATTTTGCGTCAGCTTAAGCTGAATAATCAGGGTCAAAGCCTCGGCATGCTTGCGGCCAGTACCGGTCTTCCGCGTTCAACGGTACAACGCATCGTGAATGCGCTGATATCAGAAGACTTCGTATCAAGCTCAGGGAAAGACGGCAGTTTATGTCTTGGCCCAGAGCTGCAAGCTTTGGCCAGCGCAGGTCGAATAGACGTCCCGAATATGATCAGGCCAGCGCTCGAAGCGCTCTCGGCAAAAACGGGAGAAACTGTGGATTTGGCGGTCTACACTAATGGTCGAATGACCATTGTCGATCAGATTCCCGGCCAGTATCGACTGTCCGCAGTCTCCGTTCCGGGCGAGGATTTTCCTCTATCGTCTACAGCCAATGGAAGAGCTGTGCTTTCGCTCCTTAAGAGTGATGTTGCTGCAGATATCTTCAGAAACGAATGTGTTGAGGGAGATTTGAGTGCTTTTCTCGATATGATCCGGGACGTACGCACTACCGGAATGGCCTTTGATCTTGATGAGCACACCGTAGGAATATCTGCAGCGGGTATCGCTTTTGAGACTGTTACGGGAGATATTTTCGCTGTTTCCATCCCTGCACCAAGCCAGAGGTTCTCACAAAACCGAGACAGCATTGTCGGAGAACTTAAAACATTTCAAACGGAAACGATTATGGTCAATTCCTATTTCAGCGACGAGCAATAAGTCTTAGTCTACATAAGGCTTTTATGGACTGCTCTCAGATTGCCGGGCTGAGAGATGGTGCGTCTTGTCCTTTCGACTGAGGAATAACCTATCGTGAGGTCATAGCTCTATAAACGCACACCAGACTTCCATAGCGTCTACTGTCTGCTTCGTGACTTCGAACTGGACGGCTGTCCCAGTCTTCTGCTGCCGCTGATCTGGCTACAATGGGATTGCCAGTGAAAAATTTTAATGTCTTGTTTTGCTTATGTAATAGTCACGTTATCGAAATTGTCCCAACCCTTTCCCAAACACGCTGGGAAGCGCCGCTTTCGCCTGATCGCGAGCGACCCAATCGACGCCCTGTCCTGCGCCGTCCAACCTCGCTGTCCAAACCACAAGCTCCAGATTGAAATGCGTGAAGACGTGGCGGATGGCGCCTGTTTGCTTCCAATCTAAATCGGGCCAATCGGCCTGCAGCGGGAACTCTGGTACGGGCGGTTCGCCCTCGATCCAATCTGAGGTGGGGAGGCCGAGCATTCCGCCGAGGAGGCCTTTTTCTGGGCGGCGCTCAGTCAGGATTTTTCCTTCAACATCAGTGGTGACGTAGAGGTGGCCGCGGCGGGTGGGCTTTGGTTTTTTCTTGGGCTTGATGGGGTAGCGGGCGGGGTCGCCCTCAGCCGAGCCTGAGCAATGCTGGATGACCGGGCAGATCAGGCAGTTGGGCGATTTCGGCGTGCAGATGGTTGCGCCGAGGTCCATCAGCGCCTCAGCGAACTCAGCCGGGCGGTCGGCGGGGACGTAGGCTTCGACGCTCAGTCTGATCCGCTCTTTTTCGGCTTTCCATTCGCCTTTGGTGGCGAGCAGGCGGGAGAAGACGCGCTCGACATTGCCATCGACAGCCGCCGCGCGGCGGCCGAATGCGAGGGCGGCGACAGCGCCGGCTGTGTAAGCGCCAATGCCAGGAAGCGCGCGCAGGCCCTCAACAGTATCCGGCCACGCCCCAAGCTCAGCGACGGTGCGGGCGCATTTCAGGAGATTTCGCGCGCGGGCATAATAGCCGAGGCCCGCCCAGGCGGCCATCACGTCTTCGTCTTTGGCGGCGGCGAGGTCCTGCACAGTCGGCCAGCGAGCAGTGAAGGCGGCGTAGTAGCGGCTGGCATGGGGTACTGTGGTCTGTTGCAGCATGATCTCTGCCATCCAGACGCGGTAGGGGTCGGCCTGCACGCCGCGCGCACGCTGGGCCGGACCGATGCGCCAAGGCAGCTCACGCGCGGAAGTGGCGTACCAATCCAGCAGGTCGCCCTCAAAATCGTGAAACTGTCTCTTTTCAGCCGCGCTCATGACAGGCAGAGTGGCGCTTATGGTTAAGCGGTCAAGTCTCGATCCCGTCGCAGAGGCCCGTGCGCGCATTCGATTGCGCTATGCGAAGGCAAAACCTGTGCATAAAGGGCCGCGCACGGTCGGAACGGCGGCTGTACGGCTTGTGCGGAAGGCTGTGCCAAAGCGGGGCGCGACGCTGTCTCGGTTACGTTTGGATTGGGCGGAGCTGGTGGGGGAGCAACTCGCGCGGCTGTGTCGGCCAGAGAAGCTCGGCCCTGCGCGCGGAGGACGGAAGCTGACACTTAAAGTGATCCCGGCGGCGGCCGGATTAGTGCAGCATCAAAGCGAGATGATCCGCCAGCGTGTCTCGGTTGCGGCCGGTGGGGACATCACTGAGATCAAGCTGATACAGGGGCCGCTGGGGTCTGGGGCGACGAAGGCGGTGCGCCCTGCCCCGCAACCGCTCTCGAACGAGGAGCGTGAGGCTCTGCTGGAGGCTGCAACTGCGATTGACGATCCTAAATTGCGCGCGGCGATTGTGGCGCTGGGCGAGGCTGTGCTATCGCAACCGCAACAGGATTAAGGGCAGGCGCGCCGCGTTAAGGATTTGGCAACCTTCCCGACTCAGAGTGTTAAGAAAGGGTTATGAGCATGATGCGTTTCACTCGAAGACTGGCAGTGACGGGCCTTGCGGCGTTTGCACTGGCTGCGTGTGGGCAAGCTGGCGGCGAGGACAATGGCGGCAGCACGGGCGGTGACAGTGGCTCTATCGCTGGCGCAGCGCTGGGTGACATGGTCAAGGGCAGCGCCGATGCGCCTGTCGAAGTGATCGAGTACGCCTCTTGGACCTGCCCGGCGTGTCTGGATTTTGATCAGCGCGTGATGCCCACGATCCAGAGCGAGTATATCGACACTGGCAAACTGCGTTTCGTGTTCCGCGAGTTCCCAACGGCGCCAGCCAGCATTTCTGTTGCTGGATTCGCACTGGCACGCTGTGCCGGTGAGGACAAATATTTCGACGTTCTTGATGAACTGTTTGAGCGCCAGCCGGGCATCCTCGCGATTGCACGTGATGGTGATCAGGTCCGCGTTGCGCTGGAAACGATCGCGGGCAATCATGGCATTTCTGCCGGTGCAGAATTTGAGGCCTGCCTGAACTCCCAAGAGATTCGCCGGGCGATTGGTGACAAGATCAATCTTGGTGAGAGCAGCGGTGTAGGTTCAACGCCGACGGTCTTCGTCAACGGTGAGCGTCTTGAAGGCTTTGAGTGGCGCAACCCTGAAGGCATGGCGGCGATCCTTGATGAAGCGCTGGGCGTGGAGCCTGAGACGGCGGACGCGCCCCCCGAAGAGCCGGCCACTGAGCCTGCTGAGTAATCGATGAAAGAGCCCGCATGCATATAACCGAATTGCGCATTGCGGGCTTTAAGTCCTTTGTTGATCCTGAAACGGTCCCGATTGAGTCGGGCCTGACCGGCATTGTCGGCCCGAACGGCTGCGGTAAATCCAACCTATTGGAAGCCTTGCGCTGGGTCATGGGCGCGACGTCGGCCAAGGCGATGCGCGGCGGGGAAATGGATGATCTGATCTTCTCCGGCGCAAAGGACCGCGCCGCGCGCGAGAATGCCGAAGTTACGCTCGTTCTGGACAATAAGGCACGCACCGCGCCGCCTGAGTTCAATGCCTCTGACACGCTGGAAGTCCTGCGCCGGATCAAACGTGGGGCAGGATCAACCTACAAGCTGAACGGACGCACGGTTCGCGGCAAGGATGTGAAGCTGCTATTCGCGGATGCATCGACCGGGGCGAATTCTCCATCACTGGTTCGCCAAGGTCAGATCAGCGAGCTGATCGCCTCAAAGCCGCAGAACAGGCGGCGCATTCTGGAAGAGGCTGCAGGGATCGGCGGACTGAACGCACGCCGTCATGAGGCTGAGCTGAAACTGCGCGCAGCAGAGACCAATCTGGAACGTTTGTCTGAGGTCTCTGCTGAGGTTGAGCGCCAGTTAGAAAGTTTGAAACGCCAGGCCCGAAAAGCGCGCAAATACAAAGAGCTATCAACCAAGATTAGCGCACTGGAAGCCTTCGTGGCTCACGCGAAATGGTTCAAGGCGAAGACCGATCAGGAAGAGGCTGGCGTGGCCCTCGCGCGCGCCAAGTCCGAAGTTGAGCGTCTGACACGCGAAGCGGCTGTGGCCGAGACGCGGCGACTGGAAGCGAGCGAAGGCTTGCAACCGCTACGCAATGCGGAAGCCGTCGCCTCTGGTAAACTTGGACAAGCGCGCATTGATCTGGCGCGACTAGAGGCCGAACGCAAAGCCGCGAGCGATGTTCTGAACGGCCTGGAACGCGAACTGGAGCGCCTGTCGGCCGATCTTAACCGTGAACAGACGCAGAAAGATGAGGCCGCTGTCACACTGGAAGAGGCAAAGGCGTCACTCGCCGCGCTTCCGGTCGAAAATGACACGACCAATCGCGAGAAAGAGACAGAGTTAGAGGCGGCGCTTGAGGCCGCGAAAGCTGGATTGGCGACGGCTCAGGCAGACGCGGATGCGGCGCAGGAAGCTTTGTCCGCCAAGCGCGCGGAGATTCAGGCGCTGGAGGCCAATGCCAATGCGCATAAGCAGCGCAAAGAGAGGTTGGAAGCTGAGGCCATACGTTTACGCACGGCTCTAGCGGATTTGCCGAATGCCGCTGCTATAGCGGACGAACTAGAGCAGGCGCGCGAGGCCGAGGCAGACGCTCAGGCGGCTGTGAGTACAGCTGAAGAAGCGTTGCAGACCGCTGAACTGGCCGCAAATAAAGCCCAAGACTGCGAGCTCGACGCGAAAATGCCTGCTGAAGCAACGCAAGATGAGCTGCGCCTGATTGAGACTGAAATCACAGGCCTGACCCGACTGTTACGGCGCGATCGCGGGCCGAAAGCGCCCCCGGTTGTCGAGCAGATGCGCACCCGTGATGGCTATGAGAAGGCCGTGGCTGCCGCGCTGGGCGATGATCTGCAAGCGCCAACAGACCGGAACGCGTCGATCTATTGGGCCGGATCGGATGCGAAAACAGAAGGCCTGCCCGGCTATGCGAAGCCGCTGACGGATTTTGTCGAGGCGCCGGGCGAACTCGCCGCACGCCTATCGCAATGCGGTGTTGTGTCGGTTTCAGAGGGTGAAGCGCTCGCGGGAGAGCTGCGACCCGGGCAGAGGCTTGTGACGCTAGATGGGCACCTCTGGCGTTGGGACGGCTATACCCGCACGCCTGCAGCACCAACGCCGGCGGCTGAACGTCTGGAACAGCAGGCAAGGCTTGAAGATGCGCAGGCGAAAATTGGACCTGCCCGTCAGACGCTCTCAGACGCACAAGGCAAACTGGCGGAGGCCAAAGGGGCACGCATTGGCGCGGAAGACGACGTGAAAGCCGCGCGGCGCGACGTTCAAGATACGGCGAAGCGACTGGATGAGGCACGTCGCGGTTTAGCGAATGCGATGCAAGCGAGCGATCGCGCGAGTTTGAAAGCTGATGGTGCGCGTGAGGCACTGGAGCGGGTTGAGGCGGATTTGGCCATCGCTGTCGAAGCCTATGAAACCGCTGCACGGCCGGAAAATACAGAGGCTGTGACACAACTTGAAGACCGTCTTGAGGCTGCGCGCGCGGCGCTGACCAAGGCGCGCGAAACCGAAACCGAAGCACGCGGCCGTCTCTCTGATCTGACGCGTAACCGTGAGCAGGCCATGGCGCGTCGGTCATCTCTGGAAGCCGATGTCGAGCGCTGGCAAAAACGAGTCAGCGGCGCTGAAACGCGCCTCGATGCCTTGATCAAACGCCGCGGCGAAGCCGTGAACGAAGCAGCCGCAGCACGCAACAAGCCTGAGAAACTGGATAGCGAAATCACCGCGCTCGTAGCCCGCGTTGAGACGCTAGAGGCTGAGCGTAAAACAGCCGCAGACGCGTTGGCAGAACGCGAAACCGCCACGCGCGAAACCGAAGAGGCCGCCCGCAGCGCAAACAATCTCGCCATAAGCGCGCGCGAGACCTTAGCGATCTCAAACGCCAAACTGGAAAGCGCTTCATCGCGCTTAAGCGAAGTCTCTGACTATGCGCTCACGCAGTTTGAGCGAAGACCGGAAGGTCTTCTACCGCTCGCCAAAGCGGGTTTGGCCGACGATGAGATTGAGGGTCTCGAGCTGAGCGAGGCCGAACGCCAAGCCGATTTCCTGAAACGCGACCGCGACGCCCTTGGCGGGGTCAACATGGAAGCTGAGGCGGAAGCCGAAAGTCTGGCCACGCGGCTCGGCACTCAGGTTGAGGAAAAAGCTGACCTCACCGGCGCGATTGAGAAATTGCGTCAGGCGGTAAAATCGCTGAATGCGGAGGGCCGCAAGCGCCTGATGGATGCGTTTGAGACGGTGAATGAGCATTTCAAAACGCTGTTCACGACGCTATTCCGCGGAGGTGAGGCCGAGCTTCGCCTCGTCGATGCCGATGATCCTCTGAATGCAGGCTTGGAGATTTTCGCGCAGCCTCCGGGCAAACGGCTGGGCACGCTGTCTCTGATGTCGGGTGGTGAGCAAGCCCTAACCGCAACGGCCCTCATCTTTGCGGTCTTCCTGTCGCGCCCTGCCCCGATCTGTGTTCTGGATGAGGTCGATGCGCCGCTGGATGATGCCAATGTTGACCGATTCTGTCGCCTCTTGGATGAGATGCGAGAGCGAACCGATACGCGCTTCATTGTGATCACACACAATGCGGTGACAATGAGCCGGATGGATCGACTGTTTGGTGTGACCATGCGCGAAAAAGGCGTGTCCAAACTGGTTTCTGTCGACCTGAATGTTGCTGAGGAATTGGTTGCAGCGGAATAGTGAGTCTGTAAAAGCTCAGTGTCCACCCGCTCCCCCTCCCAACCGCCCCAATGGTCCCCATAGGCTGGGGTGGTTGGGAGGGGGAGTGGGTGGACACTGACCGAAAAGAGACACGCTCATGCCAATTAGCCAAGACAAACTTCAAACCCTTGAAGAGATTGAGAAAAAGCTGCTCTGGCTCGCCTGTTGGACGGTGCACAATGCCAATCATATGCGCGAAAAGGGCGAGGTAAAGGTTGGCGGGCATCAGGCGTCTTGCGCGTCGATGACGGCGATTATGACAGCGCTTTATTTCCATGTCCTTCGCCCAGAAGACCGTGTGGCGGTGAAGCCGCACGCGTCGCCTGTGTTTCACGCGATCCAGTATCTCACAGGCAATCAGACGCGCGAAAAATTGGAGAATTTTCGCGGGTTCGGCGGGGCGCAATCCTATCCCAGCCGGACGAAAGACATTGATGACGTGGATTTCTCCACAGGCTCGGTCGGACTGGGCGTCGCGATTACAGCCTTTGCCTCTCTGGTTCAGGACTATATCGCGGCACGTGACTGGGGCGGTGAGCGAGACCTTGGCCGGATGATCGCGCTGGTTGGCGATGCGGAACTCGATGAAGGTAATGTGTATGAATGCCTGCAGGAAGGCTGGAAGCACAATCTGCGCAATTGCTGGTGGATTATCGATTATAATCGCCAATCGCTCGACGGGGTTGTGCGTGAAGGCCTTTGGGAACGCATAGAGGCGATCTTTGGCGCCTTTGGCTGGGACGTGGTGCGCTTGAAATATGGACGTTTGCAGCGTGCAGCGTTTGAGGAGCCTGGCGGTGAGGCCCTGCGCGCATGGATCGATACGTGTCCGAACCAGCTTTATTCTGCGCTAACCTACCAAGGCGGCGCTGCATGGCGGGCGCGCCTGATGGATGATATCGGCGATCAGGGCGAGGTCAGCACACTCTTGGGGCGTCGCAGCGATGATGACCTCTCAGACCTGATGAACAATCTGGGCGGGCATTGCATGGCCTCTCTGGTGGAAGCGTTTGACGCGGTCGATCATGATCGCCCCGTCTGCTTCCTCGCCTATACGATTAAGGGCTGGGGCACGCCACTGGCGGGCCACAAGGACAACCATTCCGGCCTGATGACCAAGTCGCAAATGGTGGAATTTCAAACCGGAATGGGCGTGCCCGAGGGGCAGGAATGGGCACCCTATGCGGGGCTGGCTGATGAAACAGCCGCGAAGTCGCTGGTCGAGAGTGCACCTTTCTTCGCCAAAGGGACACGGCGGTTTGAAAGCGCGCGGGTGGGTATCGAGGATCTGATTTGGCTGGAGGATAGCGAGTTATCAACACAGGCGGGCTTTGGTAAAATCCTGGATCAGATTGCGCGCGGCAAAACCGAACTAGCTGAGCGGATTATCACCACATCACCGGATGTCACAGTGTCGACCAATCTGGGGCCCTGGGTCAATCGTCGCGGATTATTTGCACGCGAAGCGCAGGCAGATACGTTCAGGGAAGAGAATATCCCATCGACGCAAAAATGGAGCTTTGGCGAAACGGGCCAGCATTTTGAGCTGGGCATTGCGGAGATGAACCTGTTCCTGATGCTTGGCGCAGCGGGCCTGTCGAACTCGCTCTTTGGGGAGCGCTTACTTCCTATCGGGACAGTCTACGATCCGTTCGTGGCACGCGGGCTCGATGCCTTGAACTATGCCTGCTATCAGGATGCACGCTTCATCATTGCCGGCACACCATCGGGCATCACGCTGGCCCCGGAAGGCGGGGCGCACCAGTCGATTGGCTCGCAATTGATTGGGATCAGCCAGGACGGGCTCAGCTCATTTGAGCCGGCATTCCTCGATGAATTGAGCGTGATCATGCACTGGGCCTTCGATTACCTGCAGCGCGACGGCGAAGGCGATCCGGATGAGCGGACATGGCTACGCGATGAGACGGGCGGCTCGGTCTACTTGCGCCTGACAACGCGCCCGCTGGAACAGCCCCATTCGCGCAGAGATGACGGAGCCTTTCATAGCGGCGTGATTGATGGCGCATACTGGTGGCGGCCACCGAGCCCGAATACGGAGCTGGTCATCGCCTATCAGGGCTGTGTTGCCCCAGAAGTCATAGAAGCCGCAGGACGAATTGGCGGGGATCGCCGCGATGTCGCTGTCCTGGCAGTCACGTCTTCAGATCGCTTGCAAGCGGGCTGGTTTGCCGCTCAACGCGCGCGTCGGCGGGGCAATGTCAAAGCGATGAGCCATGCTGACAGGCTAATGGCAGAGGTCCCTCGTCACGCAGCCGTTCTGACCGTCACAGACGGCCATCCGGCAACGCTGGGCTGGCTCGGCGGCGTGCGCGGGCATGGCGGTATTCCCCTCGGCGTAGAGCATTTCGGACAGACTGGAACCGTCGCCGATCTCTATCGCCATTTCGGGATTGATGCGGACGCCATCGTCACAGCCGCGCAAAACCTGCTGCCCGGCCGCGCGATCAGAGGCATGGGCGAGACAGTTTAAAGCGTTCAACATCATCGATACGGATATCGTAAAATTTATAGACTCAGCCCTTTATCAGAGTTCACGCGTAGCGTTCGACGTAAGGGCCTTCAAAATATAGCGTCACTTGAATGAGGGGATTGCAACCAAGTTACGCAACAGTTTCGATATCGTAGCCTTTCGCGCGCGCTATATCTAAGAACTCTGTAATCGTTGTTATGTTCCACCCCCGGGTGACGCAGTAAATGCTCCCATCCCCAAGCTTCAAGACCTCATCGTCGGCCATATAATGGCGCGTGCGGCCATTCTGCTCTTCAACATATTTAGCGCGTTCCAAGCTTTCTATCATCCATGGAAGTTGCGACACGGGGAAAGCGAGCTGAATCTCGGTGGCATTTTCAGGCTCATTTTCTTGTACCCAGTCTTGGATGATTGCGTGAGCCAACTTGTTTTTCCAGTATGTTTCACCTCGCCACCGATACTTCGTATAATCTCTTTTGTACCTTCGAGCATCTGCTTTTTCTTCCTCACGACGCCTAAGCTTCACTTGGTAATCTTCCACCTCGGGAACAGGAATAACTTTTTGAATATCAACCAAGATCTGGTCAGAATTTCGATAGGCAACCATGCGAATGCACGTAATGTCGAGGCCTTTTGAATTAAGCCATAAAACAGTGTTGGTTAATTCCTTCGAGAAGTCGCCTGAGACGAGGACTATGCGAGGATCTTGATTGAAGTCTTCTTCTTCACCTTCATCTTCCCAACCCAGAAATGAGCGTATGATCTGCTCAGCATCGTCGGCAGACACGTCTTGTCCCTTACCTTTAAGATACGTGCTATGGAATGCACAAACGTCCTTAAATGTCATTGTGGACAGCATGGCTGTATATCGAATGGCTTGAAGCTCAGCAGTCGCGCCTGTATCGCCACGTTTTAGCTCAACGACGACTAGATTTGCTTTTCGATCAATACAAAGGAGGTCAATTCGCCTATTCGCATCTTGCCATAGGTTTTGTTCATCCCCAAGAACCATGACCCCGTCCAAAATGGCTGATACGTTCTCAATCAACGCAGTCTGCAGATGTTCACGTTCGCGGATCCCAGCCGAGGAAAACGTCACCCGTTCAATAGACGATAGCTGCGTTCCATCTAATTCAAATAGAGCCATAACAAAGCCACCTCATAGTCTATTCAGGCGATAACGCCCATGACCGCAAAGACATAAGGCTCAGAACTCGCTTGAGATGAAGCAAACGAATTATAAGAAATTTGGATCTTCAATCAGAATAAACAATCTAAGATCGAGCGCTCAATTTCATTAAAAACTGCCGCTAAATGACAAAAAACCCTGAAAAGGATAAACTTTTCAGGGTTTAATTTGGGTGCGGGAGTAGGATTTGAACCTACGACCTTCAGGTTATGAGCCTGACGAGCTACCGGGCTGCTCCATCCCGCGTCACTGAGTGCTTCGCAAGCGCGACGCGAAGGGCGGATATAGCTGTGGCGAAC
>JBCBCO010000005.1:0-45822 GCA_038630445.1 Pseudomonadota bacterium | reverse complement strand
GATTTCAGATGATTGCTCGACTTCTGCAGGTTCGGATGTTTCAGGCGCGAAACTGATCAGGGTTGTGCCATCACCACCGCGGGCTTCCCGATTAGGGCCAACCAAGAGGAAGGCGCCATCCGGTCTGATCTCAGCGATAATATCCGCGTTCGGGCGCTCAGCTCGGAATTGATCAATCGTATATTTGTCCGTGAGCCCTGTGCGGGAGAAAGCCCAGCCGCGATACTGATCGCGCACAAGACTGTCATAGTTGCGGCCACGACGGATGAGTGTACGGCCGCGGGCGTTGAGGCCTGCGACCTTATCATCGCTCTCTTCGGCTTCGCTCAAAGAGAGTTGGTGAACCATGTGGCGGCCAAGCTCCGGGGCGAAATGGCTGCAGACGAGCGAGTTGTAGCTGTCATTGGTTGAGAGCGCCGCGACAGTGGAGAAGCGGGCATGGTCAAGCTTGATTTCAGCGTCTTCTGAGAGGACCTCACCGAGGAACACGTCGACACCGGCCTCGCGTGCGGGACGCAGTCTGCGGTAGGAGCTGTCGGCAACGATGACGTCAATCTTCGTATCACGAATGGCTTTGGCAAATTCGAGGCTCCAGGCATTGGCCCCTACGACCAAAACGCCCGGCCGTTCCTTTCGGGCAAGACCGAGTGCGCGGGCGAGCGGGCCGATTGTAAAGCCGTGCAGGACGACGGTGGCAAACACCATCGCGAAAGCGAGTGGAGCAATCTGCTCCGCCCCGTCAAAATTGAACCGACCACTGCGGTCGAGCTCGATCAGCAGCGAGCCAAAAAGGCCAGAGACCGCAACCGCCACGATCCCGCGCGGTGCAATCCAGCCAAGCAGGATGGCTTCGTTTCGTGGCAAGGTCCCGTAGGTCGAGATCCAGACCGAAAGTGGGCGCACGATGAACAGCATGCAGATCAGGAAGAGAACCGTATTCAGATTGATCGCTGACCCGATGATCTGCGGCGTGAGATCAGCAGTCAGCATGACGAAGACACCTGAAACGAGCAAGACAGCGATATCCTCCTTGAATTTCCGCAATTCGCTGAGGCCTGCGATCTTCGAATTACCGAGCATCATGCCGTAAGCTGTGACGGCCACGAGGCCAATCTCGCGCTCAACCAGCTCTGCCAGCGCGTAACATAGAACAATCGAGCCAAGGATGAGCGGGGCTTTGAGGTATTCCGGGGCCCAACCATTGCGAAACGCGCGGATCATGATCCAGCCGAAGGCAATGCCCAGAATAATGCCTTCAATGGCAGCAAGGATGATCCAGGCCCCTGCCCCGACTGTATTCTCTCCGACTGAGGCAACGCGAACGATTTCGAAGGCCGCAACGGCAAAGAGCGCCCCGATTGGATCGTTGACGATGCCTTCCCACTTGAGGAATTGCGCGGGTCGCCCCCCTAGCTTTGATTGACGTAGAAGGGGCATAATGACGGTCGGGCCTGTTACGACCATGACGCCTGCAAACACAACAGCGCTGGCCCAATCCAAACCGGCGGCGAAATGGGCTGCCATGGTTCCAAGCACCCAGGCCAATGGTCCGCCGAAAAAGATCATTCGGCGAACGGGTTTCCCCGCTTCGCGCAAATTTTCGAATTTCAGGACAAGGCCGCCTTCAAACAGGATCACGGCAACAGCAAGGGAGACAATCGGGCGAAAAATATCGCCAAAGCTCTCGGACGGGTTGAGAAGCGGATCACCAAACAGAACGGACCAGAGCGGACCTACAGCAAGGCCCGCAAGGGACATGAGCACAATCGCAGGCGCCTGTAGACGCCATGCAAGCCACTGAGCGCCCAGACCCAATGCCCCGATAAGGGCGCACGCGACGATGACGTCGCCCCCCGCGCCAGCTGCGAGAAGAATTGTAAAATCCATGAAGTCCGGCGTTCCCAAGCTCCCTTAGCGGCCCTCCCTAGGCCAGAAGCTCATCTCTCGCTTCATCGCGCGAAAAGTCAAAGCCTATTTCCCGTTGGCCGTAATCGCCAGCTTCATAACGCTCAATCTGGACGCCAAACCAATTCATAACGTGATCGTAGATATGGTCGTAGAAAGGTTCGGGGTCATTATCCTTTAACGGGATCGAAAGTTGGTATTCCTCACCGCCTGTAATTCTGGCAACGAAGGTATCCCCGATCTTCTGGCATTCCATCGTGACGCGCATCCAGTCGGTTCCTTTAGAAACGCGAACGGCAAGCCCAAACAGGATCGGGCCGAGAGGGCGGAACCCTTTTGGCGGCACCGAAAACGCCTTGTCGCCATAATCCTTCGGCTCAAACGGACCAGCGGGCGGTACGAGCCGGACACAAACGCCGTCCCCGGCCCCAATATAAGCGCACAAGCCTTCCCTCAACTCTTCCGAGAGGCGACGCACACGGGCATAATTTTCAGCTGCCAAAGTCTGATAGTGGTCAACTTTTGAGATCAGCTCGTCAAAACGCGACATGAGGGAGCCTCCGATTCACAGTCTTATGCTCATGATAGGATAGACAATCATGAGACGCCAGAACTGAAATCGGTTACTCCGATTTGAGACGATCGCTTAGGCTCAACCAATAAAGCTGCATGCAGCAGTACGCGATGGCTATACCGAGATTGGAGGAGGCCATCGTGTAAACCTCAAAACCCCGTGCGGGCATGAGGACGAGTTCGACAAATGTCGCGAAGATCAGAACAGTGACAGTCGCTATGCCACGACGCTTCACACCGAAGGTTAAAGTCGTCCAAACTGTTAGAGCTGCGAAGGCCAACATTCGGAATGCATGTTCTTCATGTGCGAACATGGGCACAGCATTCGGCTCGTATACAATCGCTTTCAAGGCAACCACAATCGCGATGATTCCGGTTAGCCCTTTTACAATTGTCTTGTAAGGCTCACTCAGCCACTCACGGGCTGTTGGGTCGATATCTGCAGCCGTATTTGCCATCCGTACTACCTCTATTTAGCAGATAAGAGTGCCATAAGCTGTTTTCCGTTACCTCAAGCGAAAGCGTGAAATTTGAGAGATTAAGCGGCTTTTCGCACTTTGAAGCGGATTTCATTGATGCCTGTGTCGATATCCGCAAGGGTCGGACGCAAGGAGAGCGGGAGAAGGTTGCGGGCCAATTCGATATTGGTTCGAGGTGCCAAGCCTTCGGCATGACCAGAGATCACAGCCTGAATTAGATCCAGATATAATGCTTCCTGGTGGGTAATCTGGGTCAGCCTGGATGCGATTGGTCCGATGACGCCGTAAGACAGAAAGACGCCCAGAAAGGTCCCCAAGAGCGCGGCCGCAATCATTTCACCAAGGATCATGGGCTCGGAATCGATAAAGCCCATCGTCTTGATGATCCCCAGAACGGCCGCGACGATTCCCAAGGCGGGCAAAGCATCCGCCAACGTGTGCAAGGCTGAACTTGCTCGCTGTCGTTCTTCAACAATGGCTGCGACCTGTTCCTCAAGCTGAGGGCGCAATCTGGATTTTGCAGCGGGATCCATCGCCAGCAAGCGAAACCCGTCACAAATCAAGGCTGTGGCTTGTTGATCAGCGAGTAAGGCGGGATTTGTTCTGAAAAGAGCCGAAGTTTCCGGGTGCTCGATATCGTTTTCAATCGCGATGAGGCCGCCTGTCTTCGCTCTACGGATAAACTCGTGCAGCGTAATTAGAAGGTCAGAATGATCTTTGGCCGTCCACTTCGTTCCGCGAAAGACTTGGGCGAACCCGTTGAAGGCCGCGACTGCTGTTGAGGTGGAATTCCCGATCAGGACTGTCGCGATGCCTGCGCCCAAGATCAAAGTCAGCTCAAATGGCAGCGCGGACAGTATGGCAGGGCCGCCACTGAGCGCGAGACCGCCTGTAATCAGCAGCAATATCAGAATAAGTCCGATGATTTGTACCATATCGAGACAGCCGTTTCTCAATCGGAGAGCGCCTGATGCACCCGCCATGTCTCTTCGGGATGACACACGCAGGATTAGAAATCCTTAATTTGACCTCTCCTCGCAGGTGAATCCGCTGTCAGAACGTTGAAAGAGCGGAGTCTGAGTGATAGTTTGCCGTCAGGTTTGATGGTGCCGACACAATAGGTATCACGATTGCAAGAAGAACTTGGACGGGCAGATCGCCACGCCATAAGGCGTTGTTAAGTTGCCCTGTGTATAGGTTAATCAAAGACTCCGAGGAGCTCATGATGAAAACAGTTTTGACATCGCTCATTTTCAGTGGCGCGCTCATTGGCTCTGCGCAAGCTCAGGTTATGGCGTCTGCTGAGGGATATCGTGTGTGTGCACCTGAGGCGACGCAGACAGGGATCCAAGTCGCTGCTGAACAGTGTGGCACGTTAAGAGCACCAAACTTTTCCAATCTGACCATTCAATCGCGTTCACAGCTGCAATCGCTGGAATCTCAGCGTGAGCTCTTCCGCAGCGATGTTGCGACATATGGCCAGTGCATTACCCAGCTGATTAATTCCTACCGCCGTCCGGGTGCGCCTGCTGACAGTCTGGTTCCGGATCAGGCCGCTTGTGCGCATTCATGGGCGCAGGATCAGGCCACACAGGTTGTTCGTGACTACGGCAAGGCCTGCATTGATTATTCAAACCGTTCTATGATGGATACAGATCTCGAAATCTATGACGGCGCTTGCTATCCAACCGCGAAGTCAAATCAGCAGGGCTAGAAATTCGCTTGATTTTTGGTGCAGCCCCGTGGATTGACGGGGCATGACCAGCCAGGATGACATCTATAACAGCGCGCCCCAGCCAGATCGGCGGGGCGCGTTTTTTATTTTGTTCTTCGCGCTGATGGCGATTGGCGCTGGCAATACGATGTTGATCGCAGCGGTGATCCCACCGTTGACGCGAGAGCTCGGCCTTCCGGACTGGATGGCCGGGGCGATTTTTTCTCTATCGGCGCTGTGTTGGTCCTTGAGTTCGCCGTTTTGGGGGAAGCGATCAAACCGGTGGGGGCGTAGGCGGGTCGCTGCGCTAGGTTTGGCGGGATATGCCGTGTCGATGGCGCTTCTGTTTATCGCATCGCTGGCTGCTATATCAGAGTGGATCACCGCACCGTTTGCGATTTTTGCCTGCCTGGCCCTGTCGAGAACGGTTTTCGGTCTTGTCGGATCAGGCTCGAGTCCGGCCGCACAAGCCTATGTCGCCGATCGAACGAGCCCGCAGGAACGACAATCGGAAATCGCTTTTGTGACGTCAGGTTTTAGTCTTGGCACCGTTATTGGGCCCGCTTTTGCAGCTGCGCTGGTCGCGACCTTCGGTCTATTAAGTCCGCTCATCATCACATGCGTTCTGGCGGCGGCCATGTCGGCGACGATTTACACATTTTTGCCTGAGCAGCGTGAGCCGATCCAGGACGCCTCCGAGATGGAAGTGATCCCGGGATCGGTCGGTCTTTGGCGGTCAAAGAGTGTCGCGCCCTTCTTGGCCTATGCGGTTTGCCTCTCGCTCGTCAGCGGGATCCTAACGCAAGTCTTTGTCTTTGCGGTGATGGACAAGCTCGGTGTGGCGAATGAAGAGGCGGCACAATTTACGGGGCCTGCCTTCGCGATGGGCGCGATGGCGGTGATGGTCTCTCAACTGGTCCTAATTCCGCGGCTGAAACTGCGCAACCGGACACTCATGATCACGGGGTGTATCCCGCTTTTGATCGGGGCGCTGCTGCTTATACCGGCGCAGGATTTTGCGACGTTAGTGCTAGCACAATTTTTCATCGGGATTGGACAGGGCCTCACGCGGCCCGGCTTTTCCAGCGGTGCATCGCTCGCCGTTATTCCTCAGCTACAGGGAAATGTGGCAGGGTTGGTCATCTCTGCGAATGGCGCAGGCTTTATTGTGACGCCGATATTTGGCCTGTTCCTGTATGAATTCGTCGATCCCAGCTTGCCATTCTGGATCTGCGTCGGGCTTTTGGTTTTTATGGCCGTTTTTGCTTATGTCGCGATCAAACCGGGCGTTGGCGAAGCCGATTAGCCTGCCGCAGCAATGACCTGCTGCAGGGCTTGCTGGGTCGGGAAACCATCAGCAGGTTGGATCCCGTTCGCGGCCTGAAAGCGCCGCAAAGCACCTTTTGTACCGCGCCCAGCAATGCCGTCGACTGGGCCGGCATTGAAGCCGAGGCGATTGAGGTTCGATTGCAAGACCATGATATCGCGATTGCTCAAGAGCTGGAGCTGGGTTGGCCACGGTGTGATCGGCCCGCTTTGACCGGCGACCCCGTCAGTCAGCAGACCGACAGACAGGGCGTAGCTGTCAGAGCGATTGTACGTTTTAAAGACATCAAAATTCTTGAACAGGAGGTATTTCGGGCCGGACGCGCCTGATGGCAGCCAGAGTTCTGCGAAGGTGCCCTCGCCGAGATTGAACCCACCGCCGGAAAGCGGTGATAATCCGCGCCCGATCCAAGTGCTGAGCCGACGATCCTGACCGTCGGCGAGCGACCAATCAAAATCGGTAGGCGCCAGCACTTCGATGCCCCATGGCATATTGTTCTGATATCCGGACACACTGAGATAATTCGCTGCGGACGCGAGTGCGTCGGCCTCACTGCCCCAGAGGTCTTTTCGTCCATCTCCATCGCCATCGACTGCATAGGCAAGGAACGTTGAGGGCATGAACTGGGTTTGACCCATCGCGCCCGCCCAACCGGAAATGAGTTGGTCGCGGCTGACCTCGCCCTGCTCTTGCAGCTTCATGAGCGCGGTAAGTTCGCCTTCCGCAAAGGATTTACGGCGGCCTTCGACGGCCATGTTTGATAATGTGTTGGCGGCATCGAAGTCGCCAATGTAAGAGCCGAGATTGGTTTCCATGGCCCAGATGGCGGTCAGCGCTTCGCGATCAACGCCGTATTGGGCTTCGATTTGGTCAAACACAAAACCGAGTTCGCTCAGCTTTTGGGCGCCCCGCGATTTCCGCGATGATGTGACGGCCGTGCCAACATAATCCCAGATCGGTTTTGCGAACTCGGCCTGATCGCTGACATCCGTGCCTGCGATCTTTGCGTCTGTGCTGAGGTAAAGTGCGAGTGGGCTGATGTTTGATAGCGTGTCATAAACAACGATGGGATCGCGGCCGCTGGCAAGCGCTCTCGCTGAATAGTCATCACGCCAGGCATCCATTCTGACGTCACCACTGGACACAAAGGGCGGAATACTGGGGACGGTCGGTGCAGGTTGTGAGGGTGGATTTGGGTCTGAAATCGGGGGCGTCGTTGGTAATGGTGTCTGCTGGGGTGTCGCGGCGCACGATGCAACAATCGCTGCCAAGCCGATCAAACCAAGGCCGAAACGGGCCGCACTGAGAGACATCACGTTCATTCTGTTTTCCCCTTTGCAGCCAGTCTGCTGCGATTTTGTTGACTCATACAAGTGTGGTCTGTATGTGCCGCACTTTCGGAAATTAGTTCTAACGTCTGGGCCAAAGCCATGAAAGTGAAATCCTCGATCAAAGCACTCAAGTCACGCCACCGTGATTGCAAGGTCGTGCGTCGCCGCGGCCGGACCTATGTCATCAACAAGACTGACCCGCGCTTTAAAGCAAAGCAGGGTTAAAGCCTTGATGAACAGGGTCGCCTTATGAGCGCCCGCATTGTTCTTTCTGATCTCGGAAATGTGGTCGTCGATTGGCGGCCACTTTTGCTTTACCGTAGCTTATTCGAGGATCCGGCCGAGGCCGAGTGGTTCTGCGCGAATATCTGCAATATGGACTGGCACACGGAGCATGATCGCGGTGTGTCCATGGATGAGAATGCAGCGCCGCTGATCGCCAAATACCCTCAATATGAAAGCCAGATCAGAGCCTGGAAGACCGGATGGCTGGATATGTTCGCCGGCTATGTGCCCGGCACGCCACAGCTGATCGTGCGTTTGGAAGAGCGGCGCGTTCCGCTTTTCGGTCTTTCAAATATTCCAGCCGAGAAGGTGGATGAGACGTTTGACGCGTTTCCTGTGATCAAGATTCTTCGTGACGTCATTGTCTCGGGCGCAGAGAAAGTCGTGAAGCCGGACCCGAAAATTTACGAGATTACACTCCAAAGGATGGGACATCCTGATCCGTCGGAGGTTTTGTTCATCGATGACAGTCTCAAGAATATTGATGCTGCAAACGCGCTGGGCTTCCAAACGCACCATTTCCAAGACGCAAAAGCCCTTGAAGCAGACTTGGCCAATCGCGGTCTCATCTAAGCCCTTGTCGCGACACAAAGGCATGCCATAATTATCCCATGCTGAAAGCGCTCGCCTTTGCCGGACTGATCTTTGTTTCGACGCCTGATTTCGGTCCTTCGGATAAAATGTTCGAGGATTTGAAATCGGCCGAAACCGAAGACGATGCGAACTCCACCGCGCTGGACATCTGGGCGGCCTGGATGGAGAGCGGATCTGATGCAGCTGATCTCGTCATGGAGCGCGCGGTCAATGCACAGGCCCAAGGCGATCTTGATCTGGCCCAAGCTCTGTTTGACCGTGTGATCGCCATCCAGCCGAATTATGCGGAAGCGTGGAACCGGCGGGCGACGATCTTCCTTGCGCAGGAAAACTATGCCGAAGCGCTTCGCGATGTGAATGAGGCGCTGCGGCTTGAGCCCCGCCATTTCGGTGCTTGGGGCGGCCTTGGCGCTGTGCTGGAAAGCCTTGGCGCGAAACAGGAAGCATTAGAGGCCTATGAAAAGGCGTTGGAAATTTATCCCCTGTTCCAACGCGCCAATGCAGCAACGGCCCGCCTGAAAAAGGAATTAGAGGGGCGACCCGTTTGAAACTGCTCATGATTTTGTTGGCCTTTGTTGCACTGGGCCTGCTGAGTGCCTGTGTGCATAGCGCGATCTATACGTCCCGTGTTGAGGCCAAATATCCGCCGGAGGGTCGTCTGGTTCCGGTTAATGGCGCAGATGTTCATGTCATAACGGCCGGGACAGATGGCCCTGTCGTTCTGATGATCCACGGCGCATCGGCCAATGCGAGCGAGTTTAATTACACTTTGGCCCCTCGCTTATCAGACACACATCGTGTGCTAATGGCGGATCGCCCCGGGCATGGCTATTCTGGTCGGCCTGCGAGTGCAGAGACGCTGCAACTTCAGGCCGCACAAATGGCGGGTGCTCTAGATGCGCTCGCGCCGAATGAGAAAGCCGTGATTGTTGGCCACTCATTTGGCGGTGCCGTCGCACTTCGTTTGGCATTGGATTATCCGGATAAGGTGCAGGGGCTCGTTTTACTTGCCCCTGTCAGCCACGATTGGGGCGGCGGTGGAGAGGCGTGGTACAATAAATATGCAGGCTCGACCCTGATCGGGCCGATCTTCAGTCAACTGGTCCCGATTGTCGGGCCAGCGCAAGTCAAGGCTGGCGTGAACGGTGTGTTCTCCCCCAAGCCTGCACCAGATGGGTATTATGAAAAGTCAGAGATCGCCCTCCTCTTCCGGCCAAAAGAGTTCCGCGCGAATGCGAAAGACGTAAATGCCCTGCGAGCGGAAATGGCAGCGCAGCAGGATCGCTATCCTGAAATCAAAGTTCCCGTCATCGTGTTTTCAGGAGCGCAGGACACCGTGATCAGTCCGCCGCTTCATGTCGGGAAATTAAAGCATCAAGTCGACGGCTTACAGATCGTGAAATTACCCAACGGCGGGCATATGCCTCACCATGCCTATGGGGCTGAGGCAGCCGATGCGATCAGCCAGATCGCAGCAGGTGAACCGGTTAGCGCGGAGGCCCTGGAAGCAAGCGCCCGGGCCAGAGACACGGAATAATCTCTCCGTCTTTGCCATAGGCGATGTCGGGGTTAGCCAGATAGGCCATCAGGCTTGTCTCTGCTGTTTCTGTGACTTGGGTGAGGCTTGCACTTGCGTCTGCGCGGGCCAGCATTTTGCGACCTGTACACCGATGCAGATCAATGTGGCGTAGCGGTTGCGCGTCTTGGCCAGCCCGCAGGCGATGAAACGCGTTTAACTGGCGATCACTCCCAAGCGTTATCGTCGCCGGCCAGCCCTTTCCGTTTGGAACAGCAACAAAGGCGACCCGGTTGCGCGTTTCAGGATCGAGCGCGTTATACATGACGCGATAAACCGTTCCGCCGCGAACGCTTGTTTCATCCAGCGTGACAGAGCGATGGCGTTTTAACTTCGCAGCCCAGTCTGCAACCACCTGATCACGGACGTCCCAAGCCTCTCGCGAATTTTTGTCCGCCAGAAGCGCTGCGATATAATAAAATTGCGACTTCAATGTCTGCAACGGCAAGGCCTGTTCGAAATGTCTCAGCGCTCGGTCTGCATCATCATCACTGACCGCCGCCATGGCCGCGATTGTCTGAGCCTGCCTGATTTCTGGGCGATTTGGGCATTGATCGATGAAGTCGGTCGTAACCCGGTAAACGTAGGCAGGTGTTGCTTCTTCAACCGGATAATCGAGCAGCCTTTGCCAAGCTGATACATCCTGCAGAGAACAATCAGACTCTTGTCCAAAGGCAAAAGGATCGCCGTAAAGGCCAAGAAAAGTCGTCACAGCTGAGGTGAAGGTCGCAAACGCCCACCGGCCGAGCGTTTTGATTAATGAAGCGTTAACGGTCATGGTAGGTAGGCTGCAAGCCGCATGCCGTGAAATGGACTAGCCGAGAAAAATCCGCTCAAAGGTCCAAAATGTGCCAATAAGTCCGATCAAAGCGCAGGCCGGGATCGCGATATACTGGCGGTATTGTATCTCATTGATCCGCGCCCGCAGAGGCCAGAGCAGGATCGCAGCGAGCACGACGACGGTTAATTGGCCGATCTCCACACCGATATTAAACCCGATCAAAGCGCTCCAGAATTGGCCTTGCGGTAAACCGAGAGAGCCGAAAAACCCGGCAAAGCCCATGCCGTGTATCAGGCCGAAAATAACCACCACCAGTGGCCGCCATCGCTGCATGTCCTTAAACACAATATTCTCAAACGCAACGAAAGCGATTGTGAGAGCGATTAGCGGTTCAACAATGCTCGTAGGTGGTGAAATAACGCCCGTCGCCGCCAACATCAGCGTCAGGGTGTGCGCGACGGTAAATGCTGAAATCTGGATCAGAAGCGCACGCCAGCCTGAGGCCGTAAAGAAGAGGGCCAGCACGAAGAGAATGTGATCGAGACCGGTCGGCAAGATGTGGCGAACACCGATCTCGATATAGAGACCAAAGGTTTCGTGAAGCGGTCTATCAAAGTCGATTGTTTCGGTCTGTGTGAACTGACTGTCACCAATCCATGACGTTGCTGGCCGGTCAATCTCTTGCAGTGCGTTACAGAGCGCCGGGTCCATCCCGCCATCAAACGTGCAGAACTCATCTTCGGGATGGGCCATGGCTGTGGGTTCACTCAAAAAAAGAGCGACACACAGGACAATCAAGAATCTGATTAGCAGACTGCTCGCTATGACCGTGTTGGAAATCATGCCCCATCGTATAGGGCTCACTTCATGCTGGGTCATGCTCATAATGCGCCTGTCACCGTAAAAATGAAGTGTTACGACCCCGATCGTGGTCATACATGCGGCAGTCGCAGGGAAAACCACCAGCAGCTGAGGCATAGGCCTCATTCTCGCCAGACTCTTTAAAGAGCCTCTAGCGGGCACAATAGAGATGTGCCACATGCTAAGTGATGGCTCGCGATGCGTTATTATAGTATCGCGTCATGAGCAGGGTGATTAAGTTCACCTAATATGTGTAGAAATTTGAAGGATTAGGAGAGTATCCTGTGTTGAAATCTAAACTTGCGCTAGGCGGGCTCGCCAGTCTCACTGTTCTTGGTCTTGCCGCTTGCAGCCAAAGCGCTGACACAGAGTCTACAGAGACAACAGACACGACGGCTGAAACCGTAACAGAGGTTGCGGATGAAATCGAGGACGAGACAACTGCGGTTGCAGATGCCGATCATGACCATGATGACGATGAGCACGATCATGATGGTGCAGGCGAAGTCCATGAACATGGAAAAGGTGAGATGGCCGTTACCTTAGACGGATCTACATTAAGCGTATCTTTCGTCTCTCCACTTGCTAGTTTCGCGAGCTTTGAACACGAGCCAGAGACAGATGCGCAACGCCAAATGCTAGAGTCTGTTCGTGCGAACTTTATGCGGACAGGCCGAAATTTTGGTATGAACGCAGAGGCCGGATGCGAAATCAGCACCCGCGATGTCAGCTTTGAACACAAAGGTGACCATGGCTCGGTAACAGCGAACTACGCATATAACTGCGCCACACCTGATAAGTTGAACATTTTGCGTGTGAAAACCTTTGCGACATACCCGGCTCTCGAAGAGGTTAATCTTGTTTTCCTGACCGACGCTGGACAGCAAGCGAAAACCGTAACTGCCGAAGACGATCGACTGCTCCTCGAGTAGATTACTACGGAGACCTATCGTGACCGAGAAGGTCATCGAGATCAGGGGGCTGACTTATGCTTGGGCAAGTCAGCCTCTTCTCTTGGACATAAGTGAATTTGATATATCGATCGGCGAGCGGGTTTTCCTACAAGGACCAAGCGGTTCAGGTAAGTCGACTTTTCTGGGTTTAATTGCAGGGGTTCTTGAGCCACAAGGCGGCCACCTTAATATCGCTGGTGAGACATTGGACAGGATGAAAGGTCCGGCACGCGACCGGCTAAGGGCCGATTCACTCGGCGTCATCTTTCAAATGTTCAATTTGGTGCCTTATCTGTCCCTCCTGCAGAACGTGACGCTTCCCTGCCGGTTTTCGAAAAAGCGCTTCGAAGCGGCGCGCGACGCGGGTGGACCTGAACTTGAGGCAAGAAGGCTATTAGGTCGTCTAGGCCTTCAAGGTGACGACATTCTCACACGCAAAGTCACGGACTTATCTGTCGGACAACAGCAACGAGTGGCAGCCGCGAGAGCTCTGATTGGAAAGCCAAGACTCATCATCGCCGACGAGCCGACATCAGCTCTGGACGCGGATACACGCGATAAATTTGTCGAACTTTTGAGCGAAGAGGCTGAACGCAGCAGCGCAGCGCTGCTATTTGTAAGTCATGATAGTGGGCTTGCACACCTATTTGATCGCGCTGTTGATCTGTCAGATATCAACACGGCACAGGCAGAAATTTTGTAATGGGCGCCTCGATGATCTCTTTGTCTTGGCGGAGCCTGCTGAACAGAAAAGTTTCGGCGCTGTTGACGATCCTAGCGATCGCGCTTTCCGTTGCGCTTTTCCTAGGCGTTGATAAAACGCGTAAAGCGGCACGTGCCAGTTTTGACAACACGATTTCTGGTACTGATCTGGTCGTAGGAGCGCCATCCGGGCAGATTAATCTTCTACTCTATTCTGTGTTTCGGATCGGGAATGCGACGGCAGAGATTTCGTGGGGGGCATTCGAAACCCTGCAGAACCGGCCCGATATCGCTTGGGCCGTTCCGGTCTCCCTGGGCGACAGTCATCGAGGCTATCGCGTTATGGGCACCAGTCAGGCCTATTTCGAACACTATAAATATGGCCGTAAACAGCCTTTAAGATTTCGCGACGGCCAAAAGTTTGAAGACCTGTTCGACGCCGTCATCGGTGCGGAAGTTGCCCGCGAACTGGGATATGACTTGGGAACGCCGCTGATCCTGACGCATGGTTTGGGCCGCGGTGGTCTAAGCGATCACGACAATCGACCCTTCAGGATTGTCGGTATTCTTGCCCCGACCGGGACCCCTGTGGATCGCACAATCCATGTCAGCGTAGAAGCGATTACAGCCATCCATGTCGGATGGGAGACCGGTGCGCGCAATCCGTTGGCAGACACAATCAGCGAAGAGATGATCCGCAGTTTCGATCTGACCCCAAAGACAGTCACCGCCGCTTTTGTAGGCCTCGAAAACCGCGCGACTGTTCTGCGAACACGCCGTGCGATCAACACAAATCGCAGCGAACCGCTCCAGGCGATCATACCTGGACAAGCGCTTGCCGAGTTATGGGAGACGATTGGGGCTGTTGAAAATATTCTATTGGCGATTTCAGTTTTTGTGGTCGCTGTTGGGCTGGTGTCGATTTTGACCAGTATTCTCTCAAGCCTGAATGAGAGACGCAGAGAAATGTCGATCCTGCGAGCAACCGGGGCACAACCGGGCCATATCTTTACACTGCTGATATCAGAGGCTGTTCTTTTGGGTCTGATGGGGGCTGTTCTCGGTGTTCTTCTGGTGCAGGTTCTGATCTTTATCGCGGCACCGATCATGGCATCTCAATACGGCGTTGCCTTAATGAATACAGGCCCCAGTCTCACAGATTTGGTCACTGTCGGCGTTGTGGCTTTGGCGGCTTTCATCTTGGGGCTTGTGCCTGCGTTGACTGCGATGCGAAGATCCCTTTCCGATGGCCTGACGGTACGTGTGTAACTGACGCGAATTTGAGTAGCGCAGTCACCGGGAGCGCTTTAAGTACGATTTATGATGAAAAGAATAGTCATTGCAGCCAGCTTGCTCCTTGCCGCCTGTGGAGGGGAACCGGCCAACTCGAATTCAACGCCGAGCGAGGCGACGGGAGACGTAGCGACTGCTGTTGAGCCGAGGCAGCGCACGAGCGCCGAAACCCAATATGGTGATCGGATTCCAGAGCCAGAGCGCAATGCAGAAACATCGGATTCTAATCGACTGGCCGCAGCGGGTCAGGCCGAAATCAATCGCAATCGCGGCGACTATCGCGAACTGGGCTGGGAAGAGCTTATGCCGCCCGGTGAAGAAGAAAGGCTCGCCCAGATTTATCAACAGCAAATGATGATGCTATATTCCAGCGGGCCGATCATGGAAGGATCTGCAGCCGACGCCATGGTGCAGATCGGAACGTTCAATACGGTGCCTGAACTGAATGAGACAAAGATCCGAATTCCGGGTTACACAGTCCCGTTTGAGTATGGATCGAACGCGCAGATCACTGAATTTCTGCTCGTGCCGTATTATGGAGCCTGCATTCACGCGCCGCCGCCGCCGCCAAATCAGACCATCTTCGTGATCGCAGAGGATCCGATCCGATTGCGCGATCTGGCCCAAGCGGTCTGGATTAACGGGACGATTTTTGCTGAAATCCAAGAGTCAGAGCTTGCGGATGCGGCCTATACGATCCGTGTAGATTCGGTCGAGGTCTACGAATATTAGGGCTTTTGAGCGGCAATTGCGCGATCATTGCCGCCAAGGTCTTTGCGGTGGACGAGGCCTGTAAAGCCGTACTGTTCAAGTAGTTCAGTGACCGTATCGCACTGATCATATCCGATCTCTAGAACGAGCCATGCGCCCGATTTCATATGTTGTGCGCCGAGGCCGATGATTTCGCGATAGGCCTTTAAGCCGTCCGCGCCACCATCGAGCGCGTCCATCGGGTCATGATCGCGCACTTCAGGGGCGAGAGTCGGAATGACGGCGCTTTCAATATAGGGCGGGTTTGAAACAACGAGGTCGCACTCAGTCCAGTCGGTCCAGGCGGTCCATGAGCCTTGGACGCATTTGGCACGGTCGCCCATTTTGAGCGTAGAGATATTTTCGCGAAGAAGGACTGCGGCGTCGGCTGAACGCTCAACGGCTATTCCTGATGTGTCCGGGCGCTGGTGCAGGATCGCGAGCAAAAGCGCCCCCGTTCCCGCGCCGAGATCAGCAATGGACCAGCTGGTGCCTGAGGGGGTCAGGTCGAGTGCGAGATCCACGACGGTTTCGCTGTCTGAACGCGGGATCAGAGCACGCGGATCGGTTCTAAGCGTGATCGTATAGAATGGTGTGGACCCAATAATGTGTTGTAATGGCTCACCAGCGACGCGTCGCTTTATTAGCGCATTAAGAGACTCACCGCTCTCCATCGCATGATCTGCAAGCCAGCGGATTTCCTGATTAGCGTTTTGGATTCCAGCGGCTTTCAGAGCGTCTACCGCCGCTCTTCGCGCGTCGCTCACGCGTCTGCATCTTCCATTGCGGCGAGACGACGGGCCTGGTCTTCAGTCATCAGTGCGCCGACTACGTCTTCAAGCTTATCACCCGCAATGATCTTATCGAGGGCATAGAGCGTCAAACCGATACGGTGATCTGTGACGCGGTTTTCGGGATAATTATACGTGCGGATTTTTTCTGAGCGATCGCCGGAACCAACTTGGCTTGCGCGCGCTTCTGCACGTTCTGCGTCGGCGAGCGCCTTTTCACGTTCATACAGCCGGATCTTGAGTTGTTGCATGGCTTTATCGCGGTTCACATGCTGGGATTTTTCAGAACTGGTTGCGACGATGCCGGTGGGCAAGTGAGTAATCCTGACAGCAGAGTCCGTTGTATTGACGTGCTGACCGCCGGAGCCTGATGCCCGCATCGTGTCAATGCGGATATCTTCGTTCCGGATTTCGATTTCGACATCTTCTGGGGCAGGCAGAACAGCGACAGAGGCCGCGGACGTGTGGATACGGCCTTGCGTTTCAGTTGCCGGGACGCGCTGAACGCGGTGAATGCCTGATTCCCATTTCAGGCGGCCGAAAACGCCGTCGCCATCAACACTCGCAATGATCTCTTTATAGCCGCCAACGTCGCCCTCAGACGCACTTTGGATTTCGATTTTCCACCCCTGCAGCGAGGCATAACGCGCATACATGCGATAGAGATCGCCTGCGAAAATTGCGGCCTCATCGCCACCCGTACCCGCGCGAACTTCAAGTACAATATTGGCTTTATCGTCGGCGTCTTTGGGCAACAGAAGCAGCTGCATCGCCTGCTCAGCCTCAGGTATGCGCTCGCGTAGGTCGCTTGCCTCTTCCTGGGCAAGCTCGGCCATATCGGCGTCATCACTCTTTGCGAGGGCTTCCGCTTCAACCAAGCCTTCGCGCATGGAAATGAGATCACGTGCGGCCTCGACGACAGGCTTTAGCTCGGCATGTTCACGCGATAGGGCGACGATTTCATCGCCATCGGTTGTTGCACCCATACGGGCTTCAACTTCATCGAAGCGCTCAATGACCTGTTCAAGGCGGGATTGTGGGATCGTAGCCATGTCCCGCCTCTAAACCGGAATGCGACTTACAGGAAGACCCGAAGCGCTTCGATAATGGCCATCGCGAACAAGACCAGCGTGCTGACCGAAAAGACGAGGAAGCGCAGCGTTACATTCGGGCTGAGGACCTGAATCAGAGAGTGGAGGATCCGCAGTCCAGCATAACCGAATGCAAGGTAGAGCAGTGTCGAGGTGGCCCCGCCTGTCAGGGCTGTAAACATCATCAAGGCATAAAACAGCGTCGGCTGCTCATGCAGGTGATTATAATTGTCCGCGACGGCGCGAACATTGGACGGAATTTTATCGGAGTAAGTGCCCGGATGGCGCGCATCGTTCGGATCGATTTTGGCCGCTGTCATCGCTGGAATACGCGTCGCATACATCCAGAGCCACATGATCAGCGTCCACAGAACGAGCACGAGAACCGGCGTTAAAAAGTCTAGATTTGTCATGGCGTTATGCCCTCCCTATTGTTTTATAGGAAAAGCTTATGGCCTTATTCGCTTGTTTGCAAAGCGGGGTCTCCAGCATCGCTTCCAATAAAGTGCGCGGAGGCGAAGGCGATAAAAGCATCAATGTCTTCCGAAACGACACTGTGCCCCCCGGTCCGCAGCCAGTATGAAAGCGTTGCTGAGGGGTCGAACGCCCGCATATTTGTGGCCGTCAAACCGGTAGCACCCAATTGCTTATGAACCTTGTCAGCGGCTTGAGCGAGGCGGAAAGAGGAGTTTGGATCTGACCAGACATCGCGTCGCCCGTTACCGAGGAAGACTGGCTTAGGGGCGGACAATGCCAAGAGAAAATGCTGATCCAGGGTCAGTGTCTGACCGGCTTCCAGATCAGCGGACAGTCCAGGCCGAACCCAATGCGGGTAGGATTTGACCATACGCTTCAGCGTTTCACCCGTTTCAGAGCGAGAGGATGATCCGCCTGCAAAACCGGATTGGTGAGCGATGGCGGCTTGGATATTTTCCGACCAGCCAGCAGCTATGAGGGCCGCCTTCCCATACCGCGAGTGACCGAGCGCAAGCACGGATCGGTCATCAATGCGCGTGTCACTCATCAAGACATCCGCTGCCGCATGGAAGCCATAAGCCCAACCCATGAGTGTGCTTGTCGGCTGGGGTCCGGGACTAAGCGCCTGCATGACCTGCTGAGCCGCGCCATTCCGATCAGGAATAAAGCCGTAGCCCGGCATGCTTGCATAGGCAAAACCGGCCTCAAAATAGCGATCCACGGGGGCATAGGCGATGTAGGTCCCGAAAATTTGTGTCGCGATAATGCCAGCCGCTCCAGTCATGCGCGATCCGTCGCATATCTCTCCGTTAGGGGCTGAAACGGCCAAATCGGGAAAGACAGAGCAATTATCGGAAAATGTCTGACTGATAATGAGAGGAACCGGTCCCGTTTTGGCTGTGTTTGGAACGGTAAGGACGATTGGGAATGTGCGCGCGCCGTCGCCTTCACCGATCGTCAGCGTGATCTCTTCAAGCGTCCCGCGGCCGTCTAAATAGTTTGGATCGACCATGCGCCTTTCACTGGCAGAAACAGGCAAATTGGCCGGCCATGGTCCGTAAAGCTCTGTTTCCAGTGTGGACATGGCCGATGCCCGATCAAACGGGTCAGGGATCGAAGGAGACGCATCCGGCTTGTTGTCCACATCCAGGCTCGCATAATTCAGACCAAGCATTGTACAGGATGCCATCACGAGGATTACACTCGTCGCAAGGATTAACCGTATAATCCACGTCAGGACTTGCATCTTGGACTCCCTCAATCTTTTTGATGTGTCTAACGCGCAGGTACAGACGCGGAAAGAAATATCTCTTCACGAAAGCGCGATGTCGGATTAGAGGGATTGAATGAAATCGATTCTACTCTGGTTTATCTTTTCAATATTAGGCCTAGCGATTGGTGCCATAAGCGCGCTCTTTATGGCCGGATTGTTATTCGTCGGGCCCAAACTTGGCGGGACTCTGATTATTGATGACTGGGCGAGTGACTGGTCGATTGGCTCAGAAACCGCCAATCCATATGTACGGGCCCGCGTCGCGCGGCACGGATTGCTGGCGCTGCGGAAGGAAGAGGCAGTGTACTTTACCAAGGCGACAGATCAGTCCGGTGAGCCTTTGCGCGAGGCCTGCACCTATCGGGTGGAAGGGAGCAGCCTACCCGCGACATGGTGGTCCATCACGCTTTATGATGCGCAAAGCCGTCTTCCCATGAATACGGATAGCAGGTTGTCTTTCGATAAAACGCAGGCGGAATTTGCATTCGGGGGCGATGCGGCTTGGCTGTTTGATGTTCGCGCAAGCGCGATAGCCGACGACAGTCTGCCATGGGTTTCTAGCCGGGCTGCGGGAGAGTTTGATCTAATGCTGCGCCTGTATCGCCCGACTGCAGACTTTTTAGACGATCCGGTGTCGGTTTTAGACCCGCCGCAAATTATACGTCTCGCCTGCGATGGGGAGGAAAAGTAATGCGCAAACTTATTACCTTAGGACTCTTCATTATCGCTGCGATTGCTGGACATTTTTTGACACTGTACCTTGTGCCATCAGTGATCATGAACGCGACGCAAACACGTTTGGCAGATCAGGGCCTTGCCTTGAACCAATGGGCCGCCGCACCGCGCATGACACCGCAAGCGCAAACGATTGTCAGGCCTTCGCCGGATCTGTTTTATGCGATATGCCGATTTGATCTGCAGGAGGGGGCCATGTTGATCTCGGCCCCGGGCTGGGACAGATACGGTTCGCTCTCTATATTTGATGATCGCACAAACAATGTGTTTATTGCAAACCTAGACGGGGAAAATGCCGGTATTCTCCTCTATCATCCAACGCGTCCGTCGAAAGAAGAAGGTCGCTCTTACATTCGTCAGGATGAAGATGTGCTCGCTTTTTCAGGTGAGGGATTAGCCCTGATCCGCAGAGTAGCTCCGGACGTTGAACAACATTCAGCCTCTGTTGAGCTGATAGATGACTCGGTGTGCAGCCCGGTTAACTGGGCCCCGTAACTGAAACTGAATCTACTCAGCCGGAATCAAATCCTCAGCTTCGCTAGCGGCCGCTTCAGCCTCGCGCTGTTTTCTCAGCCGCTCGGCTTTGTCTTCGACTTGCTGAACGATGCTATCGATCATGTCAGCATTTGAGAGCTTGTGATCGGCGCGACCTGAAATATACATCATGCCGCTTTCTTTATTACCGCCGGTGAAGCCGAGATCGGTCATCGAGGCTTCGCCCGGCCCGTTCACGACACAGCCAATTATTGAGAGCGTAATCGGCTCTGAAATGTGAGCCAAGCGCTCTTCCAGCGTCTTAACAGTCTCAACCACATCAAACCCCTGGCGCGAGCAACTGGGGCAAGAAATAATATTCACGCCGCGCGTGCGCAGGCCGAGCGATTTCAGCATATCAAAGCCGACGCGCACTTCTTCAACAGGATCATCGGACAGTGACACACGGATCGTGTCACCGATGCCCATCCAGAGGAGGTTCCCCATACCAATGGAGGATTTCACAGTACCGATGCGGCGTCCGCCGGCCTCTGTTATCCCTAGGTGGAGCGGAGCGTCTGTTGCGTCTGCGAGCTGCTGATAGGCCGCGACGGCCATGAACATGTCAGAGGCTTTCACACTTATCTTGAACTCATGAAAGTCGAGGTCCTGCAGGATTTTCGCGTGATGTAGCGCGCTTTGCACCATCGCTTCCGGGCATGGCTCGCCATATTGCTCGAGAAGCTGACGCTCAAGGCTGCCGCCGTTGACGCCAATACGGATCGCGCAGCCATTATTGCGGGCCGCAGAAACCACCTCTTTGACGCGCGCCTCTTTACCGATATTGCCGGGATTAATCCGCAGGCAGGCCGCACCAGCCTCTGCTGCCTCAATGCCGCGTTTATAATGGAAATGAATATCCGCCACGATGGGGACAGGACTTTGGCTACAGATCTCTTTCATCGCCGCGGTCGATTCAACATCAGGGCAAGAGACGCGCACAATATCTGCCCCGGCTTCAGCTGCACGGTGGATTTGATCCAGCGTCGCCCCTGCGTCTGAGGTCGGTGTGTTTGTCATGGTCTGAACACTAATCGGCGCATCGCCGCCAACGCCGACATTGCCGACCATGATTTTACGGCACGGGCGTCGTTCAATGTGTCGCCAGGGTCTGACCTGTGTGTGGGACATTGCTGCCTCAATCCTGAATTGATGTGAGAGATGGTATGAAAATGCGGCGAGGTAAAGGCTTTGCGACGTCGCAGGTGTGATCTCTGTTCAATTTTATCCATTTGCGAAAGGCGCTGGAAAACAAGGCTTGGTATGGGACAAGCAGAGTTTCACTAACCACAATTCTAAGGTTCCGAGAGGACGATGATGAATTTACCGATTCCAGGCATGTTTGCACCGCGATTAAAAGCAGCGCTTGAAACATGGGCAGAGGATAAACGCGGTGTCGCGGCAGTTGAATTTGCCCTGATTGCAACACCGTTCTTTTTCTTGATCTTCGGTCTTCTAGAGGTCTGCGTTCTATTCATCATGTCGTCTGTTCTAGAGCACGGCGTAAATGAAGCCGCTCGCGGGATTCGCACCGGCCAAATGCAGGAAAGCGGATTTAACGAAATCGCTTTCAAAACCTCTGTTTGCGCTGAACTTTTCGACTTGCTCGATTGTGACGTCAAATTGCGTTTCGACGTGAAAACGTTCAACAGTTTCTCAGACACGCAAAATCCAAGCGCGATCGACGCAGACGGAAACCTAGATGACAGCGACTTTGACTTCGACATGGGCGAAGCCAACGATATTGTCGTCGTCCGTGCCTTCTATGAGTGGGAGCTGATCACGCCAATTCTGTCAGCTCCACTGGCGAATATGAGCAGCGATCGTCGACTGCTACAGGCCACTGTCGCCTTCCGTAACGAACCATTTGGAGACTAATTCAATGACAGTGAAGCGTTTCCACATTCGCAATATTCGCGGCCTCTTCCGTGCCAAAGACGGCGTATCCGCGGTTGAATTTGCCCTGATCGCGCCGCTCATGTTGCTCATGTATGCTGGGTGTATTGAGCTATCCTTGATGATGCAGCTTGACCGCAAAGTGACAACATCGACGGCGACGCTTGGCGACCTGACAGCCCGCGCCACACAGATCTCAAATGATGATCTGGACGATATTTTCGAAGCGACGCGCATGATCTTTCAACCAAATGATATTACCGCCGCACGTATGAGAGTGACAAGCCTGCGCGAGGACGATGGCGATGCTGTCGTTGATTGGAGCGATGCTTGTAATCTGACAGCTTACACTGTGGATCAAACGATAAGCGTTCCGGCCAATATCGTTCCTGAGGATGGATCGGTCATTCTTGCAGAGATCGAATATGACTATGAGTCGAAAATTGGTGGTTTGTTCACGACGAAGCAAACCTTAAAGGACAAATTCTATCTGCGTCCACGACGCGTAGACCTTGTTACTAGGGACGAAAGCACACCCTTCAGCTGCAATCACAACGCACCATAAAAGCTTTTCGTTGGCACAGGATGGAAATTCAAGCGGGGGCCGTTAAGCCCCCGTTTTCATATGCTCCGGGGTCTTATCGGCTTTTACAGTCAGCAGGATGAGAAGACCAATTGTCAGAAGGACGACGACGGGTGTGAAGCCAATGCGTTGATCGCCCCCGGAAAGCCATGTCGCCAAAGCAACTGAGCCCGGCCCCAACCAAACTGTGACGCTTCCCGACATAGCGTAGAATCCAAAGAACTCTCCGATCTTGTCCGGCGGTGAGATGTGCAAAAGCATGTAGCGGCTCGACGAGATCGCAGCGACGAGGAAAATTGCCGCCGGGACGACCGCGGAGACATAAGCGACGTCAGCCAGCGATCGGAAAGGGCCGGTTGATAGAACTTCATGACCGGCCGGTATCATTCCAAATAAAATCGACTCTTGAGTGATCGAGATCTGGAATATCCCGATCAGGATGGCCATAGAGAGCTCTAATATCAAAGCACGCTTTGGGCCGAGTAAGCGATCAAGGAACCCTCCAAAAATTCCACCGAAAACGGCAAAAACGGACGCGATTATTCCATAGATGGCCAGTTGGGATATATCCCAACCGAGAACGCCGCCGACATAAACGCCACCAATCGTCAAAAGAGCTGCGATCCCATCAGCGTAAATCATTCGCCCAATCAGATAACGCATAACATTTGGATGTTCCTGGAAGCGTTTCCTGATCCAAGCAGAAACATCTGTGCGATTGGCCGGATCGAGAAACTCGCGGATCGCCTGACCCCAGGTTCGGCCCTTCTCATAGACGTCAGGCATGAGCCAAAAGAACAAGGGAATGAAAACGAGAATCCAAATTCCCACCGCTGGCGCTGATAAGCGCCCTATGTCGACAACATCAATTTCCGCTGAAGGATTTTGACTAAGGACCACAATCGTCACGAGACCTATAACACCGGCAGCGTTGCCAAGTGACAGACCAAGACCTGAAATCATCGGTAAAGATTCCGTGCGTCCTGCCCCGGGCAGCATTGCATTGTGCATCAATTCTGAGACTGTGTAGGCACAATAAGCGGTGAGCAATAAGGCCATACCGATAGGGACAGCTGCGGGCAGTTCGGGCGTGATGAACCCAAGTAAGAGACTGCAAACGATGACGGTGCCCAAACTCAAAGCGACCAGCGGTTTTTTGGCACCTGCTTTATCAACAATACTGCCGAGTACTGGAGCAACGAATGCCATGATCACACCAGCAAGCGCAATCGTCACGCCAATCAAAGTTTGCCCTAAACCGGGGTCACCAATGACATTTGCCGTGAAATAGGGCGTGAAGGCATAGATAACGACGACATTATAGTAGGGGTTTCGGGCCCATTCAAAAATTGCCCAACCGATCCCTTTCGAGCCTAGAGCCCCTCCCGTGACTGTTTCAGGGACACGCTCAGAATCCGCGGCAAGGGGTATTTCGTCTGTCGAAGCGGTTGTATTCGTCATTGTGTCCTCCGAGCGATGATCTTTTGTCACGCTTTAGGGAGACCCTAACCGTTCGCGCCCGCTTGGAAAGCATTTTTCCACGTGCAGTACACATGCAGGTGCGACGTGTGATGCGCTTGACGCAAATTAGGGCTGCGATATGACCTGCGGCAATTGATATTGGAGAGGTCGTATGGCTTCAGAAGAGTACATTCGCGGCGAAATGCATATTGATCCGCAGAAGAACATGTATGACGGCTTTATGAAAGCCGGTCTTTGGGGCGCCGTTATCTTGATGATGGCTGTTGGGCACTCAGTGCTGGTTTTGTCCATCGATATGAACTGGATGATCTCACTTGTCCTGACAGCCGGGGCTGGACTGGCCGTTGGTCTGTTTATGGGATTTGGAACCGCCTGGATCGCGACCGTTATTGTGCTCGCAGGACTTGGCGTTTTCGTACAAGTTCTCGTCCTCTTATTCGCAGCAATTCTATAGCCATACGATTCAAGGCAAAAAAAGACCGCCTGTAGTGGGCGGTCTTTTTGTAATTTGGATCAGTCTTTATTCGGTTGCGGTGTTGTTCGAAGGTACGGTTTGACAGTCGTATAACCCTTTGGGAACAGCTTATCAGCGTCTTCATTGGACACGCTTGGGACGATAATAACATCCTCACCATCTTGCCAATTCACAGGCGTTGCAACCTTGTGGCCATCGGTAAGCTGCAGGCTATCAATCAGGCGTAATATCTCATCAAAGTTCCGTCCTGCGGATGGTGGATAAATGATCGATGCGCGGATCTTCTTGTTCGGATCAATCACGTAGACGGCCCTGACCGTTACTTTCGGATCCGCATTCGGGTGGATCATATTGTAGAGCGTGGCAACAGCCTTGTCTTCGTCACCAATGATCGGGAAGTTCACCGCAGCGCCTTGCGTTTCTTCGATATCACCGATCCACTTCATATGATTTTCGACGCTGTCCACTGAGATCACAATGGCTTTGGCATTGCGCTCAGCCAGTCGATCCTTGAGCTTTGCCGTATAGCCAAGCTCAGTGGTGCATACCGGCGTAAAATCAGCGGGATGTGAGAAGAATACGGTCCACTGATCACCAATCCAGTCGTGGAATTTAATGGGCCCGGCTGTTGTCTCAGCCTCGAAGTCCGGTGCTATATCACCAAGTAACAAACTCATCTTAACGTCCTGAAGCATGGGGTTTTCGCTTGATTGCAGCCTTGAAATGGGACTTATGAAGCGTGATACCAACGGGCGAGTCCTGACAGGGACGTTTAGTTTTTCTATTGAGTAAGTGTAGGCAATGAAACGACTGATTCTCATGCGTCATGCGAAGACAGAGCCTTGGACTGAAGGCATAGATGATCACGGCCGCGCCTTGACGAAAAGCGGCCACGGGGCAGCCGCACGCATGGGATCCGCACTCAAGAATCTTGATTGGACGCCCGACCTCGCGCTTGTGTCAACAGCAAGGCGAACGCGCGAGACAGCGCGTTATTTCGAAGATATTTTTCCAGCATGCCAGCTGAACCATCATGATAGCCTATATCTTGCTGGAGAAAGAGGGCTTGCTGATATCATTAGTGATCATGATGGAACCGGGACGCTCATGGTTATTGGTCACAATCCAGGCATGCATGACTTGGCAGTTTCGATTATGCGCGCCTCAGGAAGTGCGGATCATCGCGCCGCGATGAGATTGGCTGCAAAAATGCCGACTGGGGCTTGTGCTTTATATGAAAGCAAAGAGGACGGCGCATTTCTGCCCGTCCACTTCATTTTGCAGAATTTTCTGCGGCCTAAAGATTTCCCCGACTTAGCGGGTTGAACGACGCGCCAGACGCTTACGGCGGCGAACCAAAAGATTAGGGCGAGGCGCAGATGCAACCGTTCTAGTGCGATAATCGACCAGGTAACGCGTCTCTTCTGGAAAAGTGACCGGCTGCGCGAAGACAGGCAGGTCTTGTGTTTGAGGGGCAGGCGCAGCGTGGGAGGAAAGCGCAGACATTGATTTTGAGTCCTTCTCTTATTGTTATCAAACCCGTTAACCGGGATCAGCAGGATGTTTTCATCTCTGGCTGACGAGAAGAGAGGTAATCGATCTCTTATTGTTTTTCAATATGTGAATTGTTGTTTTTCGATAAATAATTTTGGTCAGTCATCGCTTTGTGGGGCCATTATTACGCAGAGCGGGCAGCAGATTTACAGCGTTTTGAGCAATATTTTACCTGTTCCCAGTCCTTTTCCCACTTCTTTCGCCATGAAAACGGCTTCTCACAGACCGGACAGATCTTTGTCGGGAGATCGGACTTGGCTATAGCGCGCCCATTTTTTCGAGGCATACATCAGAATCCGAATTGCAGCTGTCTTTGAGCTTCCGGGTTTGAAGATGGACCGCGCCTGTCCTTTGTCGAGCGCTGGCCGCGAAATGTCATGCCGGATCGCCTCGAGCCATGCTTTTTTTGAAGTCTATTCGCGGTTTTACGATATCCAGCCAGGCGGCGCGGTGCGTAAATTTTTTCCCGCGCCTGTCGCGCAGCCTCAATGTGATCCACGATACGCTTTGGATACGTTTCGCCAAGCACAAGTCCCGCCTTTTCCAGGAGCGTGATCGGCGCATCCCAAGGCGCATGAATAAATTCAGTTGGCAGCGCAGCCACCTCGGGCACCCATTGGCGAATGAAATCGCCATTTGGATCCTGATCCATCGACTGTTTAACTGGGTTATAGATACGCGCAGTGTTTATACCCGTCGTTCCAGATTGCATCTGAACCTGAGGGTAATGAATGCCCGGCTCAAAATCAGTGAACCGCGAGGCCAGAAGCGCGCCCGGTCTCTTCCAGTGCATCCAGAGATGATAGCTGGCAAAGGCCATCACCATCGCGCGCATCCGAAAGTTAAGCCATCCTGTCGCTTTGAGGGCCCGCATACAAGCATCAACGAAAGGAAACCCGGTCTGACCCTCAATCCAAGCCTGTAAGCGGGGATCATCCGGATCAGGATCATCGCGCAATTCATTATAAGCCGGGTGCAGATTGAAGTGCTCCATACGAGGCTGATTTTCGAGCTTTTGGATAAAGTGACAATGCCAATGCAGGCGTCCGATATAGCTTGTCATAGAGGCTGCAAACGTTCGATCACCGCGCGCTTCATGACGCTCTTTCGCCGCTGTTGCAGCCTGCCAGACTTCGCGCATAGAAACTGTGCCAAAAGCAATATGGGCCGACAGTCGCGAGCAGGCCTCAAAAGCTGATTGGGGACTGGACATTGCGCGCCGGTATGAACGCCCGCGCGACTGATGAAATGATTTCATAAGATCAATCGCTTGGCGACGCCCACCATTCTGACGCTGCGGACAGACATCATCTTTCAGTCCAAGATCGCGAGGTTCTGGGAATGATCCAGCACCAATTCCATGGGGATCGATCCTGTCAGGTGCACTTATACGCGGCTGCTCCATGACCTTATGCCATTGCGCGGCCCAACCGTTTCGATCTTTCAGACCGCGAATGACGCCATTTTGGGGAAACTCTCTAAAACTCACACCGGCTCGTAGACACCAGGCCGAAACAGCGCGGTCACGGTCATACGTCCATAACAGACCTGTCTCTTCATGCGCGGAGATGGTCTTGATCCCGTGGTCAGCATGAAGCCGGCTCAAAATCTGAACCATATCGTCAACGCGCACGCAAAGACGTGTCCCGCGTTCAGACAAGGCGAGGTCCAAATCCTTTAAACTGTCACAAATGAACTCAAACTGGCGGCCTGAATGCTCCTCCAGCGACCAATATCCCGGTTCAAAGACAAAAAGCGGCAATACGCGACCGCCGCTTTCAGCGCACGCCGTCATAGCCGATTGCAGAGCAGCATGATCATGCACCCGCAAATCCCGCTTGAACCAGATGATATGCAAACCAGTCACAGAACATAAGTAGAACAAGATTTGACTGTTGTCCAGTCATTGGTTTACGCCACCGTTGATGTAGCTCAGAGATTTGAGAGCTTAAGAGTTGCGAAAGGACACCTCATGCACGTGGCGATTATTGGCGCTGGTATGACCGGACTGACAGCCGCGCGGCACTTACGAGATGCCGGCGTTGACGTGAAGCTATATGATAAAGGGCGAGGCCCAGGCGGTCGTATGTCGACGCGCCGCGCTCAGATCGATGAGCAAACCGTACGATTTGATCATGGGGCGCAGTATATTTCTCCTGAAAGTGAGGCTTTCGCTAAAGAAGTGGAACGCTGGGTCGAAGCCGGTGTTGCGGCGAATTGGACCGGGCGCATGGTTTCAATGTCTGAAGACGGCAGGATTTCTGATCGGGACCCAAAACCCGCTTTCGTAGGCAGACCGGGCATGAATGAGATCATTCGGCATCTTTCAATCGGCCTCGATGTGCAGTGGGCTAAGCGCGTTCAAACCGTTTCGTATCGTGGTGGCTGGCAACTTCTCTTTGAAACGGGCGAGATAGAAACCGGATTTGATAGAGTTCTCATCGCTGTCCCGGCAGAGCAGGTCAGCGACTTGGTCGCCGAAGTTAGCGAGACAATCGCTGCAGAGGCGCGAGCGATCCGATCAGCGCCCTGCTGGACATTAATGACTGCCTTTGAGGAAAGGCTCAAACCGACATGGGATGCTGTTTCAATTGAGGGTCAACCGATCTCCTGGGCGGCGCGAAATAGTTCGAAGCCGATCCGTCATGAGATGGAAACATGGGTCCTGCAAGCGAGCCCGGACTGGTCCACCGCGCATCTGGAAGATGACAAAGAGCATGTCGCCCAGACGCTTCTTTCAGCTTTTGAAAAAATCGTCGGGGCAGCCCGCCCAATTTTCGCAACCGCTCATCGATGGCGCTACTCACAAGTTGAGCCGATGAAATCGCCTCTCTACTATTTCGATGCAGATATCGGGCTAGGGGCCTGTGGTGATTGGTGCAGTGGACCGAAAGTCGAAGATGCCTGGCGAAGCGGGCAAGCGCTGGCAAAGCGTGTCTTGATGTAACACTTACGTGCGAAATTATTTTTTCAACTTCAGGTTTCTTGTGATGAAGTAGAACCGTTTCGATACGTTAACAAATGGGGCAAACGTATCGGCCTGATGACATTGCGAAACCCCGTGCGCAGGGACTAAACGAGGTTCAGCGTGCGTTTGACTACGGTCAAGACGAGTATTCCTACCAAAAATACACGCGTCCAAAGCCTCTAATACTTCCGCCCCATCTCTCCTGTGCGGGCGGACTGACGGACCGTCAGAAGCAAGCAACCGGCCTCTTTTGTGCGGCGATTGGGATCTCCGGTTTGTTTTATCCAGACTTACTACTTGCAACATCTGCCGCGATCTTCTGGCTCATCTTCTCAGTCCTGATCCTGTGGCGCGCCGCCCTGATCGCTGGCGGATTGGCGGCCAGCGTTAAAAGAGCCGGGTTCGTTTTCGACGATGAGAGGAAGCTGCCGATCTATACCATTATGATCGCAGCCTATGACGAGGCAGCAGTTATGGCGCAGCTTGCACGTGCAATGCACGCCATTGATTGGCCCGCCAATAAACTCGACATCATGCTATTGCTTGAGGAAGACGACGCAACAACACTGCCCGCTGCTCTACGCGCGAACTTTCCCAGAGGCACGCGAATTCTCACTGTGCCGGATGGACAACCGCGTACAAAGCCGCGCGCTTTAAACTATGGTCTGGCCCGCGCAAAAGGTGATTACATTTGCATTTTTGATGTCGAAGACCGACCGCATCCCAAGCAGCTCAAATCGGCTTATCGTAGATTTCGACAAGCGGCGCCGGAGTATGTCTGCCTTCAGGCCCCTCTCATCGGGGCCAACGCCAATAAGGCGTGGCTGGCCGCTCAGTGGAGCCTTGAATACGCCGTTCAGTTTCGGTTTTTGCTGCCTGCCCTCGCCGCAATACGTGCGCCTATACCGATTGGCGGGACGAGCAATCACTTTGACACGGCCAGATTGATTTCAGCCGGAGGCTGGGATGCGTTTAACGTAACAGAGGACGCAGACCTCGGATTGCGATTTGCCCGATTGGGTTGGCCAATCGGCACAATCGATGCTGGTACGCTTGAAGACGCACCGACCAACTTCCGCGATTGGAAAGCGCAGAGAAGCCGTTGGATTAAAGGCTTCATGCAAACATGGCTTGTCCTTATGAAGCGGCCTCATCAAACTGCGAAACAGATGGGAAGGCGAAATTTTGCAATGATGCAGCTGACGCTTTTAGGGGCGATTTTAGCGCCACTGGCGCACGGTCCGTTCTTAATCATCCTCTTTGCAGGCATGCTGTTTGAGCAGCTTTCGCCCGGCATTGCAGGATGGGCGCTCCTGTTCACAGGATGGTTGATCACGTTGATCGGAGATTTTCTAGCGCCGGGTGTGCCGCGTCGGGCACGATGGTTCGCTGCTTTGACGCGTCCTCTGTATTGGCCGCTACACAGCATCGCTGCATGGACAGCCTTGTCTGAAATGGTGACGAAGCCACACTATTGGGCGAAGACACCCCACGAACCGAGTTTGGATGCAGAGCCGGAATGCTTCACTGGATACTCACATTGAGCATTATGGGAGCGTTTGCAGCGCTCGGTGTCTTTGCTCATGGGAAACTCGGCACGGTGCGCAAAGCCGACCAGCGTCCGCATCAGATGCCTTGGGGCCTGATCATGATCGGCTGTGTGTTCGTCGTCTTTCTGGGAGTCGTTCATATTATGAATTTGCTCGGCGTTGAGACAGGCCCGGACAAAGGACCGTTTGGTCGGTTTTAAGCGAACGCTCCTCGTGAATTCAGAACAGTCTGGTGTCGCAACGTCACACTTGGCGGGTGGCGAGCATTGGGTTTATGTTGACGTAAACGTAAATTGAGCCGGAAATCGGCACGTTCGATATCGAGGAGTTTAAGATGGCTTTTGATGCCCCTTCAGAACTGGAATCCTTTCGCACCGAGGTGCGCGACTGGCTGGAAGCAAATTGCCCTGAGGCAATGCGTACCCCGCTGAAAGACGACGAAGTTGTCTGGGGTGGTAGCCGCGAGACGTTTAAGAACCCGGACTCCAAAGTTTGGCTTGAGCGTATGGGCGAGAAAGGCTGGACCGCGCCGGAGTGGCCGACCGAGTATGGCGGCGGTGGCCTGAACCGCGCGCAGGCCAAAATCCTGCAGCAGGAGATGAAGCGCATTAAAGCGCGTCCGCCACTCTTTTCATTCGGGCTCTGGATGTTCGGCCCTGCCCTACTGGAGTTCGGGAATGAAGAGCAGAAGAAGCGGTTTATTCCCGACATTGTGAAGGGCAAAACACGCTGGTGTCAGGGCTATTCAGAGCCGGGTGCAGGCTCTGACCTCGCAGGGCTCCAAACCAAGTGTGAGGACAAAGGCGACCACTGGCTGATCAATGGCCAGAAGGTCTGGACCTCTTATGCCGATCAGGCGGACTGGATTTTCTGTCTCGTGCGAACCGATAGCAGCGTGAAGCATGAAGGAATTAGCTTCCTTGTTTTTGATATGGCCACGCCGGGTGTTGAGGCGCGTCCGATCAAACTGATTTCTGGCTCCTCGCCATTCTGTGAGACCTTTTTCAGCGATGTGAAGGTTCCGAAGGATCAACTTGTCGGCAAACTCAATGGCGGCTGGACAATTGCGAAACGTCTGCTGCAGTTTGAGCGCTCGTCTATTTCCGCCGGTGGTTTCGGTGGAACTGGTGGATCGGGCATTCTGACGCCCCAGGAATATGCCAAACAGCATGTTGGCGTGGATGAGACCGGACGCGTTGCTGACGGGGATCTGCGTGCGCGCATGACCGACCACATGATGTTTGCAAAAGCGTTCGGCATGACCGTGCAGCGCTCGACCGAGCAGGCCAAAGCTGGGCAGGAAGTCGGGCACACGGCCTCAATCTTAAAATATGCCGCCGCGAAGATGAACCAGGACAAGTGCGAACTCATCGTCGAAGCGCTTGGCACAGAAGGCCTCGGCTGGTCCGGTGATGGCTTTGCGGATGACGCGAAGAAAGCAACGCGGGGCTGGCTACGCTCGAAAGGTAATTCGATCGAAGGCGGCACGAGTGAGGTGAACCTCAACGTCATAGCGAAACGTGTTCTTGGCCTGCGGGAGCATCAATAATGAGCTTTGTTCTCTCTGAAGACCAACAGATGCTGCGCGATACGGCGGAAGCTTTTGCGCGTGATGAATTCGCGGTGTCGCGGCTGCGTGGTTTACGCGATGCAGGCGCAAATGGCGTTGATGCCGAAGCACGCGAAAAGCTTGCCGAGCTTGGCTTTTTTGGCGTGCTGATCCCCGAGGCGCATGGCGGTGTCGACATGGGCATGGTCTCCATGGGCCAGATCATGGAGATGCAGGGGCGCACGATTGCAGCGACGCCTGTTTTACAGACTGCTGTTCTAGGCGCCTCTCTGATCAACATGGCGGGCAGTGAGGTGCAGAAGTCTGACTGGTTGCCAAAAATTGCATCAGGCGAAATCACAGTCGCGCTCGCCCTTGATGAAGGCACGCACCACGCGCCGCTTAATGTTGCGACAGAGGCTGAAAAGAATGGTCAAGGCTATACGCTGAACGGTGCGAAACGCTTTGTCACGGATGGTCAGCATGCAGACCTGTTCATTGTCGTCGCGCGCACATTTGGCGAGGCGGGACAGAGCCACGGGCTTAGCCTGTTCCTCGTTCCGCGCGAGACGGATGGTTTAAGCGTTCAAATCTTGAACACGGTCGATAGTCACGGTGCGGCGCATCTGTCTCTGGATGATGTGAGTGTGGGTGAAGCCCATGTGCTCGGTGCGGCCGATACGGCCTGGGAGACGTTAGAGCGTGCTTTAGATATGGGACGCATCGCGCTTGCGGCTGAAATGCTGGGCACGGCGCAGGCGGCATTTGAAATGACGCTGGATTATCTGCAAACGCGCAAACAGTTCGGGCAGTTGATTGGATCCTTCCAAGCGCTGCAGCATCGCGCGGCAAAGATGTTTACCGATCTTGAAATGACGCGCTCTTGTATCGCCGGCGCACTTTCTGCGGTGGATGAGAACCGCAATGACATTGCCGAACTCGCCAGCCTTGCAAAAGCGCGCGCTTGCGAGACACTGCATTTGGTCAGCAACGAAACCGTGCAAATGCATGGCGGTATCGGCATGACGGATGATCACGATAGCGGGCTTTATCTCAAGCGTGCACGCGTGCAGGAAGCCCTGCTCGGCGGCGCAACTTACCACCGTGATCGCTATGCGAAACTAAACGGCTTCTAAGCTTTAGACTGTTGCAGATTGGGCTGGCTGGTTTTCGTAAGGATCAGTCAGCCCTGCATTCTCGCGGCGTTTTATCATCTCAGACACAACCACCGCACCGATCATCTTACCGATGACGAAGACGATCCAGTTGGCGAGTGTTAGCGTATTTCCGAACTCTAATCCGAACTCGATTTGCTTGGCCAAGTCGGCACCATAAAGGAAGATTGTCGTATCAATCGGCGTCGCAACCGCACTGGAATAGAGAATGCGTTTGGACAGCTTCATCTTGGTGAAGGTGAAGAGGAGCCAATCAAAGAACTCTGATACGAAGAATGCGAGGCCTGACGCAATCACAATCACAATCCATGCGTAATACATGGACCAGGCCAGTGCCAGCGCCATCGCAAGCAAAACCCATTGGCGCATTTCCCGCTGCACGAAATCACGGACAACAAAGACGAGGCCGGTGACTAAAGTCAGTGGATGCAGCATCAGACTGCCATCTGCTTGCTGCTCATTCGGGAAGACGAATGAAAGGATGCCGAGATCGTTCTCTAACCAGGGTCCCATAAATTGAATATTCGGTACGACACCGAAGGACCAATTCAAGAACGGGATCATCATCACATAAATCACCGCCCAGAGCCGCCCGCCGACTTTCCATAAAATCGCGAGCGTACCGGCAAGCCCAATCAGAACCGGCAAAAGCAGGTTGGGCCTGTTATTCGTCATAATGGCGAAAAGCGTGTCGATGAAATCCAAAGCGCGTCCGATCTTGCCGTGGGTTGTAAAGCTCTACATGTCACTAAACTAAAGCGGTTACAAATTTGGAGTAGGGTTTGGCTGATAAGATTGATATCGCACTAATTGTTGCGCGCTCTAGAAACGGGGTGATTGGGGTTGATGGCGACCTGCCATGGCGGCTATCCGATGATCTCGCCTACTTTAAAAAAACGACGATTGGGTGCCCGATCATCATGGGGCGTAAAACGTGGGAAAGTTTGCCGCGTAAACCTCTTCCGGGGCGCGATAATATTATTCTGACCCGCAACACCGCATTTACAGCCCCAGACGCCCGTGTTTACGCGAGCCTCGATAGAGCCCTAGAAGCTGGGAAGAGCCTTGCACAACAAGCACAAGCGAGCCGTGTTTTCATCATCGGTGGAGCGTCACTTTACAAAGCGGCGCTACCCTTTGTCGATGAATTACACATGAGTGAAGTTAGCATCGATCTCGAGGGTGACGCATTTTTCCCTGACGTCGATGAGAGTTTATTTTTAGAGACAAGCAAGACGTCTTATGCTGCGGACGAGCGTAACCAGCACCCATTCACTATACGGGTGCTCAGGCGACTTTAACCGTTGATACGTTTTTCAACTTGGGGTGCAGTACAACGGTGTTGCGCCCCTGTTTCTTCGCATGTCGGAGACATTTGTCAGCGCGCGCGACAACATCGACAAGCTTTTCGTTGGGCTGGCACTCGGTCACGCCAAAACTTGCGGTGATGTGAATGCGTTGATCAGCATAGATCAGGTCCATCTTTTCAATTGCCTGACGAACCCGGTTGGCAGCATGTCCCGCTTTCTCGTGCGGGGTCTCGCCCAAGAGGATCACAAACTCTTCGCCACCCCAGCGTGCGGTTTCATCGGTGCCATAACGGATCGTCCTGCGAATGGTCTCTGCGATATTACGAAGAGCGACATCTCCACCTGCGTGACCATGCTTGGCGTTGACCGTCTTGAAATAGTCGACGTCGAACAGAACGAGTGACACAGATTGGCCGGTGCGATTTGAGCGCGCGATTTCTCGTGCATACAGCTCTTCAAACGCTCGTCTATTGTACAATCCAGTTAAAGGATCTGCCACTGCAAGTTCATGAAGTTGTTCCTGAACGCGAATGAGACGGTTTGAGTAGAGCGCCAAAACAAAAGAGGCTGGAGGCGCCAGAATTCCTGAGACCAAAACCGACATATAGACCATGTTGTTCGGGTCATTTGGATCAAGCTGTGCAGCAACATAAGTCGACAGATGAACCGTCGTGCAAATGATAACGATCGACAGTAAGACCGCGTAAATCATCGTATGGATGCGTGAAGATGTTCTCAGCATAGGTAATCTCTGTTCCTACACTCACTTCGCATAAAAGATGAAAGATCAGGTTTGGTTATTCAATCAAATTTACCTTTGCGGGTTGAATGTCTCGATAACGCCTAGTCCGCTGCATGAAGGGTCAGGTTGAGTGCGATCGAGACCCGCTCCCGATATCCTTTGTGCTGACGGACACTATGGCCGAGCCACCCCGGAAACATGACTAAAATACCGGGCTTAGGGGCTATTGAGTAGGTTGCATGCGCAGGCTCCCCGGCTGAGTCCCGCACAACGAGATCCGGAACGGTCATATAGGCCATTGGAAAGCGGGGATCCTGCAGCATCAACTCGCCGCCAGGACCCTCGCGTCCACCGTCATCAACATAGTAAACGCCGGACCAGATCGCACCTGGATGGCAGTGATAAGCATTCTGCGCGCCCGGAGGATTGGTATTCGTCCACATCTCACAGACAAAACGGAAATCTCGCTTTCCGCCTGCGTGCGTATCGGCGAGATGCGGCGCGCAAAGACTGGTCGCAAACTCGGCTAATCGACTGGCTTCAGGACCGCCCCAATCGAGCATATCTGTATCAGAATGCCATCCGCCCTGATTGGAGCGATCGATGCCCTTCGGGTCCCCCGCCCGCTTTGCTGAAATAGTTTGCAGAAACCGCGCATTGGCCATTTGATAGTCCGGGAAGACCGCCTTGATGACCGGCGTTGAAAAGAGATCGAGGCGTCGTTGTTCTACCATATACCCGCTCATAGTCCTCGAATGTGGTTTCAGGTCTCCCTAATATTTGCCCGCATCAGGCGAAACCGCAACACTAAGGCTCAAGTCGTTGAATGCGACGCCCGTACTATACGCGACAAGAATACCGCCGTTTCTGGCCCCCGTAAGCGCTTTTGTGACCTTGCGGTTCCGAAACATCGTCACATATCCTTGATGCAACGGCTGTTTGCACGCATGTAGCAGGCAAATCTAACGCAACAGAACAGCTGACTGAGACTTGCAAAGGAGGGGCAATGCCCTGGAACGACAATAGCGACGGCGGAAATAAGCCGACCGCCAGCAATAACAGCCCTTGGGGTTCAGGCGGTGGTAACGGGAATGGAAACGGTGGATCGCCTTGGAATCGCCCAGGCGGATCCGGTGGCGGACAAGGCGGCGGGGGCCAAGGCCCTGATCTGGAAGAACAGATGCGCCGCATGCAGGAACGCTTCTCACGACGTGGCAAAGGCGGCGGGGGCGGCGGGCCAAAAGCGCCGAATATCGGGCCGGGCGGCTTTATCCTTCTTGGTGTCGTCGCGCTGATTGCATGGCTCGCGACCGGCATCGTTATCGTTGACGAGGGTGAGCGCGCAGCGGTTTTCCGCTTTGGCCAGTATCAGAAGAACTTTCCACCGGGTTTCCACGTGCACCTGCCAACACCGATCGAAACACATGAAATTCTGCCGTCTCAACGCCAACAAGAAACGCAAATTGGTGCCAACGACAATGAAAGCTTGATGCTGACTGGCGATGAAAATATTGTCGACATCGAGTTTCGGGTTTTCTGGTTCTATGATGGCGAAAACCCGGAAAACTTCATTCTTAATATTGATAACGGCACCCCACTTGTGAAAGCGGCTGCCGAAAGCGTGATGCGGGAAGTGGTCGGCAAATCAACGCTCGATGCGGTCCTGACAACAGGCCGCGCCGAAATTCAAAATACGGTGCGTCAGCAACTTCAGGCGCTCCTGAATGATTATGGTGCAGGCGTTCAAATTGAGAACGTCGAGATTCAGGTCTCGCAAGCCCCTGCTCCGGTCCGCTCAGCCTTTATCGACGTTGTGAACGCCAACCAAGATGCGGAGCGTGCAGTTCAGCGGGCTATCCAGTTCCGGAACGATATTGTTCCGCGGGCGCGTGGTGAAGCACAGCAAATCCTGCAAGATGCGCAAGCCTATCGTGATCAGGTGATTGCGGACGCAACCGGTCAGGCCGATCGTTTCAAACTTATCCTGCGTGAATATCAGCGTGCACCCCAAGTAACGCGTGAGCGTATGTATCTTGAGACAATGGAAAAAGTCCTCAACCGGACTGACAAACTCATCCTCGACAATGAGTCAGGCGCGGTGCCTTACCTGCCGCTTGACCGTGTTAATCGTGGTGGAGGCAATTAGAGCATGAAACCCTTTGGTATTATTGGCATTATCATCGCCGTCGTCGCAGTTGTTGCGCTGCTCAACAGCTTCTTCATCGTTGACCAGCGCCGTCAGGTTGTTCTGCTGCAAGTTGGTGCAGCACAAGCGGCCTTTAACGAGCCCGGCGAAGATGAAGCGGGCCTTAAATTCAAAATCCCGTTCATTCAGAGCACGGTGAATTATGACCGTCGTAATCTCGGCCTCGACGTTGATCAGATCGAGGTTTTTGCATCGAACCAAGAGCAGCTCATCGTTGACGCATTCGTACGCTGGCAGATTGCAGAACCGATTACGTTCTACAGTCGTTTGACAACCCAACAGGAAGCGCAACGTCAGCTAACGCGGTTTGCCGATACAGCGATCCGTAACGCGCTTGGTACGCGTCTACCGGAAGACATCGTCTCGGGTCAGCGCTCTGAGCTGATGGATGAAATTCGTGACTCGCTTGCGACTGCGATCGCGGGCCGGGGCATCGAAATCATTGATGTGCGTTTGAAGCGTGTGGACCTTCCCCAAGACGTGTCGGTTCAGGTCTTTACGCGAATGGAAGCAACACGAAACCAGGAAGCCGAGCAAATTCGAGCTGAAGGTGACGAGCGCGCGCAACTTGTTCGCGCTGAAGCTGAACGTGAGCGCACCGTCCTTCTCGCCGAAGCCCGCCGGGAAGCCGAGCAAATCCGCGGTGAAGGCGATGCAAGCCGAAACGAAATCTATGCCGAGGCCTATGACCGCGATGCAGAATTCTTCCGCTTCCAGCGCGCGCTGATTGCCTGCGAAAAAGCTTTTGGTGTCGGCGATCTCGGCGACAGTGCTGACACGGAGAGTTCTAATGCCCGCACACAACAAGAACCAACGCGCATCATTGTTGGGCCTAATCAGCTCGGTCTTTGCGATGAGTTCATCGATCAGGCGCAGGCGAACGGAAGACCGCGCCGGTAGTCTCTGATCCGTAAAACCTAAACTAAATGAGGCGTGGATTATATAAAATCTACGCCTCATTTCTTTGCCCATTATAACATTTAGCGAACTAGCCTTCAGTAAAACCTACTGTTTCATTACCAATCCGGCGCGAAATTTGCATCAAACTTGGACATGCGCTTACGGGCGTTTTTTGACCCTTCCATGCCTATAGAGGGCAGAGATAAAGGGAAGTTTGGATGGCCGACGGGCTCAAACCTGCTAAAGCGCAACATCTGCGCGGTGAGGCTGCTTCTGCGCAGCTTGCCGCAACGAGTGATGTGTCGGTTTCTGATGCGCATTTTAGAAAGAAGCGCCTTCCAATCACGGGTGATAATTTACGCCAACTCTCGAAGCTTGCCGACATTACAGCAGCGATCTTAGTCAGTTGGTATTGTCTTAATCTTGGCGGGCTTTCAATTCTCAGTGCAACTGTGTTCCAGATTATTCCATTCGCACTGGTGCCAGTTGCAGCATCATGGGGCCTGCGAACATCATCAGCCTATGATTTCGCTTTCAACCGCAGCGCGCTCGATCATATGATCAGGGTCGCGAATGGCTCGGGCCTTCCGCTGGCGGTCTTGGGGCTTGCGACCTACGGAATTTATCAGGGCTACGGCGCGCGCTATCCGGTTTTTGCAATTCTTGGGACATGGATGACGATCATTGTCCTGCACGCTCACATGCTCGCTTTTATACGAGCGCTCACAAGGGCAGGCAGGCTTAGCGAAAACGTCGTCATTGTCGGCGCGACTCCGAATGCGCAGCGCTTGATTGAACGCAATACAGCGACGCGCGAATTGAACGTGGTCGGGATTTTTGACGACCGTCTCTCACGCGCTCCGAAATCGATTTCTGGCGCTCCGCTGCTCGGCCGGTTGGACGATCTTTTAAACTGGGATCGCTTGCCAGAGATTGATCGAATTGTCGTAACCATCACGTCTGATGCACGCGCTCGTGTTCGCCATCTTATTGACCGCCTTCGGATCTTGCCGCAGCGTGTTGTCCTGCTGCTTGATCTCGATGGATTCGATCCGGAGACGGAGAGTCTTGCTGAAATCGCGCGCTCACCTGCAGCCTATGTGTCAGGCACACCGCGCGATACACGACGGGCGGCGATCAAGCGCGTTGCAGATATCGTATTCTCATTGGGAATGCTCATCGCGTTCAGCCCAATCCTGATTGCGACAGCCATCGCGATCAAACTTGAAAGCCCAGGTCCGGTCTTCTTCCGTCAACGCCGGCATGGGTTTAATAATCAGATCATCCGCATCTGGAAGTTCCGGTCCATGCGCGACGATCCGGAGGCGGCTGAGAAGATGAGCCAACAGACGTTACGTGATGATCCCCGCGTTACAAAAGTCGGTCGCTTCATCCGCAAGACGAGCATCGATGAGCTTCCGCAGCTTTTAAATGTCCTAAGCGGCGAAATGTCGATTGTCGGTCCGCGTCCGCATGCCGTGGGTATGACAACGGAACAGACCGCTGTTAAGACCATTGTCGGCGACTACGCACACCGCCACCGCGTGAAGCCGGGCATTACAGGGTGGGCACAAATCAATGGCTCCCGCGGCCCTGTCCATACCAAGCAGGAAGTCCGCGACCGCGTTCGTCTCGATATGGAGTATGTTAACCGTTCATCCTTCTGGTTTGATATATATATCATGATCATGACAGCGCCGTGCCTGCTCGGCGATGCGAAACGTGACCGGTAGGACAAACGCTTTGACGATCATTGATGAACAGCCTGCTCAGAAGGGTGAGCCTGACATCTCCACACCGATTGGTGAGACCGAGATGGGGGAAGGCGTTCTCTCGAATGGCGTGCCAGGCGAAGCGACCCTGACGATTTGCGTGCCCGCTTACAAGGATAGTGCAGATGCCCTTCTGGCGAGCCTGATCAGACTGGACGACGCGGATCAATGCACGCTTCTAATCTTCGATGATGGCTCTCAGAATGCTGACTTAACGCGCATACTCACCCAACAAATCCTGCGCTTTCCGGGCCCGGCGCGCCTGATCACCTCGCAAGACAATATGGGGCGCGCGCATGCCCGAAATAGATTGATTGCACTCGCCGAAACGGATTGGATCCTGTTCCTCGACGCGGATATGCACCCGGACAGTCCTGATTTCTTGTCCCGTTACCTCGCCGCAGCGACTGATAGCGACACCCCATCGCTGATCCCTGGTGGGTTCAGCCTCAAGCACGCGCATCCAACTGATGAAACGCGGCTGCATGCGGCTCAGTCGCTGGCGTCCGAGTGCGTTGATGCCAGTGTGCGTGCGCGACAACCGGGTCGCTATGTCTTCACGTCCAATATCCTCGTGCATCGGGAAATTCTGGAGACTGTACAGTTCGACGATGCGTTCAAAGGCTGGGGCTGGGAAGATGTCGACTGGGGCCTTCGCATTGCCGAGCAATATCCGATCACGCACATTGATAACCCTGCGACCCATCTCGGGCTCGATAGCGATGACACGCTGATGGCGAAATATAGCGGTTCAAGTGCGAATTTTGCGCGCGTGCTGCAACGCCACCCGGACGCTCTCAAACAAACACCGCTTTACAAAGCGTCGCGGTTTCTGTCCCGCATGCCCGGTCGCAGCCTGCTGAAAGCGATCGCTGGAATGATGGCGAAACGGCGATTTTTGCCGATCAAGGTACGCCTGTACGCCCTCAAGCTCTACCGTGCCTCAGCTTATGCGGGGGCCGTTTGAGCGATGCTCGATCCCTCGCAATACAGCCCTGACCGTTCATTTGGCGCAAAGATCAAAAGGCGACTGACATACTGGCAGGCAGCCCAGCCTATGCCGCGTACGCCTGCGCAAGGCATAGTCAGCTTCACCTTTGATGATTTTCCCAAGAGCGCGGCACAATACGGCTCTGATGTTCTGGCCCGCCACGAGGCGCTCGGCACATATTACGCCTGCACAGGGATGCGTGAGCAGACCAACATTATGGGTGAAATGTACGGAGAAGACGATCTTCAGCAGCTTACCACAATAGGGCATGACATCGGACTGCATACGCAGAGCCACCTCGATTGCGCGCGCGTCAATTCAGCGACTGTGCGCGACGAGATAGAGCAGAACATTACTGGCCTGAACCCAACCCCGTTTATTTCGCATTTTGCGTGGCCTTATGGTGAAACGACGCTGAAGAACAAGTCTGGCATTGGTGATCTGGTCTCCACGGCGCGGGGTATTCTTCCGGGCATTAATCGGAAAGGCTCTGACCTGATGCAACTCAGCGCATTCGAGCTCACACCGGATGATAAGACGACGGAACGAGCAGCATCGGCCATTGAGCAAACAGCGCGAAAGAGCGGATGGACGATCATCTTCACCCATGATGTCCGACCAGAGCCAAGTCCGTTCGGCACGACGCCTGATGCGCTTGAGCGACTTGTGAAGCTGTCCAAGGATGCCGGACTACACGTTCTTCCCATATCGAACGCATTCTCACATATCCAACCTGATACGGTGGCCGCATGAGCTTTCCGCCTGTCACCGTGGTTGTCCCAACTTTCAACCGCCCGGACGGCCTGAAAAAAGCTGTCTCAAGCGTATTTGCACAGACACTCACGGGTCAGGGAGGCTTTGATCTGATCATCGTGGATAACCATCCGGATGGCACGGCGCATGAAATGATCGAAGCTCTTAGGCAAAAGTGCCTGTCTTCAATCCACTTCACTGCCGTCAATGAACCACGCGCCGGCGTTGCGAATGCGCGCAACGCGGCAATGACACGCGTCAGAACAGATCTCGTTGCCTTTCTGGATGATGACATGACAGCGCCTGCGGACTGGTTGGAGCAGATCCTTAAAGCACATGAGGCGCATCCAGCGCCTGTTGTGTTTGGACCCGTCATAACCGCACTACCGGATGGTGTTTCAAAGCACCGCGCGTATTTCAAGGCCTTCTTCGCCAGAGACCCCCGTCACTCCACGGGTTTGATTGAGGAGTCCTATGGTTGCGGGAACAGTCTGATCGATTTCTCCAAAGTCCCCGGCACCGCGCCGTGGTTTGACGAGACCATGAATGAGATTGGCGGTGAAGATGATCGGCTTTTTCAGCGCATTCGGGAGGCGGGGCTAAGCTTTGCATGGGCCGCTGATGCACCCGTAAATGAACATCCGCTGCCCAATCGAATTCATCTCAGTTACACTATGCGCCGGGCCTTTTCCTATGGACAGGCCCCGATAACGCTCGCGCGTCTTTCATCAAAAAGACAGTATGGAACTATCCTGAAATGGATGGCGATAGGAGCAGGAAAAACCTTCCTCCACGGGTTTGCATGGTTAGCACTTTTCATAGCGCGTCACCCAAAAAGGGCCTTTCAACTCGATAAGGCGATTAGAGGCCTGTCCAAAGTGCTCTGGTTCCTTGATTTCAAGTTTTACGGTAGTTCGTCTCTGAAGAATTCGACGCCAAATGTCAGCCTTTATACGCCACGTCCGAAGTCAACATCCGCAAAGGTCGACGAAGCCTGATCCCACGCAGTGGGAGGAGACTATCAGGCGTATTCGCAAGCTTCGCAGCCACAATCACATAGGTCATCCAGACAAGTGAGTTTTGCATGAGAGCGATGCTCTCAGATATCGAGAAGAGCAAGAATTGCGCGCAAACGCCTAGCGCGAAAACGCCCGCCCACGAGTCGATTGAGGCTCGGACCGCACGCCACACGGTGAGGGCGAAGTCCAACACCAAACAGAGCAGACCTGTCAGGCCAAGCGCGATGGCGACTTCAAGCCAACCATTATGCGCGGTTGGCGCTTCCCATTCGAGGACCTCGCGCAGCCAATAGGCCGGTTCACTATCGAGCATCCAGAAGGATCCGTAGCCGTAGCCGAGCCATGGGCGTTCAGCGATATCCTGCGCCAGAACGGCCCAAATATCTGTCCGGCCCGTCAGGCTGGCATCGCGACCAAGCAAATCGAAGACGACATCGGGCGCAAATACAAATGTTCCGAGGACTGTGCCGCCAATAACCGTTCCGAGCCATGTCAGAGTAAGACTTGTGACGCGTCCACGCTTCATCCAAAGCGCGATTGCAATGATCCCAAACCCAAGCAGAAGACCTAAAAGCGAGGTCTTTGATGTTGTCATAAGCACCATCAGCGTGCTGATGGCGACGCCTGCGCCCCATGCAACTCGCCATTGCCGATCCATGAGGAAGAGGAAAGCTGTCAGGAATGCAGCGCGCGCCATGTGCCCGCCGAGCTGGTTTTTCTCATAGTAGAGCCCCTTCCACGCCCCGACATGAATTTCGCTCATAACACCAAAGGCCGGATTCAACAGCGCGGTCAGCGTGCCGATGATCGCGACTGTGACCCACACCAATCCAAGCACTCTAAGCAAGGTGCGCCAGTCATAACGTGTCCCAATCCAGACACCGGCGAGTGTGCTCATCACGATCGCAATGCCCCGGCGCTGACTGAGGGCCGGATCGATTGACCATAGGAAAGAGAGCGCCGCAAGGCAGAGTAGCCCGATCATGAAGGGCATCCGAATTAAAGTGCGCGCTGTCTCCTTAGCCTTCCAAGCGATCAGGCAAAGCGTAACCGCATAAACCGGAAGCCACATCAGGCGCAGGATTGGGGACCCTTCAGGGTTTTCCTCTGCATCAAACAGGCGCGGCAGAAGCCCTTCGGAAAACATGATGAGGACAATGAAAAGCAGAACAAGCTCTGCTTTCGGATAGGATTGAGCGCGCGCGGCGTTGCGCGCAGGACTAGCCTGAGAAACGGTCTGCGAAGCGTGCATCACTGCCCACCCGATTCATGACAAGCCCGATCACTTGCCCCCCATGCGCTTCAATCTCGCGACGGGCGGCGACGACATCTTCCGCGCTGGTACGATCCGCCTCCACGACAATGAAGACCCCGTCCATCTGACTGGCGGCCGCCAAAGCAGCAGGGGAACGCTCAAGCGATGGCGCATCCACAATGATCCAGTCAGCAATTTCGCGCAGGCCGCTCCACCAGCTGGGTTGGGTGCGAATTTGAACGCGCTGACCCCGGTTGAGATGCTCATTGCGAAAGCGGGTGACCAGGAGCTGCGTCCCCGGAATTTCATGCGCGGTGAGTAGCTTATCTGAGCCGCGTGTCGCCACGCGTGGGACAACCGAATAAATCTGTTCGCGCCTCAGAGACGCATCAAAGGCGCGTCCGGGCGGCCCGACATGTTTTGCAAATCCTGTCTCAAAGGCTTTAAAGGCTGAGTTTCGGCGTAGATCGAGATCAACCAGCCAAGCCTGTTTCTGCGCGCGTCGGGATGCCATCAACGCGATGGAGCCTGCAACACTGGTTGTTCCTTCGCCATCGCGGGCAGACACAAACATAGCCGTGCGTCCACCGCCTTCAGACGAGGTCAGTCGACTGGCTGCGCGCCAGACGTTTCCAAGATCACCGCGAAGATCGCGCATAGGCTTATCGCCCTGAAACAATACAATATTTAATCGCTAAACAGCTTTGGTTAACGCGGTCTTGTCTACCTGTGCTGGCCGACCGCGCCGAGGACGGGCAAGCCCGTTGTTTTTGATAAGGCACTGGGCGTTGGGAATCCATCACGCGTCAGCGCACGTAAAAGCCCGATCATCAACGCCGTAAATCCTGCGAAGAGAAGTGCTAGAACCGCTATCGGAAACCGCAGACTGGACCCGCGTAAAGGCACGCGTGCAGGTTCAAGGATGCTGACGCTATCCGTACCATCCTGCGCGATGTTCTTGATGGTGCCTTCTTCCTGCTCCGCACGCGTTAGCAGGCGGACATTATCTTCGAGCGATTGGCGCTTGCGCTGCAGTTCGTTCCACTCGGGCTCCAGTTGCGTGAAACGCGCGAGCGTCGTCTCAACGCGTGCGAACTGGCGCTCCAGCTCGGTTTGCTGATTGGTCAGAGCTTCGGCTTCGGCTTCAAGAGAATTCAGGGTCGTCTCAAGCGCCTGATAAGTCGGATTGGGGCCACGGCGAACGGTGCCTTGCGGGCCTTCTTTTTCAGCGAGGAAAGCCTCAACCTCTTCAATACGCTTGTCGATGGCCTGAACAGCACGGCTGTCAGCTGTGTAACGCGATAACAGATCCTCACGCTGAAGGCGTAAGTCCAGCAGGGTTTGATCGCTATTATCCTCGATGAAAATATCCTGTTCGGGATCTGTCGAGGCAATTTGAGCGCGGGTCCGCAAAAGCTGTCCCTGAACCGCACTGGCTCGTGACTGAGTTGCGGATAGTTCTCCAGACAAAGTCGTATAAAGACCCTGCGCCGTTGCACGCTCAGAGCCATAGTCTTCAATTCTATTTCGGCGCAGAAACTCACGAATGGCATCTTCCGCCTCAACCAGATCAATTGACGGCCCAACGTCGGCGCTTCGAAGTTGATCTGGTTGAGG